>JAAHHN010000116.1 GCA_010672165.1 Spirulina sp. SIO3F2 | reverse complement strand
TCTTGCGGCGACGCTTATACCGTCGCTCCACACAGCGCCGTGACTTGCTATTGAGCAGCGCCCAAACCCTGACACTCAAGGCTCAAACTCCCGTACCATCACCGTTACCGCATTACCAGACCGTGTAATCCCCCGAATATCACCGCGCCACCCCTCCCAGAACCACAGAAACTGAGCAGGCAAGGCAAACGCATAGGAAAACGGCTGCGGATCGCGGGCAAAATCAATCAGTACTTCTTCCCCCGCCGTTTCATGAAACAGGCTAATCTTCCGTTGGCCATTACTGACCCCCACCAACTCTGCTGCCTCACTGGCACTATTAAGCACCACTGTTGATGCTGTCGCTGTACCAAATTGCACCTCAGACAATGCCGCTGTGGGTGTAGCCGTCTCAAACGACTCTTCTACTGCTCCGGAAATCTGCACCCAATCCGAGCCCGTTAACGGTTTATCAAGGGAATAGCCCAACTGAGCCCGATGACCCAGCGCTTGAGGAAGATGTGCCACCTGCGTCAAGCAATAATCCAGATATTGCACCTCAGTGGTGTTGAGCAACGGTGCAGAGCCAATCTGACGCCAAGGCTCAGCATCCCCCAGCCGTAGCCAGAGCATTAGGCGCACCGCTTGAAAGACTGCATCTGTTTTGAGCGCATCCCCAAACCCAGAAAAAACCTCATCTCGGGCATTCTGCACTGGAAAATCCACCTGGGGGCCAGACCCATCGATCTGCCCTCGGAGCTGCATCCCCAGCATCCTTGCACTAAAGAACACCCGTCCCCCAGTCTCCTGCTCCATCGTGGCTTTAAGCTGATTCCCATCTGCCACAAACAAAGGAAGGACAGTAGCAGTGGGCGTGCTACTGTCCAGATAGGCGGAAATGGTTTGGGTTTGCCGCATTAAGCAGGCTGATCAGTGGTGGCGTAATTGATCACGCTAGAAGTCTGGATGGAATAGCTTTGATTGACCCCATCCGCCCCAAACGCACTCGGGGCATTCTTCGTAACGCTTTGACCTGTTGGCAAAGATTGACTATTTGCCCCGCGTTCTAGAGATTTCGACGCATATTGGTCAACCACCGCAAAGGTTAGCTCGGGCAAATTGCCGCCATCGGTGGCGATATCCACCTCGCCCTCGCTGATCGCCGCGAGATCGGCAAGGCTGAGTTCAAGATTGGTGCCGTTCAGGGCCAAGTTGGGGAAATAATCGGTTGGAGTTTTGGACATGAGAGTTAGGCGTGAGTGTTGTTGTCAGGGAGGAAAAGTGCAGCGTTACGCTTTAATTCGCCGCAGGCAAGAGGGCTAGATCGTCCTCGTCAATCCGACGAGGGAAAGTCAAAGTATGAGTGCGAGCGATCTGGTTTGTCCCCTGACCGATAGGATTGCCCAAAGCGACCGTCATAGCATTGGGCTTGGGATTTGCGTTGTTATAGGCAGTCGT
Source organism: Spirulina sp. SIO3F2 (assembly GCA_010672165.1). Classification (GTDB taxonomy): domain Bacteria; phylum Cyanobacteriota; class Cyanobacteriia; order Cyanobacteriales; family Spirulinaceae; genus SIO3F2. The sequence goes on along the minus strand of JAAHHN010000116.1, from coordinate 20,872 downwards.
CACCCGGCGCAGAAATTGTTGGATGATGGCACGGATATCACCGGTGGCCGGGTCAGCCTGGGCAGCCGTTAGACCCAAGTCTGCAATGGGAATGCTCACCTTAGCGGGATTTCCACCCGCAGCGGGCACAAAGGTTGCATTCGGAAAAGCGTCAAGAACTTGCATGGTTTAAGAGAGTGTTGTTGTGATGGTGTAACGATCTCGAGGCAGGGGCTTTAATCGCCCATTTTTAAATAGTATAACCGCACTCGGAGAGCTTCTGTATTGGGTTTCAGGCACTTGAATAAACGTCATCCAATACAGCCCCCCGAGAAATTGGTCATAATCCATTGGGGTATAGATGTTGGCAGGGTGCTCATAGATGCCCCATCGCCTGAGCCCAAAGGGTTTGGCTTGCCAATGCCCTAAGCAGAATTGCCCGGAGAGGTCAAAGTGCTCAATCAGGGGTTGGAAGTTGAGCCATAGGCGTTGTTCGGGGTGCTCGTCCCACCAAACATAGAATTGACCCAACGTGATGGTGCTGACCTGTTGCATCAGGCGATTAACTCCTCAACCCGGATTTGGTAGTTGGTGGCGACGCTGCGCCGCAGGGGGATCAGCATGGCTTCCAACTCTTTTTCTAGGGGGCGGCTTTGCTCCCGAAAAAAGCGGGGGGCTTCGTAGGGCAACCAGATGGCGGCTTCCTTGTCGGGATACCACAGAGAGGCTCGGGTGGTATTTTTGACCCCGCTCGCGCCTCCATAGCGCCAACGCAACCAAAGTTTGGTGTGTTTCCCGTCTGCTGTGCCTTCGACAGTGAGCCGAAAGACGGAGACGGGAAGCGTAGAGCTGGTGCCCGGTCGTTTCCACTGGTAGGCGATGGGTACAATCGCGCCGCGATTTTCCCAGGTTCCAAAGGCATCAACAGTGGGCATTAGCCGTCATCATCCTCGCCAATTTCAGCAAGACGCTGGTCATATTCCCCAGAATGAATAAATTCAAACAGTTCTTCCGGCGTTGCCGGACGCATAACCATTTCCCCCGGCGCAAAGATGAAATGAGTGGACTGGCGATCGCCATTACTGGTGAATTGTTCCACGGGGGGGAGTGTCGCCAGATCTTCATCAAAGAAGGGGTAATTCTCACGGGTCAGGATGATGCTGCTCATTAGCCCACCAGACTACGGAAGTCATCAACAGTTGTCAGGTTTGTCCCTTTGGCGTTCACCTGTTCCCAGCCCGCAGTGATCGCACTGCTCAAGGCACTGGGGTCAGCAAATGTGCAGAGGAAGTCGGTTGAGCTATCTTCTGTGTCTTCCACTTCACGACCAACTTTTGGGGGTTTGGGGAATGAGCATCCCCAAACCAATCCCTCCTCATCAGGAGCCGCTTCAGTTAGCCCCGTTTCAGTGATCGTGACACCCGAAAGGGTGGAGGGTAGACGACTAAAGCACCAAGCGTATTTGACGCCATTGATGGTTACATACGCCGTAAACGAGCGGGGGGTACTACAGGGGCGGCGTCCTGCCTTACGTGGGGTGATGCGCCACCCATCACCACGGAGGGCAGGAATGTTGGCATCTGAGCAAAAGCTCGATTCTGAACCTGCCGCGCCAGTGGTGATTTTCTGAGCACGAGCGGGTTTGGGGGAATTGCAGCCAAAGACCAGGTTTTGAACATCTGCAAGTGCAGAGGTGTCAATAGCTGTGTGTCCAAGTGCAGTTCTTGTACTGGCGAGTTGAACTCGCGTTTTGAAGGCGTAGCGCAATGGGCCACCGCCATAGTTCATGTTGACGGAGACCAATGTTGCTGGACCATAATTCCGTGGCATAGCAGTTGAGGTGTACTGAGTGTTGTTGATCTCACTGTAGCGTCGATTTTCTGGGTTTGGGGAGGTCTTAAGCCGATGAGTAGCCCTGCTGGCCCCATAGGGGTCAGAATAAGTTCGGTTAATTTCTGAGCCTGCGCCGGAGTGGCAGGTGAGAAACCGCTAGGGGAGAATGGGACTAAGTAAATTCACGCAAAAAACTAAACTCATGAGTACAGTTTGCCTCTCTACCCAAACGCTAAACACGGTCTGGAATACCCTGACACCAGAACAAAAGGACTGGATAAAAGCTACAGTGAAACAAATGCCCCCTGCCCTTGTTATCTCTACAATCAACACGCCCCTATGCCTTCACCGTCCCCCGAAGATGCCCAACAACTCTTCTTCCTGATGCAATCTCTGCAATCGCAGGGAGAACGCAACGAAACCCAAGTGCAAGCACTAAAAGTTGATTTTGCTGGGTTTAAGGAGAGCGTGAATGCTCGGATTGAGAAGGGTGAGATTGCCTGTGAAACTGCGGTTGAAACGGTTAAATCTTCGCTGCGGTTTTGGGGCGAGCGGTTGACTACAGCGGAAGCTGAAACAGAAAAAACGCAGAATCAGCTGAAGGCTTCTGATGAGAAATTAGCCCTACGGATTGCTGCCTTGGAGACTCAGCAGAAGGTGCAGATAACTCGGCTTCAGACGATTATGGTGGTGATCTCTGCGGGGTGGGGAATTTTTCAGGCGGTGGTGTTTGTGTTGGATTTGCGCTGATGGTTGAGTTCAACCCGAATGCTCGGAGTCGAAAAGGATGGGCTTATTACATCTATGGTTCGGTCGATACTGAAAAACTCGAATATCATCCGAGCAAGCCTCAGAAAGGGGATTTCCTGGGATATTCACAGACCAATGCGATCACGGGGACTTGTACCTATCAAGGTGGCGCAAGTGAGCTAACAACAGTTGAGGTTCAAGTTAATAAAAATGAAATTCGTTATTTTCATGGTCAAGAGCCAACTGTTGAGAATAGCAACTCTACTTATGCTGTGAAAATTTATACTTCGGGGTTTACTCCGCCCACGTTTTTTCCGTTGGAAGGGGAGAATCAAATCATGATTCTCCGTGGAAATAGCGGCAGGGTTCCAGCGCTGTTTGCGCCCAAGGAGCAGATGGGTGAGTTGGCTGCGGTGAATTTTGGGCGAGAGAGCTATAGCCGCAGCGATAGTTTTAGTTCTTACTCAATTACACGCTCAGTGTCACTCATCTGCACTACTGCGTTAGGAGACCCCTATGGCGATGATGATGGTGATGGCCCGTGTGGGGGTCTGATGAACCCGGATGGTTCGTGTAATTGCTGTGCGATCGCGCAGCGTCTGAACGATATCTTTGCGCCGTTGATGGCTGTGCCTTAGCAGTGCCAATGGGGGACTGCGGCAATTTGGCCACCCTGTTGGTCAACTTTCTCGGTGAGTTTATCGACATTGTCTCCTCTTGAGCGACCTCCTTTCTCCTCTACCGAGTCACCAAAGAAGGGCTGGGTAGTTTATAACGAGGTTTTTCATTTAAGCTGGAGGCGCTGAACTCCTAGGATGCATAGGTATGGTAGCCCTACCGGAAAACCTCTCCATTTACCGCTATCGCCGGAAGAATCAATGCTTCCATGAAGACTTGGGGGATGGCGTGCAGCTAACGCTGATGCTGATTCCGGCTGGGGAATTCTGGATGGGTGCACCAGAGTCGGAGCTGGAGAGCAGAGATAATGAACGCCCGAGGCATCAAGTGCAAGTGCCACAGTTTTTGATGGGCTGTTACCCGGTGACGCAAGCCCAGTGGCAGGTGGTTGCGGGCTACCCACAAGAGAGGCGGCAGCTTAAACTCAATCCGTCTAATTTTGAGGGGGATAATCGCCCTGTAGAGCAAGTGAGCTGGGATGATGCGACAGAGTTCTGTCAGCGGCTTTCTAACCGGACAGGGCGACTCTATCGGCTACCCAGCGAAGCGGAATGGGAATATGCATGTCGAGCCGGAACAGAGACGCCGTTTCATTTTGGTGAGACGATCACAACTGACTTGGCGAATTATCGGGGCACTGATTGGAAGGAGTTGAATGAGTCAGGGTCTTATGGTGATGGGCCCAAAGGCGAATATCGAGAGGAGACCACAGAAGTGGGTCAATTCCCTGCCAATGCTTGGGGATTGCATGATATGCACGGCAATGTCTGGGAATGGTGTGAGGATGACTGGCATGGCAGCTACAACGGCGCACCAGACGATGGTGGCGCGTGGGTAGAAGCAGACCGTAGCGAAACAAATAGAGTGCTGCGGGGCGGTTCCGGGTTCAACATTCCGGGGTTTTGCCGCTCGGCGGTTCGCAGCAGCAGTACGCGCGGTGACTTCGACGGCCCCGTTGGTTTTCGTGTAGTGTGCGACCCCCCCAGGACTCTTCTTGGCTCTTGAGCCCTTGTGCCCTTGGCACTCGACCCTTGACCCTTAGCCCTTCTCGCCGAAGGCGATCGCAGTTTTTTCAGTTATCAGTGAGCAGTGAACAGTTATCAGTGTGGAGGGGATGGTGGCGTGGATATAGAGCGATGGGGAAAAGGTGATAAAGTCGATCCCAAGGTTCTTTGTAGCAGTTGACCCAAAACGTATATTAGGCTGAATGTTAAAGCTCACAAGTGGCGATCGCACACAACTCCGCACAGCCATAACGTCCGGCTTTCGTGGTTACGCGAAGCTCAAAATGTTTGTCTCAGACAACTTTGATGATCTGAGGCTTGACGATATTGCCACATCGCAAGCTAACCAGAGGGCTGCTGCTGATTTAATTGAGCACTTTGAGGAGAGAGGCACCGTCTCAAGCCTGATTCTGGCGCTCTATCAGGAGCGGCCACGCAACCCAGATGTTCAGCAGTTACTGGGGCGGTTACAGGGCTTTGTGCAGAGTAGGCTACTGCTTGATGATGTGGCAGCAGCTAGCACTGACCTACCGCTGGACTGGTCAGTGCCCCTGGATGATATCCAGCTTGAAGCCTTTCTACCCCGTCGTCCGCTGACCTATGACGCTGACGTGGGCCAACTCTGCCGGGGGCTTCAGCTTGCCAATGCTGTGTGTAAGATTTCATTTACGGATAGCGATCGCACCGGCACCGGCATTCTGATTGCGCCTGATCTGGTGCTGACCAACTATCATGTCCTGAGTTCTAAGTTGGTTGAAGAGAAAGCCCAGCTAGAAACACTGGCCCAGTCACTACAGTTTGAATTTGGCTATATCAGCCAAGAGAATGTGGAATCTGTCCCTGCCGATCGCTTCACTGTGGCAGCCCATGAGCCAGTTTTAGCCTGGAGTGCGCCCCCAAAGCTCGATTATGCTCTGTTGCGGGTGGAAGGGGCGATCGTCAAGGCTGACTATCTAAAGCCCCTTTCGATGGCAACCATCAGCCAGCCATCCCCCCAGACGAGCCTAAATCTACTGCATCATCCCGCAGGCCGCACAATGCAGATTTCGTTGAGCACCAATGGTGTAGTGCAGGTTGATCCGCAACGGGGGCGTATTTGGTATGTTAACCATACCCAGGGTGGCTCTAGCGGTTCGCCTTGTTTTACGGGGGATTGGGATTTAGTGGCGTTGCATCATGCTTCGGTATCCCGTGGGTTCGGGAGTCTGCGGGAGGGGATTCTACTTCAGTCGATCGTTGCCGAAATAGCGAGTTTTCTAGCGTAAGGAGTTCAAAAAATGAGCCGTAGGATTGTATGGACAGCCTATGAATCGGGGGGAACAGAGGCAAGCATTGATAGCTACTTTGACCGCTTGCTGAAGTACATTCCCGCTGATGTGGTGATGTTCTGGCTGACAGGTAGCAACCTAATCCAGAACCAGGATGATGATTCACCACGCTTAGGTTTGCTCTGGCTAATGTTTGTAGGGGGTTTGGTTTTGTCTTTCTTTTGGACACGTAAGCAAACCGCAGAAGCGGGCAAACCCACAGCATGGCGGCAGGTCGCACTCTCCTGTGCTTCCTTTGCGGTTTGGGTCTTTGCAATTGGTGGCCCTTTTGTAGGGTTGTCCTGGTATGACCCCATCATTGGGTCTATTGTGTTGCTTTTCTACATGACATCGATCCCCCTATTGCCCGCACCGAAGCAGAATCAATGAAGTGGACAAAAGAAGCTAAAAAGGCACTGAGAAAATCACTACTTAAAGTTTATAGGAAGGATACTGGACTACTTGGTTTATTTGTTGAAGATGAATTTGACAACATTAGCTTTAATGACTACCGTCCCAACGAAGGCCCAGAAATTCGAGTTTATGCATTAATCGAGGATTTTGACAGCAAGGGATGGTTGGATGACCTCTACAAAAAATTTTGTAAGGCCAATGATGGCAATCCTAATATCACTCAGTTACAGAAGGATATCCAGAACTGCCAATTTGACAGGGAGTCGAAACTTTTATCAGAAGCATGGCAAAAGCTACATCGTTATCTCGTTGAATTAGAACAGCACAGTCAGCAGGAATCCAACTCAGACACGGAAGAACTCGATCGCAAAATTGAAATTTGCAAGCAGCGACTGAAGTTTTTTAATGAAGTATGCTGTGGCGATCGTGATTTGGTGATCCCGCTCCCGGAAAACTTTTCCGTAGAGGACTTGCTCAGAAATAGCTGGGGAAGTGCAGAAGTCCAAGCAGCCGAAATTGAAAATACAAGCTATTCTGCACATTTGATTATCGCTGTATTTTGGCAGGAAAGAACTAATGAAAAAATCAGAGTTCAACCTAGACTACTCTACAAATGTCCGAACACAGGGGAACTGGTTACTGCCCCTCCTCAAAAGGATCGAACGCTGAAGTTGAGCGATTTTTCAATATTTCTACAGAAGGCAGCAGATAAGGTTGCGAATAAGCTCTCAGAAAAATATCCAAAACCACATCGACAACTCACAATCGGTCTCTTTGTTCCCATTGATCTACTCTCTGCGTCACTCACAAAATGGTGTGGCCAGCCCAGTAAATTAATCGATAATTGCTCCATTGTAGTTGGCTGTTCGGATCGGTATGAAGGTTCAGAAGCTGCAACACTGCATAACAAGCTCAATGATGGTTGGCAGCGCTTCCAGAACCATGCACCCGATATGCCAGAACCTGCGGCAAAATTGACCCAATTGCAATGGCTACGTCCTGACGCGTCACAGTCTCAGACCATTGATTTAGAAGACTACTCCGGTTTGCAATGCCTCGGAGATTGGCTGAAACCCGATCCCCAATGCCTCGATCGCTGGGCCGAACTGGTGGAGTCAGGAATTCCGCTGGCGCTATGGCTCCATGATGCCCAAGCCGATCGCAACACCATTGAGCAAAAGTTTAATGACCTAACTAACTGCAACCGCTTTGAATTTTTAGAGCGCATCCGCCGCGATCGCCGACAACATTGTGGACTCTCGGCAGCCCCTTCCGGCTATCATCTGGGTGTCTTCTACGAAGATCCGCAGTATGCGCCGCCGTTTGTCCCTCAAGATGACGATGATGAACAATTCTTTGACTGGCCGGACTAAAAGTGGAGTGTAACGATGACTGACAACTGGCAATACTTTCTAGGGAACAAGCATTCACCTGAACTCTCTGCGGAGACAATGCCGGAGCCACCGGCCTGGCGGCGCTTTATGGCTGATGCTGATTTTGAGCAGCATTATGCTGCTCAGAGTAAACAACGCTGGGAGCGGATTCAGGAGCTAGCAGCGGCAGATATTCGGGGTCAAGAGCGGGGGGAAAGCTTCCAGCTTGAAGCCGAGTATAAAGACGTTCTCCTGGCGGTCAATGCTGCGCTCCATTTACGACGGCCATTGTTGGTAACGGGTAAACCTGGCTCTGGTAAAACATCACTGGCCTATGCCGTTGCCCACGAATTGAAACTGGGGGCGGTCTTGTCTTGGGCGGTCAATGCTCGCTCGACCCTGCCCGATGCACTCTATCGCTACGACGCGATCGCCCGCTTACAGGACGCTCAAATGAAGCGGGATCAACCCATTGGCAAATATATCCGCCTCGGGCCAGTTGGCACAGCCTTTCTACCCTCTCATCTGCCTCGGGTGTTGCTGATTGATGAAATCGACAAATGCGATATCAACCTTCCCAATGACCTGTTGGAACTATTTGAAGAGGGACGCTACGAAATTCCGGAGTTGGTGCGACTGAAGGATGACGCCAGCGATGTTGAGGTGGGGACTGCGGACGTTGATTTACCTGCCACTATCCGCAATGGGCGGGTCTTTTGCTATCAGTTCCCGTTTATCGTCATGACTAGCAATGGGGAACGGGACTTTCCCCCCGCATTTTTGCGTCGCTGTCTACGGTTGCGGATGCCCGATCCGAGCCAGAACCAAAAGGCGTTGGAGCGAATTGTTGAAGCCCATTTACGCCAGGGCAAAACAGATAAGAAGGAAAATACAAAAGAATGGAATCGCATTGAGGATGACGTTACCTCATTAGTTGGGGACTTTGTTGGTAAAGGGCCAGAAGCCACCGCCGACATTGCCACCGACCAACTCTTAAATGCGGTGTACCTACTGACCCGTGAAGTCCAACCCCAAGGTGATGAGCGTGACGCGCTCAAAGACTTGCTCCTGAAGGGTCTAAGTGAGGAGGATTAACCATCGAACGGGAGACCCAACGCCTCATTGCCACCCTCAGCCGCCAAGGGCTGACGGGAACCGAGATCGCGGAAGTGATCTGGTTAGCATTGCGTGTCCGTACGGGTAAACGACAAGGGGCTATTGATGTTCAGGCTGAGGAGGTTCCGGAGGTGCAAACCAATGTGGTTGATGGGCCGATTAACGATCCGCCCGAGCCACCGCTTGACCCGCTGCCCATTGAACCCCAGGGGGAACTCATCCCTCCACCGGCTGAATCAGCATCACTGGATTTACCTCCCAATTACAGGCATATTCCAGTGCCTGACCCCCCTGCCATCACAGCCACCTTGCAAAGAGCACTCGCCTTACGTCCTTTAGGGCGGCGTGTCCCTGTGGGCTTACCCCGAGTGCTAGATGAAGCCGCCACAATTGAACGAATTGCCGAAACGAATGTCTGGCAGCCGGTGCTCCGTCCTCTCCAGGAACTCTGGCTAGATGTTGCAGTGGTTTTTGATCTCAGTCCCTCAATGTCACTTTGGGGGCGCTTCCGTAAGGATTTGCGGCGCTTTCTCTCCCGCTATGGTGAGTTTCGCAATCTGCGGGTTTGGAAGCTGACCTATGACGGAGCTGGCAAGGTGAGCTTATGTTCACAAAATGGTCGGCAACGATCGCCGCGCGAATTGTTGACGGGCGATCGCCGTCGCCTGGTGGTGGTGGTCAGCGACTGTGTTGCTCCGGCTTGGCATGACGGCCAGATCCGGGAGTTGCTCACCGTCTGGGCAGATAAATTGCCCACCGTTATTTTGCAAGTTTTTCCCGAGCGGCTCTGGTCTCGAACGGCTTTGGCGAGGGCGATCGCGGTCGAGTTGCAAAGCCGTTGGGCCGGCTTGCCTAGTAATGGGTTACGCGCAATTGCCCTTTCTTATTGGGATCGACAGCAGGTCAATTCTAAACAGCGGCCCCCAACGCAAATCTATATCCCCATCATCACCATCGAACCGGACTCCCTGGCAAACTTGGCGCGAGTGGTGGCGGGCGATCGCCGGGCGCGGGTAGCGGGTATTGCTTGGGATAAACAGGCAGTCTCAAAGCAGAGACCCAAATCTGAGCGAACGGCTGAGTCAGCCAAGCCCCAAAGCCGCGATCGCGTCAATAACTTCTTGCTCCAGGCTTCCCCTATGGCACGGGAGCTGGCTAGCTTGTTGGCGGCGGCTCCTGTGATCACCCTGCCGATTGTCCGTCTGGTACAGCGAGCGATGCTCCCTCGTTCGAGTGCAGTACAGGTGGCAGAGGTGTTTATGAGTGGTTTGCTCAAAGCGAATCGTAAAACCGCCTCGAAAAACGAGAATCCTGAACGACTGGCGTATCAATTGGTTGATGAGGAAGCGCGATCGCTGTTACTGGAGGACTTGCCCACCATAGATGGCGTGATCGTCATTGAAAAGGTCTCAAACTATGTCGCCAAGCAACTGGGTAAGACCCTAGAGGAATTTAGCGTCCTGCTGCGCACCCCTGCGACAGGAGATGAGACCTTTGCTGAAACTCAGTTTCTCCAAGCCTTTGCGAAAGTCACAGCCAGTGTGTTGCGGAGTTTTGGGGGAGAGCTGGCGGCAATTGCTGACCAACTGGCACCGTCACCTGTTGAGTCCACGGTTGAGCCCGATCCCTGGGCAACGTTGGCATTGACAGAGCGCGAATACGAAGTTGCTGAAATCGTTAGCTTTCCGCCACTCCAAGACTTCGAGTATGAGGTGGTTGAGATTGAAGCCGTGCTCGAACGGTTCGAGTTTGAGGCCGCAACAGTGGATATTAGGCTGATTTTCCCTTCAAAGCTCCTGGAACCCCTAAATGTTCAAATTGAACGCCGCCAAGCCGCCTCCTGGGGCTATAGCGAGCCCCTCAGTGATGAAGTAAACCTAGACATGGTTGCTATCCCTGCTGGGCGCTTCCAGATGGGCGCACCGGAGTCAGAGCCAGAGAGTTTAAGCAGAGAACGCCCACAGCATGAAGTGGCTGTACAGCGCTTCTATTGTGGACGCTATCCCATCACCCAAGCCCAATGGCGCATTGTGGTGGGCTACCAAAAGGTTGAGCGAGAGCTGAGGGCTGATCCATCTGGCTTCAAAGGTGATGAACGACCTGTGGAGAATGTGAGCTGGGAGGATGCCGTAGAGTTCTGCAAACGGCTCTCGCAGCAAACCGGACGAATCTATCGGCTGCCCAGCGAAGCGGAGTGGGAATATGCTTGTCGAGCGGTTGTCAGTGATCAGTTATCAGTAAACAGTGAACAGTTGAGGTTGGAGGAGTGGAATGAGCGGTTCTGTCAGCCGTTTCATTTTGGGGAGACGATCACAACTGACTTGGCGAACTATGACGGGAATTACACATACAACGATGGCCCCAAAGGGGAATATCGAGAGGAAACCACTGGTGTGGGTCAGTTCCCTGCCAATGCTTGGGGACTGCACGATATGCATGGAAATGTTGATGAATGGTGTGAGGATGATTATCACGATAGCTATAAAGGCGCACCGACTGATGGAACGGCTTGGGTTGAGAGCGATCGCAGCGAAACAAGAAGAGTGCTGCGGGGCGGTTCCTGGTGCAGCTATCCGAGGAATTGCCGCTCGGCGGTTCGCGACTTCAATACGCGCGATTACTTCTTCAACTCCGTTGGTTTTCGTGTAGTGTGCGACCCCCCCAGAACTCTTCTTGGCTCTTGAGCCCTTGTGCCCTTGGCACTCGACCCTTGACCCTTAGCCCTTCTCGCCGAAGGCGATCGCGGGTTTTTCAGTTATCAGTGGCAAAATGAGCGAACTCCCCATCGTCCAAAAAACCTACGACCTGATCCGCTGGTACGTGCCCATTCTCAATCGGCTGCCCCGTGACCATAAATTTGCCCTGGGCGATCGCCTCGTTTCCGGTCTCTACGATTTGCTGGAAGGATTGATCACCGCCCGCTATGCTCGCAATAAGCTTGAACAGCTCCAACCCCTAAGCGCCAAGCTGGATATTCTGCGCTACCAAACCCGGTTGCTCTTTGACTTTCAGCTTATCGATACCCCGCGTTATGAATATGCCAGCCGCCTGATTGATGAACTGGGCCAACAGCTTGGCGGTTGGCTCGAACAGCAGCGACGTAAGCAAGGAGCATGAAGCGCTATGGCAACCTTTACCCACAAATCATCACCTTTGAGAATTTGCTTAATGCTGCCCGCAAAGCCCAACGGGGCAAGCGGTTCCGTGAGCCTGTGCTGCGCTTCAATAACAACCTTGAGGGGGAACTGCTGCGGTTACAGGCTGAATTGAGCAGCCAAACTTATCAGCCTGGTTCCTACGTCAACTTTGAGATTTACGAACCCAAGCGGCGGTTGATTTCCGCTGCGCCGTACCGCGATCGCGTGGTGCATCATGCCCTCTGCAACATCATTGTGCCCATCTTCGAGCGCACCTTTATTGCCACCAGCTATGCCAACCGTTGTGGTTATGGTTCCCATCGAGCCCTGCGTCAGTTTATCCGCTATGCCCGCTCAAGCCGCTACATCTTGCAATGCGACCTCTGCAAATACTTCCCCAACATTGATATTGCGATCCTCAAACAACTGATTCGCCGTAAGCTCAAATGCCCAGACACGCTCTGGTTGATTGATACTATTCTGGACAATCTGAGCGGCGCGGCAACCCCTATCGAATACTTTCCCGGTGATACGCTACTCACTCCCCTCGAACGACCCAAGGGCTTACCCATCGGCAACCTCACGAGTCAGTTTTTTGCCAATGTCTACCTCAATGGGTTCGATCGCTTTGTTAAAGAGACCCTCAAGGTAAAGCAATATCTTCGCTATGTTGACGACTTCGCGCTATTTGATAACAGCCGAGAGTTTCTTGCCCAATGCCGCACCCACATTGAAGCCTATCTCACCGAGCTGCGGCTCAAGCTCCACCCCGTTAAAACTCAGCTCTTTAGGACGTGTCATGGCGCTAGCTTTGTGGGGTTTCGGGTGCTGCCTGACCGGGTGCGTGTCCGCAATCATAACCTCCACACCGGCCGCCAACGCCTGCGACGGCTCATCAGCGCTTACCGCTCCGGTCAATGTTCAGAGTTTGAGGCCAAACAATGTCTGCAAAGCTGGAATGCCCATTTGGCTCATGGCGATACTTGGCGGTTACGCCAGCAAATCTTTACCCAACTTGACTTGCCCAACCCCCTAAACTAGACAATGGGGCGGGCAACCAAGCTGCTGCGGGGCGGTTCCTGGAACAACAATCCGAGGAATTGCCGCTCGGCGGTTCGCAACAACAATACGCGCGATAACATCAACAACACCGTTGGTTTTCGTGTAGTGTGCGACCCCCCAGCACTCTTCAAAGCCAGAACTGGCGGATGGGAATCCGTTGGGTGTGCCAGAAGAGTCCAGACCCGTTCCGGCGATGTCAACAAGCATCCAAAAATACCCAGCGGCTGCTTAGCTTGGTAGGGCAACCGAAGAGTCATTCAGCCGCGCCCTCTTCCCCTGCTGCTATGCCCACCGAAACCCCAGAAAAACGCTTTGCCCTGGCTCACTACAAACTCAGGGGCAAATACTTCCGTGAAGCCCTCAGTGAGGAGCTTGCGCTCGATATGGTGCTGATTCCAGCGGGTCAGTTTTGGATGGGGTCACAACCAGAAGAGCCAGGGGCAATGGATAGAGAACAGCCCCAGCATGAGGTGAAAGTGCCCCAGTTCTTTATCGGTCGTTATCCCATCACCCAAGCCCAATGGCGTGTTGTGGAAGGCTACCCACAAATTAAGCAGAAACTTGACCCTGCTCCGTCTCGATTCAAGGGTGATAATCGGCCGGTTGAAAGAGTGAGCTGGAATGATGCAGTCGAGTTCTGCCAGCGGCTTTCTCGGCACACCGGACGTGCCTATCGACTCCCCAGCGAAGCAGAGTGGGAATATGCCTGCCGAGCCGGAACCACAACCCCATTTCACTTTGGCCCAACGTTGAGCGATGACTTGGCGAACTATGATGCCACAGCAGTTTTTGGTTCAGGATTTGAAGGCGAGCAGCGTGGTGAGACGACGGAGGTTGGACAATTTCCGCCCAATCGTTTTGGCTTGCATGATATGCACGGCAATGTTTGGGAATGGTGTGAGGATGACTATCACGAGAGCTATGAAGGCGCACCAACGGATGGAACAGCTTGGGTAGAAGAAGACCGCAGCGAAACAGATAGAGTGCTGCGGGGCGGTTCCTGGGTCGACGTTCCGTGGCTTTGCCGCTCGGCGGTTCGCTTCAACGATTCGCGCGATCTCATCTTCTTCACCGTTGGTTTTCGTGTAGTGTGCGACCCCTCCAGGACTCTTCTTGGCTCTTGAGCCCTTGTGCCCTTGGCACTCGAACCTTAGCCCTTAGCTCTTTTCGCCGAAGGCGATCAATTTTTTCAGTTATCAGTAACCAGTTAACAGTTATCAGGGTTCATTGTCCCACCCTTGTATCAAGCGATCGCATATCCCGTATGCTCTCGAATATCCGGTGGATGGAACGCTAGCACAATCTGAGCTTTGGGAACGCCCGCAGCAACCAACTCCTCTGTAATGCCATCTTCAATGCCGTCAAAGTGAATCCAGATTTTGCCATCCCGAATCTCAACATGGGTAACAACACCATGAACCCGTCGCTTACCATGCCACCCCTCATTGAACAACAAGAAATGGGTGCGATCTGGATTAGCAATAACGTATTGCTGAATCTCACCATAGCTATAAGGGATAGCCGCGTAATCATTGAGAATCGTTTCAACTGTATCTTGGTAAAACGTTATGGAATCCATTGCACAATCTCCTGGATACTCGGGTCAAATACAATTACTCGTAAATTCTTTTTGCGTAGTACTCGTTGAACAATTTCTTCAGAAAAGAAATCGTTAAAAATGCGATCGCTGACTGCCAGATAAAGGGTGCGCTCAGGGTCTTCGTCTTCCAAAATCAGTGAATACAGTTCATATTGCCCCAATGCTTTTTCTAATTCACTAATTGGAGAAGGGGCAATAAAACTTTTGATTTCGACAGCAATTTTCTGACCCTTTTTCTCTGCACCCAATAATTGTGTAGCGCCCAGGTCAATGTAGATAGAACGACTGCCCACCTCAAGTTTGAGCGGATCATCAGTGATCACCCATTTATCCTTAACCAAGGCTGTCTTCACCGTGTCGTGATAGAGGTCTTTGGCAGGCATAAGCGCAAGCTAAACTTTATATTCCCTATTGTAGGATGGAAGCTCACTGTAGTTTGAGTGCTTGCCGTAGGTGTCTCCCAACCCAAGCATAAACTGCTCAATATTGGCTTACCCTACAGTCTCAGGATTCAGCGATCGCGCCAATTGCTTCAATAGCTTGATTCCGTACATCTTCATCATGGCGGTGGGTGAAACTCCAAATCCCCCAACGGCACATCCTGCGCCACCAGCCAACCCGGCTTCAGAATTTGCACCATATCCCCCCGTCTACCCACCACCTCAACCTGCTGACCCGCAAACAAACGGAGCTGCCATAAATCAGAATCTTTGCCCTGGTAGGTTGCCAGGGTCTTTTGTTGGGGTGGTACACCCTGGCCCAGGGGTGGCCGACTGGTTACTTCGAGAACCCGATCCACTTCTGAGGCTTCCCCTACCTGGCTTTCAGGTGGCTGGATCACCTGGATCACCCCTTTTTCCTTTAAAACTTTTCTATCACTATTATTGTGGGGGCATAAAGAGCCAGGGAAGTTTTGAGCGTTTTGAGGGTGTCCAGGTGATCCAGGGGGACTGGAGGGCTGATGGGCAGAGGAATTAGGCTGGATCACCTGCTCCGATAAAGCGGGTGATCCAGGCTGTACCGGGTGATCCAATTTGGGGGGAAGCCAAACCGTTGGACGCTTATCACCGCGCCGCAGACGGTGACTTTTCCACCCCAACTGACGCAACACCTCAGCCACCCGACTGGCTTGATAGCCATCCTGCCGGGCCAAGTCTTGTTCGATGCATTCCGTGAGAATCTCTGAGACTGTCACCTCTTGCCGAAACTGCACAAACGCAGCGATCGCGTCATGCCAGGGGTCACGGCGGGTAAACTCCGCTGCCACTGCCGCTGCATCCTTGCGTTCATCGTCCGAGAGCCACCATGGGCATTCCGCATTGTTGCGCCCTCGCTCAACCCAACCCTGATATTCTGCATAAGCCGCAGCCCAGAGGCGATCGCGCTCTACTGCCAACTGCTCCACCGGAATCTTCTCGATTTGCACCGGCACAATCCAGAACCGACGATTGCGGCCAGCCTCAATAATGAAATCATCCCGGTTGGTTGTACCCACTAGAATGCTAGGACGGGGCAGCGTTTCCAGATTGCGCATATAGGGCCGCCGTAGCGTGTCGGCCTGGATGCTCAGAAAATGGCTTAAAAAGTTAGCCTCTTTGCGCTTCCAGATGCGTTCAAACTCCCCCATCTCTTCAAGCCAACAGCGATGCAGATGCATCACTTGGTCTTCGTATTTGCCGCCCCCGTCGAGCTGCATAGAGTTATCGAAATAACTGTCGGGCACTAGAGTCTGAAAAAAATCAGTTTTACGTGTGCCCTCACGGGGGTCTTGCAAAATCAGCATTGTCTCCTGTTTGCAACCCGGTTCCATTGCGCGAGCCACCGCCGCAATCAGGGTTTTGCGCACAAACGTGTTAGAGATGCCCCCCGAGCCAAAGTAGCGATCGCCCAAATCAGCTAACAATTCTGAATTCGCCCCATACAGGGCATAGCAATCCTTGAGATATTCAACAATTGGGTTACGGCGGTTCTGTCGTGCAATATAGACCACTGCATCCGCAATATCTTCCTTGGGGGCTTTAATGCCCACCTCGGCGGCGATCTTCATGCGGAGCTGCCCCGGCTCGGTGTCGTAGGGGCTCGTTTGCTCGTCAAACTTGGGAGACTGTTCAAACTCATCCCACCACAATTGGGGAAATTCTTCACTGATAATCTCCATCAGTTGAGTGAGAGAGTTGTAATGGTAGGGTTTGGGTTGTTCCAGGGGTGGGTCTGAGTCGGCGGTTTGTGATTCTGACGTTGGTGCTGATGGCTTAACACGTCGGTGTAGTTGCACCACATTGTTCGGTTTGGGGGCTTGACCAGGGGCAACTTTGCGGACTTTCTTCCAGGCGCTCTCATCGCCACCCCGAAGCGTACAGGCGGGGGTTACATCGCTGTCGATCGTCTGGAGGATGCGCAGAATTTTATCTTCTGCGTCATATTTGCGAGCCATAAAGCTGGCTACCGCCATCAAATCGCCGTTGTATTGGATATTGTGTTCTGCCAGCCAATTAACCCAGCCCTGACATTCATTGAGCACGGTGGTGATGGCTTCGCTGCGATCGTCAGGGGTAGCGACATCGTTGTAGTAAGCGGCGGCCGTAGGGCTAAAGAAAGCAGTGATATCCGGTAAACCTACAACCTGGGGTTGAGCGGCCGGTAATGGCGGTGATGTTGCGGGGCCCGGCTTGCCAGTTGGGTGCAAAAATGACCAATCAGTAATCTCGGCCAGGTCGCCATCGTTAACTAAGTTATATCCGTTGGTAGGGGCAATCACCATAAAGGCGGGTTCTGCTTTTCCCCCTAAAATTTCCCCCAGTTGGGGCCCGTTGGGGTCAAGGGCCCAATTTACAAAGCCTGGTTTCTTAGCTGACCAACACCACAAGTGATAACCACCGGAGCGAGTTTGCTCAATGCGGGTTTCGGCGAGTGTTGGACATCGTGACCATATTTCAGCCAGAGCAGCATCACAGTCAGCTTGGCTCTCGAAATGTTTTCGATCCAAGTCAATGGCCAAGAAGTAGCGATCGCCCACTTTGAAGCCGGGTTTTGTACCAAAGCCTGTATCAGGGTGTTGGAACCACCGGGCTAATTCAGCATCGGCAGGGATTGTTTCGTGATACTGCCGATGGTTGACGATTTTGGGGTTGCGTGGTGATGTGAGGTAGCTGGGATTTTTGCCTGTGAAGCGGGGCTTGTTGGGATTTTTGGGGTGAGGGTATTCGCTGGCAGGGAATTCGGGTGCGACGGGGAGCAGGGGCAGTCCGAGTTGTTGCAGAGTAATTCGGATCTCAGCCCTGGGTGCTGATGGTGTCATGGTTCATATTCGGCTCAAAAAAGGGTGAGTTGCCCCGGCGGGGGCAGTGGGTTGGATTGGCGAGATTGTTGAGGCAGCGGCGCACCGGTCAATCGAGCGATCGCGTCTTTTCGCTCTTGCAACCAAACTTTGTAGGGGTAATACTGGCGTTGACCAAAGGGATAGTTTTGGGTCAAGGCCTGTTTGAGCTGTTTGAGTTGCAGGGGGGTTAAGGTCGCACCGATGGGCAGTGTTTGCGCTTGATAGAAGCGGGTGATGGTGTGCCAGATGTTGGTGGCGGCGCGATCGCGCCAAGTTTTGCGCTTCATGGTCAAAAAACGAGCATTGGGCGTAGGCGATCGCCATCAATAAAATCAAGGGGGTCAAGCTGCATGGTTGATCGCCTCGCTAAAGCGTTCAGTAAAGTGATGGGTGCAGTCCGTGCAGCGGTAGGACTGACGGTCTGATTTCCGTTCCCCCACCTTCTGAGTCGCGCTGCCACATTTAATGCACGGGGGGTTAGGAGCATACGCCCGCTCGCCCACAAAATTGCGTTTGCACTTCCGGTCTTTGCAGTAGTAGGTCTGCTTACCCTGGGGGGTTTTGCCGTTTTTGGCGCTCGGGCCGCCACAGTCTGGGCAGGGGGGATTAACGCCGGGAGGGTTTGGGGGGATGGGGGTTTGGGCGCGTTTTTTGCGCCGGGCGGGAACCCGATGGTTAAACCCACCCCGTCGTTTGTAGGCATCGCTCTCCACCAGGGCTTGGTAGCGGGCTGCGATCTCGGGTTCGCGGGGATAGGTGCGCAGCAGATGCGCATGAAAAAGTTCTTGAGGGAAGTTCATGGGTGAAGCGGGGGTTAAAGACTAATTCGCTAAAAAAACAGGGGTAGCGCAAGTTCGTTCTGATTTGCCATCATGGGATTGAAAGAGACAAGGGGCGGCAAGAAAAAACCTGAAACGGTAATGCTAAAACCGTTCCAGGTGCTAATCAGAATTGCGATTTACTTGATCATTGGCAGACTGCTGGCACTGCTGAGTCTGGATATAGTCCCGAACCTCAGATTCGAGCCGCTCCATTCTTTCGGCCCAACGCTGTTGTTCTTGTTCGTTTTCATCTAGCCGTTTACTCAGGCGCTCATGGTGTGCCTTTAAATAAGAGAGATACGAGGTCTGCGATTCTTGTAACTCTCTTAGGATTCCCCCAATGAGCGTGTCGATTGCGGGGATTCCTGTAAGTCCTGAAGCAAGTCTTCTAAATATTCGCTGGCTGATTTGCCTGCTGCCTTTGCGGTTTTGTGCAAGCGCGAGTGGGTGTTCTCGCTGAGGTAATAACTGACCGTTTTCTTGGTATTCGGGCCCTTCGGAGGTCGTCCAGCTTTGCGCTTTTCCGTTTGAGTCATTGTTGTTCACCATAGCTATAGTTCTCTATTAGAGAATAACGTCTCCATATCCAAGTATTACATTATCTATTAGCATCTGAAAAGATTTACTAATTATCTAATAGAAAAATGCAATGGAATACTTTGTAAACTAAAACCCCTATGGCGCAGATTTTCTGCATCCACAGGGGTTTTATTGTTTGGTTGAGTCTTGTTCTGGGTCGCACTCTTCGAGCAATAGGGCGATTTGCTCTTCTAGTCCGGCGATCGCATTTAGAACGTTAACTTCATGGTCTCGACTTTCCTGTAGCCTTGCTTCTAGTCGTTCTTGGTGGGACTTTACATATGCCAGGTGCTGGCTTCTCAGATAGCTGACCTGGCGGGCGATTCCCCCAAGAATTCTTTTTCGGTCTGAAAGGCTACCTCCCCAACCTGCAATTCGCCCTGTCCAATTTGCTCGACCAGCTCCGATGTTGACACCTCGAATTTCGTGGCCAAGTGCTTGAGATTGTTCAGTGCTGTTGGTGTCAGACTGAAGTTCGCCCGTTTTTTGAGTTCGTCGTTTCTCTTGTGTTTGGCTTTCGGCATAGGTCATTAGGAACACTCTCCTTAAAGAATATCAAAATCTTGTGTACAATCCTTATAGCATATTGTGTATAATGCCGCTATGAATTTAAATCATACACAAGATACATGAGAACAAATAGCCCCAAGATTTAGCGCGAACGCCACGCCCTATCAATCAACTCTTGCTCCAAGGGGGAGTGATCCCTCTTTACGCACTTTCCGTACTGAACCCGGAAAGCCTTTCAAATTCAGTGTTTTCACGGAGATCAAACCCATGTCCCCACGCCAATCGTTACAAAATTTAATCGAATTACACGAGAAAGCCAACCAACTCGAACACGAAGCCGCCTACGCCCGCTGCGACGCAGAGAAAGCACTACGAGACGCCTGTGAGTCCGATGAATTCAAGGAAATGCCCATGAAGAAATGGGTTCAGGTCGATCACGACAAAATCTGTCGCATCAGCACAGACGGGAGTGCATTCAAGCTCGAATACGACTGCCTGACCCAGCCTCCCGCAGCCACCACCGAGGAATAGGCATTAAAAAAGCGCCCCAACGAGCGCTCTGATTCGGTTTTGAGGAGGTCTTTATTCCTCCTCAATGATTTCAACACTGATTCGGTAGCGGGCCTTACGCCAGCCCTTTTCATTGGCTGGCAAGTACTCGCAAGGTAGTCCCTCATCGGTGATCAAGCTTTTCCGGTTTTCGACACTGCCGAACGCGGTCTGCCATATTTTCTGTTTCAGTTCCTCAATGGTGATGGTGGTCTGATTGAAACAGGCATATTTGGACTCAATCCTGAGCACATCACCATCTTTCGCTGACTTTGCTTCCATTGTTCACTCCCAATGAATCGTAGAAGCCTTCAACCCTAACCCAAACCCCAAACCCACGTAAATCCGTGAATCCACGGAGAAACAGCCACACCAAACCCATGTCTCAACCCACCCTACGCGCCCTCGTCAACACCTACCAAAACCTCAAGCAAGCAACTCAACAAGCTTGCGATGAATTCTGGTCAATCCATAACAACATGGACGCCTACCCCAGCAAAAAGCGCTACTACACCGAACTCGAACGGGCTTACCAACACAAACAAGCCCTCAGCCAACAGAAAGAGCGCACCGCCCAAGACGTTGCCGTCCGCCTCCGCGAAGAACTGGGCGAAGTTTCCAGAAACACAGCCGGGATCGAATACATCCACCATACCGACCCCGACATCGGTCTAATCCGAGTTGAGCGCGTTGGTACATGGTGGCTGCTCTGGGACTTTTCTAAGAGATTTTGATTGAAATTACGCCGAAAGTTGAATTGGGTTGAAAACTCTGTCGGCACAGCTTGATGGAATGAAGTCAATTTGTTGATTTCATCAGGTATGCCAAATCTGTTTTCGTA
>JAAHHN010000115.1 GCA_010672165.1 Spirulina sp. SIO3F2 | reverse complement strand
CTGTTGTGCTTACTCCTGCTCACTGTCAGGCACAGTTTAACTTCCACAACCCTTCCCGCTCTCTATCTATCTGAGCATCTTCGATGCCTCAATACACATGACTCTTTAAAACCCCTACAGGATTAGCTTAGACAGAAGGGTTGGGGATGAGGGGCGTTTTCTCCCGCAATTATGCAACGCCGAGTCTTGGACATTGGACAAGCTGGGATTGTAATTGCTTGGATTATATCGCCCATATTCTAGATGGTTACAGTGCTATGAGGTCAGCGAGCGCACTGGTTAGAGTTGAGTGTGAGCCTGAATGAATTCCATAATGTTAGTTGCGATCGCCTCATCCATACCGATGTAAATACTTTCTTTTGAAGGCGATCGGGCCTGAGTTTTGAATGTTGGGTGACGCCAAGTTCGCTCCGTTCAACAGTCACGACCTTGGATGGTGAACAGGAATCCCAAGAGCAGGGGAAGATGCCTCATCGGGTTGTGGGGGTTGGTAATGTGGGGCATACTTTGGGGCACCTATACGCTCCGCGATCCGGGTAATGCTCAAGTTACTTTAAAACTGTTTCATACAGTTAAGTCACGGATTTTGGCGTTTTAACGTTAGACTTCGGAAAGAAATTTTCAGATGTGAGGACTTTGTGTTCAAACGCTCGCGCCTTCGAGAAATACTTGAACAGCGCAACATTCGGGGGAGTCAACTATTTCCGGTTTCAAGTTTCACAAGCACGTCAGATTTAGCAACGCTCGCAAGGCAGATTTGTGAAGGCGGCAACGTGCTTTCAATCTGTAGAAACGGAGTTTACCGCTCTAGCCTGGTTGCGGATTCACTTATTGCAGAAGGCATCAACGTGATAAGTGAAGGAACCCATACGGTACTCAGCTACGAGTTCTTGATTCGTCAATTGCGGCATCCTGCAACATTGCCAACAGAATTAGGTTTGATTCTTGGGAATTTTGAGGCGCCGCTCAATCTCCTAATTCTTTGCGTAGATGGCGACTCAATAGACGAGTTAAAAGAAATAGTAGCTGCACTCGATTGGCTGGATTACTTTTCAGAAAGTGAGTCGCTTCAGCGGTTTGATTTGATGGTAATTGAGGGGCGCGAGGAAGACCATCTATATTACTAAACGTAGTGTTACGCAGCTATTCTAGCTTTCAAAAAGTAAACTCAAAAATGGCTCGAACTTGTTCTGCAGGACCCAGACGTTCCATTCTAGCCATTAAATCTCCAAAAAAAGAACCAAACATTTCTCTGAATGGTTCAACCCAAATCACTTCAATTTTGTAATAACCGTGAAATTTTGTCATTGTAGGTCTAGCTTTTGGGCTAGGTATACCATGACGTATCTGTTGGGATGGATAAGGTTGCAACCCATCACCAAACAAAGGTGCAAGTTCAGATGAGACATACCCAAAGCAAATTCTAAATTCGTGTGCTATTTCTTGAAGATCAGCCAGCTTAAGCCATGTGAAACAAGGAATATCTTCTCCCCAAACCTGATCTAGATAACAACGCATCTGTGGTGATAAATCATTAGGTAGTCCACGAAATGCTGGTGCGAAATCTCTAAATTCATATTGATCAGCGCTACCAAAACCCAAAAAGGAAAAAAGTTCTCGGTGCTTATTTGCAAATCCAACAGATTCTGGGAAACCATCTTTACATAACGGAGTTGCAAGCCATTCTCCAGGCTCTGTTTCAAGTTCCAAATAAACTTCTAATACGGCTCCCATAACAGAAATATCTAACTCATTCCAAAATCATTGAGGATCACCTAAAATTGTTTGATGGATGTTTAAATCCAAACCAATCATGGCAGCCAAAAAATAGAATCGTAACAAATAGTGCCACGGCAGTAGATACTACGAGCTATTACTGTACGGTATTGTTACTTCATTAGACCTTCATCATCCCTACTCAGAGGGTGGAGGAATAATTTCTATACCATACTTCGGGGCAGTCGTCAGAATTTTGTCGAGGTCTTCAGGGGTTAATGATGCTCCAGACGTAACCTTCCCATTCACTGCTTTCCCAATTTCGGCCATGAATTTCTCGAAGCCAGCAGGAACAACCCAGACCAACATTTTAGCGGGTGCAGCCGTCGTATTTTTAAAGCAGTGAAGTTGCCCTTTGGGTGAGTGGAGGAACGTTCCAGATGTTGCAACGAGAGTCTGGTCATCGAGCTGAAACTCTATCTCTCCCTCTTGAACGTAAAAAGACTCATCTTCTCTCGTGTGCCGATGAGGAGGTGAACCCCCTTGAGGTGCAACAATCACCTCACAAAGCGCATACGCTTCTCCTGTCTCTTCTCCAATTGCTTTGAAGGTATAGAGGTCTTGACCAAGGTAGTAAGAACGACCTTGACCGGGTTGAACAAGGAGTCCGTTCTGAGGAATTGTCATTGGGACTATGCTCCTTTTTTTGTGGGTTTAATATGAATACTGTTGAGACACAGTGTTGAGTTCTAATAGAAAACCGACTGACTGAATTCGGTAATGTAAAGCAGTCAGACTATAAATTGTATAGATTTTTCTCCATCTAATTACCCTTGTACAGATTTTATTAAGCTTTCATCCATATGACATCCCTATAGAAGAGTGTTATAGGAAAAATTTACGTATAACATTCTTATCAGTACTTCATGTGGTTTGTTGGCTCTCATCAATAGAAGGAAGCATAGCTCTTTAATATTTTAGATAAGCTTATAGCCTTTATATCTTTCTTGAAAGTGGCTCTAGCTCTGGAAAGCGGATGCTCCGGAAATTCATTATCATATTCCTCATTATCAAAGGAATCAATTAACCCTGGAGCTGGGTATTTATCAAATAGGACGGCTTCCCTACAGCCTGTAGCACCGTATTCCTCGAATTGGCCTTTGATCACATAGCTGAAATTCTTAAATGGGATTGTAATTGAATGAATATAAGTCATTCCGGAAGGTGCTTGAGGAATTTTAGCTATCAGTCTTATCGATTGGATATCTTCAATTTTTTCAATATGGAGCTCAACAAGCTTCCCACCGCTTTCTTCAATTTGTTTTTTGTAGTATCCTTGAGCTTTACTTAGTTCAGATGGAACATCAGGAACCATTTTGATAAAGTAAACTCCGAAAGCATCACCAAGTTCGGTGCGCCATACTTTTACTCCCTTATGGATACCTTCATATTCGCAATTCTCCACATTTATTTGCAGATCTTCGATGGTTGGCTTTTTAGAAAAAAGTTTTTTAAACATAATGAATTTTTTTAATTACAAGTTTTATGGTTTTTTACTCTATTTGTAATCTAATGCATTACTTAAGGCGCGTCACGGAACTACAGGATTAGCGATCGCAATAGTGCAGCGTCAAGCTTGAAATTGTGAATTGCATTTTTCTATACCACTTACTCAACAATGATTCTGCTGATAGATAAACAAAAAATTAGAGTTGACGTAACACCAGGGCATTGTTAAGCCTTAATTGTAGGTTGGTGTTGACTATAGGCGTGGCCTATGAAACGCACGTTAGCAAAAACCAACCTACAGTTGCTCTATGATCAAGTCTGTCAGGAGCTTACGAGACAAAATTTTTGACCTAGTTGTTATCCAGCTTAGACTATCGAACAGTTACGTGAAAAACCAAATCTTGCATATCAAAGGCAGGCGAAGATGAGGTTTCCGAGCCAAGTTCCATTAAAACAATAAATTCATTGGAACTCAGATCAAGCGTCTGCGAATTGCGGTTTACAAACTGTCCAAGCAAGGTAGAAACTTCTACTTGCCCTCCAAAAGATCTCTTGACTTGCTTCAGTATCCGTTTATAAACATTATCTCCAGATTTCAGCAGAAGAGAATTTTTGGAGTTCGTATCAAAGGAACGACTCCCACATCTAGATGTTATGGGATTTGTAGTCGCTTTAAATGTGATTTTGCCATGGGGAAATTCAGACCTTACTTCATAAGTTTCTCCAGCAGACACCGAGCGAGACGAATGTACCGAATTCCATTCATTTGATTCTCCTATTTGATACTGTAACGAAATTGGAACGGGACGCCCACCTGCTCCGCAGGTTATCTCCGTAGCGACAACCCGCACAAGGATTTCCCGCGGTGCATCATCTTGAATCGTAACACTCGTTATCGAATCCGATTCTTCAAACAGCAAAATACTATTGTTTTCTATGGGGGACGACCCACGTCGTTCTACAGCACACGAGCTAATAAAAAATGCTACGGCTAGAGTAAGGATAGCTGGATTCAAAGTATGCATGTTCACTCCAATGTGCTCTATAAAAAAACAACAACGTGTGTCGTCCCCTTGGCATTTCCGCACCCCAGCCTGACGATAGCTACAGTTGACTAGACCCTTAAACGCAATCCCCCGCATTGTACAAAACAGTTCCACGGCAAAGTCAATGAGGGAGTTGTCAGCAGCGTGAGCATGTCCAACGGGTGACATCTCAATCCTCATGTGGTCTTGATGATAATAGTCTTTGGCTTTGGCCAGGGTTGGTTCAGCAACGGTTTGGAGATAGTCTTCCCAGAATGCTGTGCTCCAAGTGTTGGTGGGTAATGCTGTTTCTAATTTGAGGGTATGTCCATTGTAGGTATTGATCTAACTAACGGCAGCCTCTAATCAATTTAACCCTTCACTTTTCCCTGGCTAAACCACCGGAAATACAACGAAACCCGCCATTCCTTCAACGGAAACAAAACATAGGTCAACGGATTCACCGTCACGATAATATTGCGCATATCCCGCACCGCCAAATTAACAATCTGCCGCGCCACCCAATCCGCAGACATAATACCAATCGGGTTGAGATTACTCTTAAACGGCCCCAACACCAACTTACGAATCACACAGGGGGCATCTAAGCGCTTAAGCGTCACCAAATCGCCAATGGTGCGCTTGCTGAGTTCATAGAGGGGACTGACGGCGGGGCTGACTTCCGCTTCCGAGGTATTAATCCACACCTCCTTGGTTGCAATATCCTTATTCGTCTTAACGGTTTTAAGGAACAACTCCAGCCAACGCCAATGGGAGAAGGCATTGATTTCATAAGAACGGGCGATCGCAGCCTCGTCTCGCTGGCCATGAACATTGATCCCGTGATTCAAAATCAAAATATCAATCTTCTCAAGCTGCTCAGCCAGTTCCGCTTCCTGGCCAATTGTCCAAGTGCAGGTCGGCAGTGGCTCAGTGGAACCCACCAGAGTTATTGGGGTTGAACTAGAGGTAAAGGCAGTGACTTTTGCGCCGCGATCGCTCAGAGCCTGCAATAAAGCCCGTCCCATTGTCCCGGAAGCCCCGGTCACCGCAATCCGTTTGCCCTTGAGCGAAAGGGCTGTCCCCAAAAACTTATCCACGATCGTCAATGTGCCACAGAAATAAGCGTCCTGATCATCAAAATGATGCCGCCAATGGTAGCTACGGTTAACCATCCAAGCTCCTGGAGTTGCGTCAAAGGGGCCAGCCTTGTGAGTGAAATCCGTCCATTCAGCGAGTCCTGCTCCCCGCGCCATCCCTGTTGCCAAAAATCCTAAAGCATAGATGATGCCGAGACTAATTGCCCAAGGCGAAATTCCCAAACCCCACAACAGCCAAGCCCACAAGCCTGAGAACATCAGCATAACCAAGGACTCCGGCACATCGTTATACCAATGGGCTTGACGATAAATTGTGTCGTTTTTCACCGACAGATCTGGGCGAAACACGCGATGATGCCAAACGTGGAGACGATAGAGGGGTGCCCAAACATGGGCCAGGGCATGGTAACTATCCCGCACCAACTCAACGGCTACGATCGCGCCAATCCCCGCTGAAGCATCAATGAACCAACGGGAATTGAGCAGCCAATCTGAAAGATGCACGATAGTATTCACTCGCCAAACTGTAAGATTTAGCTAAGAATTGTAACAACCCTTCGATACAATAGAAACTAAAAAGTCATTTAACACGCTTAGAGCGATCGCGCAGTGCTCAAAGCAATCGCGCCCCGTTTAATTCACCTCACATCCCTAAACTCCCCAAAATCCATGCCAGAAAATCCTTGGCCCCAGCCTGATGCTAACCCTGAACTCGATTCTCTCAGTTCTTTAATTGCTGATTGGGTCGAGCCTGACCCAGAGGATGAAGAAGAGGAATTCCGCAGCGATTTCTTTCGCGGCACGGCAGGGCGACGGCGCAAAGCGGCCTTCACCTTGATGGTCATTTGCAGTCTGGTCTTTGCCTTGCATTTGGTCGCCTGGGGCCATTGGCTGGTGTGGAGTTTCACTGGGATGTTAGTGGTTTATAACTTACGCTTGTTGTTTGCAAACCCTGACCCAAGTCCAGAGCCATTAAGTGAGGTTGAGCTGGCTGCTGCACCGACGGTATCGCTGTTGGTTTCAGCTAAAAACGAGGAAGCCGTGATCGAGCGCCTGGTTGATCAGCTTTGCTGTTTAGACTACCCGCGCGATCGCTACGATGTTTGGGTTGTTGATGACTACAGCACTGATCAGACACCTGAAATTCTCGATCGCCTCGCACCCCAATACAACAACCTCCATATCATCCATCGCCCAGCGAATGCGGGGGGAGGCAAATCCGGTGCTCTTAACCAAGCGGTGAGTCAATCCCAAGGGGCATTTATTGCCGTCTTTGATGCGGATGCCGTGGTTGAACCGGATCTATTGCGCCGGGTGATGCCCTGCTTTAAACCCGAGGATATCGGCGCGGTACAGGTTCGCAAAGCGGTGGCAAATCCAGATGATAATTTCTGGACACGGGGGCAATATGCCGAGATGGCGCTCGATAGTTACTTCCAACAACAACGGATTGCCAGTGGCGGCATTGGTGAATTACGAGGGAATGGGCAGTTTGTGCGGCGACAAGCACTCTACAGTTGTGGGGGCTGGAATGAAGAAACCATTACTGATGATTTAGATCTGACGTTCCGCCTCCATTTGGATCAATGGAATATTGGCTTTTGTCTGTTGCCCGCCGTGAATGAAGAAGGTGTGACCCAAGCCCGCGCGCTCTGGCATCAACGCAGCCGTTGGGCGGAAGGGGGCTATCAGCGGTATCTCGACTATTGGCGTTGGATTGTCAGTAACCGTATGGGCTTTGCGAAGACAGTGGATCTCTTACATTTTTTCTGGTTCCAATATGTGTTACCCACGGCGGCGATTCCTGATCTGATCATGACGTTGAAGCGCCATGATGAACCCTTGCTGTTGCCCCTCTCAACGGTGATGATTGTGTTTGCCGCGATTGGCATGATTCGAGGTTTATTACGCATTCGAGCCCAGGAATCCGGCAATCTCTGGACGCTGTTGGTGCAGACAGTGCGTGGCATGATTTACACGACCCATTGGTTTGTGGTGATGCCAGCAACAACCAGCCGGATGTCCGTGCGTCAGAAGCGCCTCAAGTGGGTGAAGACAGTTCACGAAGGGAATGTTTCAGTGGCTTCGTAGGGGAGGGAGTTTGGGGAGAGTTTTGAGTTTGTAGTTAGAATGCTCCCCAGAAATAAATATTCCAGAAGATTTTGGCGTGGTGGCAGGCAGGATGCCTGCGCTATGGTTCTTCTTAGCTAGATATCCGTGGCGCGGGCGTCTCGCCCGCCTTAGATATTCACTTTCTCGGCATATTCTTAGAACAACATCAATTTATCAGGGCGAGCGATCGCGTAACCCTGAACATAGTCAATCCCAATCTGGCGCAAATGTGTAATGGTTGCTTCATTTTCTACATGTTCTGCGATTGTTTCTAATCCCATAATATGGGCAATCTGATGGCATCCTTCCACCATCACCTGATGGACTGGATTATTGACAATATCTTTGATAAAAAGACCATCAATTTTGAGATAATCCACAGGCAAACTTTGCAAATAATGCAAAGAACTCATCCCACTGCCAAAGTCATCTAAAGCGAAAGTACAACCCAACGTTTTGATCCGATGCATAAACTGAGTGGCTTGGGTTAAGTTGGCGATCGCAACCGTCTCTGTCACTTCAAAACAAATCAAAGATACAAAATCAGGATGAGCTTGCAAAATGTCATACAAAAATCCACAAAAGCTCTCACTGTTAATGCTAGCTCCGGATAAATTAATTGTGTAATTGATCGCAGTATCTGGATTAGTCTGTGCCAATAGTGGTAAGCAAACCGTTAAAAAATGTTTAATAACCCAGCGGTCTAAATCGGGCATCAAATCACAGCGTTCAGCAGCAGGTAAAAAGCCCTGAGCACCAATATGCTGACCTTCTTCATCTACAAGACGGAGCAAAATTTCATAAAAACGGTGCTCCTGATGGGCTGATAAGGGCATGATTTCTTGGGCATACAGGTAGAAGCGATCGCTTTCTAGGGCAGTCTGGATGCGATGACTCCAGCGGCGATCGCCTTGCTGTTGTGCCAGTTTTTCATCGTCTGGATAATAGACATGAATACAATTGCGACCATTATATTTCGCCACATAGCAAGCCGCATCTGCCAGCACCAGCGCATCTTTGTGCCATTGTCCTGTGGGCGATAGTTCCACCAAGCCAATACTAACCCCCAACGTAAACCGTTGGCCTTGCCAAACAAAACGATAGTCTTTAATCCCATTTAAGAGCTTTTGGGCGATCGCTTGACCTTGAGAGAGGGTTTGATTTTTGAGGAGAAGACCAAATTCATCGCCCCCCAAACGGGCGAGCGTATGGGACGGTTCCAGTTGATCCTGCAGTAGAGTTGCCACCTGCCGCAACGCTTCATCACCCGCCACGTGGCCACAGGTATCATTAATAATTTTGAAGCGATCGAGATCCAAATAACAGAGTGTATCAGTCTGGGGATGTCGACGCTGCCGAGCGATCGCTCGATTGAGTTCGGTCTCAAACGCCTGTCGATTTAAAAGCTGAGTGAGGACATCGTGGGTTGCTTGCCAACGGAGCTGGGTTTCGAGTTGTTTTTGTGCCGTAATATCTTGGCCAATCGCCAGATGAAGGTTATCCCAAAGAGGCAGATAGGCCCAAGACATCTCACGGATTTGAGCATCGAGACGCTGGGTTGTAAAATCCTGCCATTGGCCATTGGCAGTTTGAATCGAAGTTTGCAGACGTCGATATTGTGCAGGTTCTGGATAGAGTGCTGGCCACAACTCGGACGTTGATAGTTGTTCAGGTGACCAACCTAAAAGATTTTGAGCCGCGTTGTTGACAAGCTGAAAATTGCCATCCGGTTCCCAGATAATCAGCATGACCGGAATGCGATCGAAAATGATTTGCAGCAGCTTACGATGTTTATTGAGTGCGGCTTTCGAGCGCCAAGACTGGCGCATGATCTTCAATAACGTTAACCCTTTAAATAAATTCAAACGGGTAGATACTTTGGCAATTCTAAGGGCACGGGGTAGCCGAAATAAAGCGATATAAAGGGTGCTCAGGGAAACGTAGCAGAATCAGTAGGAGTCCCAAGCTCAAGAGATTATCGCCACGATAAAAATATCGCCAAGATGTGGCCAAGCTACCGAGATTCCCACCACGTTTTCAATAGCCAGGAGTACAACAAGTAGACTAATTAAAATAGTAGAGAGTGTCTCATAGACATTGGAATATCCGAAGAAGATCTGGAGACTGAGTACACAGCTTTCAATGACCAGAATGCTGAACAAAGCGTACTCAAACCCTTGCGAATGAACAACTTGACGAAGTTTAGGGAACATCAATAACACCCTCTAGTGAGCGGCTCACAACTATTGTGTCTATAGATTTTAGATGTGTCTATAGATTTTAGAGTGTTCGGTGATCAAACAAGGTAAGGTTTAGAGCGTATGATCAATTTGAAAGACACTCTAACGGAGGAACATTAAATTGATGGGAAGAGTGTATGTGAGGGCAATGGGGGAGTGAATTTGATGATTGTGAACATTGCTTTATCCCAAGGCAAGTAAATTTGCCAGATGCGTCCTGCTCTATAGCGTACGCTAAAAAATAATACTTCTAACATAATGTTGCTTTGTGATGGCAAAGGGTTTAAGGAGTAGAGTCAAAGCGAATGGTTGTGCGATGATTATCCCACTGTAAATCTCCAGAGCGCGACGTCCTGTTCGTTATTAGCGCAACGAGTTTTGAAGTACGCTGTAGGCATGAGCCCAAAAAGCTGTTTACAACAGTTGCCGATGTTCTACGGGGTTGTTATGGTTGAGTCTGCAAGGCTGCTTCAGTTCATTCGGGGAGCTTCATGCAATGAGGTGGGCGGGTTTCTCGCCATTAACAACCTTACAATTGCCAAAGACCACCTTGCCATCAGGACATTGATGCTATCTGACGAGCACCAAGGTAACAGCCCATTCACAATCCTGCCTAAAGTTTTAAGGAATTCTCCTTAAAACTTCCCGGTAATGTGCTTGGGGCTGCCGAAAAGAAAAGCAATGTTTTACCAATACCGTGTCTTTTCCGGTGTAGGCTGGCAGATAGGCACTGCGCTGGTTTGAAATGAGAAGTGCAAGCAATGATAAATCCTGATCTTGATGATGTCGCTCGACAAATAATGAGTATGGAACGCAAAAAGAAACCCAAGATGCTGGTTGTTGATGATGAACCAGATAATTTGGATTTGCTCTATCGCACCTTTCGGCGAGATTTTCGGGTTTTTAAAGCGGATAGTGGTGCGAGTGCCTTAGAGGTTCTGTCCCAAGAAGGTGAAGTCGCGGTTATTATCTCTGACCAGCGTATGCCAGAGATGAAGGGAACTGAGTTCCTCAGTAAAACCGTTCCTGAGTTTCCAGATACAGTCCGGATCATCCTCACGGGTTTTACGGATGTTGAAGATCTCGTTGATGCGATCAACTCCGGCCAGGTTTATAAGTACATTACGAAGCCCTGGGATCCTAACGAACTCAAGGTTGTTGTCGATCGCGCTGCTGAAACCTATGATGTCCTCAAGCAACGGACTGAAGAGCTAATCCGAGCCCATGAGCAGGCGCAACTATTGGAGGCGATCGCCCAAGTTGCCCAAACTGCGGAAACAGTTGCGCACAGTCTTGAACCAATTGCCAAAGCCTTTGGTGAGAGCTTTTCTGCAGATGGGGCCGTGCTCCAACAGGTTGAAGATAGCCAGTTCACCGCCCAAGGCAGCTATGGCATGGCTCTACCTCTAGATGCTGATCCGATCGCCCAAACGACCCTTAAAGAAAGCAAAACTGGGGTCTGGGTCAACAGTTCCACCACCCCTCCTCCCGAAGGTGCAGAAGCTTATCAAGAGGCGGGAATGCAGGTGCATTTGTGTTTGCCATTATCGTTCCGCAATCAACTTTTAGCTGTACTGTCACTGCAATGGACCCAATCCCCCAAACCGAGCGAAGAGGAAATCAAGCTCATGCATCTGGCGGTTCAACAGGCGGTGCTCGCGATCGCAGCAATGCGCTGTAATTGATTGAGTGCTCTCTAATTCTGTATGAATCCCCTGATATGAGTAATATTTAGGAGCAGGTTAATCGGTTTGACAACCTGCTCTCATCATCACGACAGTTACAACCCATGCCCCGAAAATTTGCTGAGATTGCCTTCACCCCTGCGGTGAAAGTGTTACAAGACCGTTATGGTTCTCGGCAAACTTATGAGAATTTTGTTGCCAAAGGCCCAGCAAATGACAAAATCACAACGGCGATCTCGCAGTTCATCACCGAGCGAAATGGGTTTTACTTGAGTACAGTTACATCTGAGGGCTGGCCCTATGTCCAATTTCGGGGTGGGCCACCGGGCTTTTTACGTGTCCTAGATGAACAGACGCTGGGGTTTGCAGATTTTGCAGGCAATAGCCAATATCTGAGTACTGGAAACCTGACAGAGAATAATCGAGTATTCTTGTTCTTGATGGACTATGCCAATCGTCGCCGCCTTAAAATTTGGGGTCACGCAACGGTGAGCCATGATGATCCGGCATTGATTGAACGACTTAAAGTACCAGGGTATAGCGGTCAAGCCGAACGTGCTATTTTGATCCAGGTGGTCGCCTGGGATCGCAATTGTCCGCAGCATATTCCCGTGAAATATTCCGAGCATGAGGTAGCACAAATGGTGGAGCCGCTTCAGGCACGAATCGCGGAGCTGGAGGCACAGCTAGCACAAGCACAAAAAAGCACTAATTTGAAGCGTTGGTGATGGCAGGGGAGCACTACAGAGTGTTTGATATCCCTGAGACAGCAGATGATTTTGGCTACACTGAAGCTCTGTTATTGATGAAGCTCTGCTATTGAATTTTTTCCTCGGCGAATTTCTGAACTGCTTTTGGGGCAAAAGCCGATAGTAAAAAGCCAAAGGTTATATATATGCCAGTGGATTGGCTGTCTTTTCCCCCTGAATTAGTAATGGTCAAAGCACCGAAGACAATTGAAGCAATGAGAGCAACAAAACTCATGAGCCGCATTGAAGACTTTGTCCCATTGTCTTCCTCGAAAAATCCGGCTTTGGGTCGTGGTGTGCTGGGCGAACTTTCTGGTGATTGTGACATATGCTTACCTTTTGTACTTAAGAATTGATCTTCTCAGAAGACTAACGATTGAGTTGACCAATAGCAAGAATTTTTAACAAAGAACGAGCGATCGCCCATTCATGTAGTGTGAAATTGTGTTAGTCTTCCATGCCCAAACTCTTCCTTCTCAAACTCAAAACATCTCAATTTAAAACTTAGGGAATGCATCGTTTGTCCATGATTTGCAGATTTGCTGATACTTGAACTCCAGTTCTTCAGTTGTACAAATCAGATTGCGCGATCGCCTTTCAGCTTTTTTGCCAATCTCAGCAAGAATCAAAGTCACTATTTCTAGTAAAAGAAACGGCAGAAATAAGGTGGGCCCGATGCGACGGAGCGAAATAAAAAACATTCCCAAGCCGATGAGCATCAGTGGAATAGACCAGAGTGCCGCGTACATCTGCGGCCGAACCAGATTCTTGAAATCTTCTAAATCTGACCAGTTTTCAATGAATTGATGTTGATTCAAAAACTTCAATACTTGTTTTTGCGCCAGTACAAGCATTGTTGTTCCAATAACTTTGATTACGAGATACAAGGCGAAGAAAATCATAAATAGTTGGATTTAATCTATTCGCATAATCTGCTGAGCCACTACATCAATTTTCTGGCTAATCTCATGCTCCGGATATTCCACAGCAAAGACCCCCTTACTGGCCAAAATCATCAACTCATCAGAGTGCGGCAGCACTGCCCCCACCGGGACGTTATAAGTCTGCTCCACTTTTTGGCGCAATTGCTCAAAATCCAGAACGGTGGGCGCTTTGTTGACCACCATCAACATTTCAGGCACTTCCAAGCGACGTGCTACATCAACCGTTACAGCTGTGCCTTGAAAATCCTGCTGATCCGGACGCAAAATTAACACGAGCATATCGGAAATCGTGATCGAGAGCAGTGTTTCTTCGTTTAAGCCGGGATGGGTATCAATGAAGAGATAATCCAAATCTAAATCTTCGAGCAAATCTTGGAAACCATCATTAAGCAGTCCTACATCGTAGCCTTCCTTCAGAACCCGGGCAATTTCACCCGCCTTGACACTTGAAGGAACCAAAAAGACTTGACTCTCCGCTTTGATGCGGGAGCTAATTTGAGCTGTAACATCATGGGCAGCATCTGCGATCGAGCAATGGCCCCAGAGATAGTCATTGAGGCAAGGAGTCAATCCTTCTTCACCCGCGCCAAACAATACATGAATCCCCGGCGATTGAATATCCGTATCGATGATGCCGACTCGCTTACCATAGCTGGCGATCGTGGCGGCAATATTGGCTGTGGTGTTGGATTTGCCCGTGCCGCCACGATAGGAGTGAATGGAAACAATTTTAGACATTACGCTTGCTGAATCAGAGTTGTCAGTTCTCATACACCCCAATAGTGTATGGAACTCTCAGCACTCTAGCATAGGAGCCTTTGCAATCCGTCTGGAGAGGAGGGTTCTGTGCCCTGCCTCTCCTCACATCAAACCACTACAGTGCTACAAGACTGCCATCATCACGGGTGATTACAATCGTGGCAGAACGCGGGCGTGCATCACCACCATCGGGCCAATGACTGGTAAATTGAGCCGGATTAGTGGGTGACTTGCTTCGTTCACCAGGATGCTGGATATTCACAAAGATCGCTTTGCCATCTGGCGTCTCAGCAATACCCGTGATTTCGCAATCCTTGGGGCCAACGAGGAAACGCCGTAGAGTTGCCGAATTGGCAGCCTGGCCTACTTTCGTGGTGACAGTATGATTTGCGCCATCATGGGCTGGAACGGCTTGGCTGTCAATCGCCTTCACTGTTCCATCTCCGACTGTACCGGGCAATGCTGCCAACATCATGCAGTTGGACTGATCGGTGTAGGCACTGTCATCGGTTTGAATCCACATCAGCCCTGGACTCGCCTGGCTAAACCAAGCACCATCGGGGCTAGAGAAGTCGTTATCATCACTCAAACCCGAGACGTTCAGATTGGCATCCGCATCGGCTTGTGCCCCAAACAGGTAAATATCCCACTCAAAGCGCGTTGAGGCATGATTACTATCCGCTTCGCGCCAGCGAATGATATGACCATTGACATTCCCTGCTTTGATCTTTTCGCCTTTTGCATCTGCATAAAAGCGGGGGTTCGCCGCATCCAGAGGGGTTTTCATGCCGCGACCACTGCTCCCCGAAACACTGTTGGTCAGTGCAAAGTAGACATCGCCATTGGTGGGATTGACCGCTCCCCATTCGGGACGATCCATCTTAGTGGCTCCCGCAGCATCAGCCGCTAGCCGGGAGTGAATTGCCACATCCACATCATCTGTAAATGTGTAGTCTTCATAGTTAGCAACGTCAGGGTTGCTCAGACTCAATAGCAGCCATTCACCAGTACCATCGTCGTTGAACTTGGCAGCGTAGAGCTTACCTTCGTTGAGATATTTATCCCCAACAGCCATCCCTTTGTTGGCATCAGCCGCATCCCAAGGACGGTTCGAGACATATTTGTAAATGTATTCATTACGAGCATCATCTCCGGTGTAAAAGACAATTGGACGGCCGGCAACCGCAGGGGCTGGCCAGCACCCTTCATGGCGTAAACGACCGAGAGCCGTGCGCTTACGAGGAACAGAGGTGGGGTCAAAGGGATCAATTTCAACGACCCAGCCAAAGGTGTTTGCTACATTGCGGAAATCACGGTCGGGGCGATCGGCGGTTTTGCCTGTGTTCCAGCGGCGGTAGAGATCCGTTACATCGTTTGCACCAGAACGAGACCAGTTGTAGCGCCCGGAAGTGTTGGGCTTGATGCCGTACCGCTTAAACGCGGTTTCTTCCTCGGTTGTGCGAGACCCTTCCGCTTCCCGACGGTAGAAGTAGTTGGGCCAGTTTTCTTCACAAGTGAGGTAGGTTCCCCAGGGGGTGTAACCGTTGGCACAGTTGTTGATTGTGCCTCGGGTTTGATCTCCCTGGGGAGCATAGGCGGTCACCAGCATTGCACTACCCCGCGCTGGGCCGGTGATCTCCATTGGTGTGGCGGCATTGATCCGACGGTTGTAGCGGGAGTTTTTATTGATTTGGTAGGTATTCCCCGTCTTAACTACTTCCACCACAGAAACGCCGTGGGCTTGAACTTCTTTGTCAATTTCACTCGTGGGGCGAGCGTTGGTATTGTTGTTGCCGTAATCTGTGGGGCCATTAGCATGCATAAAGCCAAGATCCTCGGCCACCTCATGGTTGATACAGAGTAAACCCTTACTCGCGCTGTTGGGATCGCGGCCACTGTTACCCAACCCAAAGAAATGCATTCCGTCGTGGTGATCACCAGCCCGGAACTCAAAGCTGGTGTCGGTGCCGTCGTTTTTATAGGCCGAGACTTGGCTGGAGATTGGATCACCGGTTGCTATCAAGATCGTGGCAGTATAACCAGTGGGTACAGTCACTTGGTCATTGGTGTCTTTGGCAACAGCCCCAAAACTCAATTCCAGACCCGATGCGGCAGTAGCTAGTTTCTCATCTTTGGATTGGACTGCCTCACCCAGGAAAGCCAAACCAGCCCCCAACATGGAGGCAGCAACTAGCGAAGAGCTACCTTTAAGAAAGCCCCGGCGGCGAACTTTGGCTTGCTCGATCACGTGCCAAAAGCTGTCGTTGCTAGAGGCGTTGTAGTCGATGTTATCTGGATCAATCGGCGGTTGATTAAATTGATGCGCACTCATTGTGTTTAAGAGGAGAAGAGACGACGAGGATGCTTGAACAGTGGTGAATCTTGGGAGTTGCAAGCGCTGAGACAAGTCTGTGGAGATTTGCCTCAATTAGGTTTCCCAAAATCATGCAAGCTCACCGATATAAGGCTGGGAGATTTAATCCTGGCTTGTCGGGTGGACATCAGCGATCGCCACTGCTTGAAAAACATCCAACAGTCATAGATAGCGCAGCAACATTAACACAACGATAAGTAACGTTAATCCCCCAATCATGCTTGGCTTAACTGTTGAGTTTACGCCTCTAAACTTATTGATTATTGTGATTATTGACTTACGCCATACATCAGATTTATGAGTGAAATTAACTACTTACCTGGTCAAACCGTTTGCCTGAACCAGCAGCCCCAATATTTCAAAACCGCTGATCCCATGCCCATGCTGCGTCCCCCTGATGTGGTGACGGTGGGAGAGGAAGGGACGCTCGTCGATCGCCGCCCTGGCAACTATTGGGCTGTGAAGTTTGCTCGGGGGGTTTTCCTAGTGGATCAAAGTAATCTGGATTTGGTTACGTCATGAAGCGACAGCCTAAACGATTAGTTTTGGTGATGTTGCTGCTGGGCAGTGGTGCAGTGTTGTATTGCCTCTTAGCTCGCTTGGGTTTTGTGATGGCTCCAAAAGACCTGCCAGGCGTTTTGTGCTTGCCCCGTTGTCCAGCGGTGGCAGCATTGCATCCCGCAATTGATCCTGCCCAGTTACCGAATACTCAACAATCACTGACTCAACTGCTGGGGAGTGCTCCTGACCCCGAAAAAGTCACACTCTTGGTTGAGAAGTCTGCCTATCGCCTCACAGTCTTTTATGACCTCAAACCGATCAAGTCCTACCCGATTGTGTTGGGTATTGCCCCTGAAGGGGATAAGTTCCATGAGGGCGATCGCAAAACCCCAGAAGGCATCTACCCCGTCCGGGATCTCTATGACCATCCCACTTGGTCAAAATTTATCTGGTTGGATTACCCCACCGCTCAATCTTGGCGGGAGCATTTCGCGGCTAAGTTGACAGGGCAGATCAATCCACTGCTAACCATTGGTAGCGAAATTGGCATTCATGGTGTTCCTGAGGGTCAGGATGGATTGATTGACCAAGGCAGTAATTGGACGTGGGGCTGTGTTTCGCTCAAAAATGCGGATGTGGATGAAATCTATGGGGCGATCGGGCGCGGTACAGTGGTGGAGATCGTGCCCTAAAAGTGGTTATGAGGGTGTGTCATCAGTGAACACTAGAAGTCTGACGGGACAAGAGATAGAACGCCCGACCCCAAAAACAGGAAAAGGGGCTGTAAGTCAGTTATCGCAAGAGTTTAAAATCTAACTGACGACAGCTCCTAATTTTCTACATACCCCTGTAAACTCTCAGGGTTTTCCTGCTGCAAAATCGGCGTAGCGCGATCCTGCAATATCTTGGAGCCTTCCACAACCACCAAATATTTACCCGCATCAAGGCGATTGCGATAGACCAGCGCATCACCCCCCCCTTCGGTCAAACCCACACCGCCGCCGACAAAAAAGCTACCCATCGCACCGCCGATCGCGCCGAGCACCCCACCAATAATATGGTTGCCCATGGGCCCGGTCCAATCAAACAGATAGATCTGGGTAATGCTATTGAAGACAAATCCCCCTGCAAAGCCAAAAGGAACCAACCATATGGCCATAAACCTGATTTGCTTGCGGGCTTGGGCTTGGGGATCAATAAAGCCAAATTCATCTGCACTTTTGTAGCCTCGACCCAAAATCGCCATTTGCTCCTGGGGCACTTTGGCTTGTTCTAGGGCAGTGTAGGCGGCTTCTGCCTGGAGGCGATCGCTAAAAACACCAATCAAATAACTCATGTGTGCTTCCCCAAGGATGAATCATTAAGCGCGTTGCGATCTTCTAGGGTACGCTGTCCTCTGGCTTAAGTCATCATTTAAGGCAGTAAGTTGAAATCTTTAGAAACTGTCGGGGTTGACTCGCCATTTGCCGATACAATTCTGACTGCGCTTGGTGGCAGGCGTATGCATGGATTACCTAGATTGAATTTATATTTTTTACAAGATGTCTAAAGTGCTCGTGTCCGACTCGGTTGATGCTGCAGGGATTGAGATTATCTCGCAGGTTGCCAAAGTCGATGTGAAAACCGGCCTCTCCGAAGCTGAACTGGTCGAAATTATGCCCGAATATGACGCGTTGATG
This sequence comes from Spirulina sp. SIO3F2, assembly GCA_010672165.1. Taxonomy (GTDB): domain Bacteria; phylum Cyanobacteriota; class Cyanobacteriia; order Cyanobacteriales; family Spirulinaceae; genus SIO3F2. The sequence goes on along the minus strand of JAAHHN010000115.1, from coordinate 4,542 downwards.
GTTCGCTCTGGAACCCGTGTCACTGAAAACGTGATTGAGGCGGGCGAGAACCTCAAAATTATTGGTCGGGCGGGGGTCGGCGTCGATAACATTGATATTCCTGCTGCCACTCGGCGCGGCATTGTCGTGGTTAATTCTCCTGAGGGGAATACCACTGCGGCTGCCGAACATGCTTTGGCGATGATGCTCTCTTTGTCTCGGCATATCCCCGCCGCCAACACCTCTCTTAAAGATGGGCGTTGGGAGCGCAAAAAATTTATGGGCACAGAGGTTTACAAAAAAACCTTGGGTGTCGTGGGTCTCGGCAAGATTGGCTCCCATGTGGCCACAGTGGCCAAGGCGATGGGGATGAATCTGCTTGCTTACGACCCCTTTATTTCGGCTGAACGCGCCGAACAACTTGGGTGCCGTTTGGTGGATCTCGACTTTATTTTTCGGGAGTCGGACTACATTACCCTCCATGTTCCCAAAACCCCTGAGACTGCAAATTTGATCAATACTGAAGCGTTGAGCAAGATGAAACCCGAGGCCCGGATTATTAACTGCTCACGCGGCGGCATTATTGATGAGCAAGCGCTCTATGAAGCCCTCGAAGCAGGCAATATTGCTGGTGCAGCATTAGATGTATTTGATAGTGAACCCTTGGGTGAGTCGCCGTTACAAAACTGCGATCGCGCTGTGTTAACCCCCCATTTAGGTGCGTCCACCGCAGAGGCTCAAGTGAATGTATCGGTAGACGTAGCGGAACAAATCCGGGATGTGCTGTTGGGTCTACAGGCGCGATCGGCGGTGAATATTCCCGGTCTCAACCCCAATGTGATGGAGAAGCTCAAGCCCTATCTTCAACTGGCTGAAACCTTGGGTAATCTGGTTAGTCAACTGGCGGGTGGCCGTATTGATCAATTCACGGTGCGTCTTCAAGGCGATCTGGCTACTGCCCAGAGCCAGCCTTTAGTGGTTGCTTCCCTCAAAGGACTTCTCTCGCCAGCGTTGCGAGAGCGGGTTAACTATGTTAACGCGGGCATTGAAGCCAAAGAACGGGGCATTCGGGTGATTGAAACCAAAGATGCCTCCAAATCCGACTATTCCGGCTCGCTGCATCTGGCGGCTCGTGGTTCGCGGGGCGAGCATTCCGTCACTGGAGTGTTGCAATCCGATGGCGGCATCCGGGTCACGGAGGTTGATGGTTTCCCCTTGAGTTTGCCCCCGACGGGCAATATGCTCTTTACGCTCCACCGGGATATGCCGGGGATTATTGGGCGCATTGGCTCATTGCTGGGGAATTTTAATGTCAATATTGCCAGCATGGAAGTGGGACGGCAGATTGTTCGGGGCAATGCTGTTATGGCATTGAGCTTGGATGATCCGTTGCCCGATGGCATTTTGGCCGAGATTACCCAAATTCCTGGTATTGATGATGCCTATGTGGTGACATTGTGATCATCTGATCAGGTTTAACGATTTTGTATCGTTTGAGGTGGGCGGCAGTCGCGGCTCACCTTACAATTAATTGAGAGTTATGCACTAACAACTGTCCAATGGGGGGGGTATCCCTCATTAAGGTGGAGATGAGGCGCAAGCCAATTGCATCCAAATCCCCACCTGTTTTAACGTCCCTAAATCTTGCTGAATGCTCGGTTGCATAACTAATAATCCTTCACGACAATGGGAGAACTTTGGCGTTTATGAGTAGTCAATGGTGGGAAATTAAAATTCAGGGAGATGCCGCTCTCGAAGAATTAGTGTATTGGCGTTTGGATGATTTTGGCTGTCATGGCATGGCCACCGAACCGCAAGATGATGGCGTAGTGATTCGTGCCTATGCTTTTCAAGAGTCTGTCCAAGAATTAGATTTGGCGGCGCTGACCACCTGGATACGCCAAGATGTGATTGCAGCAGGCCTCGCTCCACCTCAGATTACCTGGACGGTGATTGATGAAGAGGATTGGGCCAGTAATTGGAAAGCCAATTGGGAACCTCAAGAAATTGGCGATCGCTTTTTAATTAACCCCGCTTGGCTAGAAATCCCTGACACCGAACGGTTGGTGCTTCGACTTGATCCTGGGGCAGCTTTTGGCACAGGAGTACATCCCACCACTCAGCTCTGTCTAGAGTCATTAGAAATGCGCGGGGGGCAAAGCAATGGCGAAACCGTAATTGGGGATATTGGTTGCGGTTCCGGTATCCTGGCGATTGGTGCGATTCGTCTGGGGATGGGTAAGGTTTATGCTGTGGATACTGACCCTTTGGCGGTGAAAGTGGCCAAGGAAAATATCGAACTCAATCAAATCAGTGGCGAACAGATTATTGTTACGCAGGGGAGTTTGGATCAAATCTTGCCCTTAGCTGGCAAACCTGTTGATGGTCTGGTGTGTAATATCCTGGCTGAGACAATTACAGAGATGATTCCGGACATGACCGATATCGTGAAGTCGAAGGGCTGGGCGATTCTAAGCGGCATTTTGCTTGATCAGGCGAAGGATGTAGCAGATGTTCTGGAGAGCAATGGTTGGATTGTGGCGACCCTGTGGAAACGGGGTGAATGGTGTTGTTTTAATACACGGAAAGCAGAGTGAACTTAGTTTTAATTTATTTGCGCTAGTGTCGTTAATGCATCGTCTGTAACCCGACAAATCCGCCAATCGGGGAGTACTGTCGCTCCTATCTTTTCATAAAATGCGATCGCACTCTCATTCCAATCCAGCACCGACCATTCTAAGCGACCCGCCTGACGCTCCACTGCTAGCTGCCCCAAGCGAGTTAATAAGGCTTTGGCAATTCCCCGCCGTCGATAGTCGGGTAACACAAATAGATCTTCGAGATAAATTCCGGGCTTGGTGAGAAACGTCGAATAGTTGCTAAAAAATAGTGCAAATCCCACCACTTGCCCATCCCACTCCGCCAGCAGCACTTCTGCATAGCGGGGCTGACCGAAAAGATGCGATCGCAACTGCTCAGGAGTTCCGGTTACTGCATCACTCAAGTTTTCGTAGGCCGCTAATGCTTGGATGAGGTTAAAGATCACGTCAATATCTGTTTCAGTGGCAGGGCGTAGGCTCAAGGACATGGCGGAAGAGAAATCACTAACCTGATTCATCTTAGATGCCCCTTGCCCGATCGCGTGGGTTGGATACAATATGCAGTAACTATTTTTTTGGCTGTATATTTTGATTTCTAGAATTGCGATGTCCACGGATGTTCTTGAAAAACCGGTACTGACTCCCGAACGCTCGACGACGCGAAAGCCTGCGCCGCGCTATCGGGTCTTGCTCCATAATGACGATTTCAACCCGATGGAACATGTGGTTCAGGCACTGATGCATACCGTTCCCAGCCTCACCCAGCCCCAGGCAGTCAATATTATGATGGAAGCCCACAATAGTGGTGTGGCGTTGGTGATCACTTGTGCCCTAGAACCTGCCGAGTTTTATTGTGAGACCTTAAAAGGGTTTGGCCTCACCAGCACGATCGAACCGGACGAGTAAGTGTCCCCATCATTACCGTGGTATTCTCCCCAGCGCGTGGCAACCTATCCGGTGCTGTTGCGGCTGGGGTGTTTTGTGCTGGCGCTTGCGCTGCTCTGGCTACCGCTGGCGGCTCCCCTGTATCTCTGGCTCCGAGCTGATCCAAACCTCACCAGCATTGTGACGATCACCCTGTTGGGTCTGCTCTTTATCAGCTTGCTCCGGATCTGGGGCAAACGGGTGCATGGCTATCGTTCAGTGTTTGGGCAATATGGACTGGTGGCAACCGGTCGCAATTTTCGAGAATTTGCCCTCGGCATTGGTTTGGGCTTGGGGTTTGTGTTTGCTCTATTTAGCGCGATCGCGCTCTTGGGCTGGGCACAGTGGCAATCTACTCCCACCTTATGGCGTTGGGTGCTAGAAGGGAGTCTGACCGCGATCGGTGTGGGCATTGGGGAGGAGCTGTGCTTTCGGGGCTGGCTACTCGATGAACTGGAGCAAGATTATAATGGCGCGATTGCCCTTTGGGTAAACAGTGTGGTCTTTGCCGTCTTGCATTTCCTCAAACCATGGTCAGAAATTATCCGTACCTTTCCCCAGTTTCCAGGGCTAATGCTCCTTGGGTTGATTTTAGTGTGGGCACGACGTCGAACTCGCTACCGTCTGGGTCAATCGATCGGTTTACATGCGGGCTTGGTTTGGGGCTATTACATTATCAATGTGGGTAATCTAATTGAGTTCACAGGCGTTGTGCCAGACTGGGTCACGGGAGTCGATCGCAATCCGTTGGCGGGGTTGATGGGGATTGGGTTTTTGGGACTGTTGGCGCTGTGGGTACGTTGGGGGTCGGGTAGGTTGACTCAGGCTCGTTAGTGCAGTATCAAAGCTTTCGGTTCGCTGGCTTTGGCCAAACTTGCTCTGTCTTGACAAACTTACAAGCCGCATCGTCAAACCCGGTTGTCAGGGGGGCAGCCCCCCGACACCTCCCGCTTGTATGTAAGCGAAGCGTCCTCGTGGCGTATCGTGAGAAGGAAAAAGCGGAGAAACTCAGAACCTCCCCGGAAGCAGAAAAGCTTGC
>JAAHHN010000114.1 GCA_010672165.1 Spirulina sp. SIO3F2 | reverse complement strand
GCTAATCCTGTAGGGGTTTCAAATCGCTCCCTTGATTTTGCTAGGGTTCAGCGGTTCAGCCCTCAAAAGTGCGTTCGCAAGATCCTTGCTGTGAGGGGGGTCTACAAAACCCCTACAAGGTTAGCCCGCTGAGGGGGAGATTGCCCCCTCAGACTCCTGCAATACCGGAGCCAGTATTTCTAACCTAGTGTTCTGTCAGCTTTAATTTTGTGTGTTGTCTATCGACAGCACTATTTCCGAGTAAGTGATGTGGAAACGAACAACTCACAGTTTTAAGCTTGACGCTGCACTAGCTAGTGCAGTGTCAAGCCTTATATTGTAGGTTGGGTTAGCGATAGCGTAACCCAACACAACCATTGTCGCTGTTGGGTTATCTCCTTTGGAGACGCTACGCGAACGTTCCTCAACCGCAACCTACGCACAAACCTGATTTTTAGAGTTGACAGAGTACTAGTACTCGACGGCGGAAGTAAGCCACCTATTCAAAATCCACCCGATATCTGTCATACAGACACTTTGAACTTTGAACTCTGCACTTTGAACTTCCGCCCTGCGGTACTAGTATTTATCAAGATTTGGTGGATTGGTTTATCTCGCACTCAAGTTTAAACGTGAATTCAGGGCAATGTTTTACTCTGCTCTAATACCGCTAATGCTGGACAAGGCTGTTTGCGTTGCAGGTTAGTTTGCTCTCCTTGGAATATTCCCCACCGGAAGGGGCCTTGCAACGCTGCCGAGAGCCACAACAGGCGTTTAGCGCGGGTCATTGCCACATAGAGCAGCCGATATTCCTCCGCCTGCTTGAGTTGCATGGCTGTTTGCCAGGCTTCCAACGGCAGCAAAAATTTAGCCGCTGCCGCTGCCTCTGAGCCAAGATAGCGGCGATGTACTGCTGTCCGGATGTGGGCCCGTGCTACTTCATCCAGGGTAAGCTTGCCTAGAAACTGACTGTAGCCCGGCACCCACGGTTCCCCTGGAATCACATCCGCATGGAGAAAGGGTAGAAATACTAGATCCCAATCTAAGCCTTTGGCCTTATGCATTGTGATAATTGTGACTTGCTTGGGGCGAGTGTAGCGGGCTTCGCTGTCTTCCTCAACGCCCGTGAACTGTTCGCCGCTGATCAGTTCTTGAAGGTTGGTAATCATTGTGCCCAGACTGCGATCGCGGGCCGTGGCCTGAAAAATACGTGTAGCCAATTTCTGCACTGTCGCCAACTCAGAGCCGGAATAGTTCAGGCTCATACCGAGGAAGGAAATCAAATTGTAATGGGGCAGCTCAATTTTGGCGCTTAGGAGTTGGGTACAGACCCGCCGTGCTTGACGAATCGTTTCTTTCGCGGGCGGGTCGAGGGGCGTGGGATAGAGGAACTGTTCCGGGTTGGCCGCGATCGCGTCCACATCCTGGGTCGGGATCTTGCCGCGCTTGATCAGCACCTTGAGTGCCCCCTTAAGATTTTGGGGGGAATGGGGGCGATCGAGGAACTGGAGCAAATGCAGCATCTCGGTGGGAATGTAGGACTGCCGCTCAGCTTCTCCCACTTCATAGACCTCAATCCCATATTCTTTTTTCAACGTCTTGAGTTGCTCAGCCACAAACCGCGCTTGGCGATTCTCGCGCACCAGCACCGCTGCACTGTAGTCCGGGTGAGTCGTCAGCAGGCTGATCAGGCGCTGGCGTAACTGCTCCGCTGTCGCAAACACATCATCGGGGTGAGCCAATTCCACACCTTGACCCACGGGGGGCGGATTGGCACCCGGCTGTGGGTCATCGGGGCTAACGGGTTGGATCGCTTGGGCTCGAAATGGCGGGGCGGTAGCGGCGGGCCATTGCTGATTCACCCAAACGATTAGGTCATTGGCTGCCTGTAGAATTTCGCGGCTGCTACGCCCGGATTGATCCATGGTGGTCAGGCGGTCTTGGGCTTGGCAGCGATCGCAAAATCGATTGAAATAGATCGGGTCAGCGGGAGTAAAGGTGGAGTTAATCGCCTGGTTGGGATCACCCACCCGCACCAAATTGACTTGTGCACCATCGGGGGTGGTGGCCAGCAATTCCAGCAGTTGGGTTTGCAAGGGTGAAGAATCTTGGGCTTCATCCTCAAAGACTGCAAAGATTTGTCCCTGCCACAACTGACGCACCATAGGCTGCTCCAGCACCTTGAGGGCCGCCACAATCATGTCGTCGTAGTCAATAAATTGGTGCGATCGCATCAAGTCTTCATATCCTGCATACATCCCGGCAGCTACTGCCAGGGTCTGATACGGGTCTTGCACCTGCTCACTCAGTTCTCGCACTGCGGCAGGTGTGAGGCCAGAGCTTTTGGCTTCATGGATCACCGTTTGCGCCAGGTTGGGCAAAATTTCGGTGCGTAAGACTGAATGGCGGCGCAACCGTTCGGACTCCTCACCATCAAACCCCCGACCCTCCAGGATTTGAGCGTAGTCTTGGGGATGGGCTTCAATCCATTGCTCCACCGCTTTGCGCAAGAGGCGATGGCTGCGATTAGGCGTCACTAATGTAAGCTTTTCAAGATCAATGCCCGATGCCCCTGGATGCCGAGAGGCAATATGCAATGCCAAGCCATGCAGGGTTTGTACCATAAACCCCCCAGCGGGCAGTTCTAGCTTTTTTAAATTGGCTTTGATTTTCTGTTTGATATTAGCCGCAGCCGATCGCGTGAATGTGACCACGACCAACTGTTTGCGAGGATGAAGTTGATGGCGGGCGATCGCGACAGCCGCAGCTACGGCAAGACTATGGGACTTGCCTGCCCCTGGTACGGCCGCAACGGCAAGTTGTCCGCCTTGCCACTGGGCCAAGCGCTGCTGACCTGGACGTAGGGTTTGACAGAGTTGGTCGAGGGCTTTTTGGATTGGGGTTTGGGTGAGAAGTTGCGCAACCATACAGGCAAGAGCAGAGCATTCGTCCTATTTTAGCGGTGAAATTCCCCCATCGTTCACTTCGCTTACAACCTGTTCATACCCAACTTGCAGTGTGTCCTCCAAATCAGACCCAGCTTGAATTTTATGCATCACAATAAACCACGCAAATCTTGTTCTCGGTTCATAAAAACCAGATCTGGCATTCTTAAATGTGCCTTCACTCTTTTTGGGGACTCTGCGAGGAGCAAAGGAAATGTCCGGTTGTAGGGATGGAAGACTAGAACAGAGTAGATACCAGGCAAAAGCGTATCTATAAAAATGCGATCTTAAATGAGGTGCAGGGTTGGGAGGACTGAATCTTTATATTTGATCGGCCAAGCCTTCTCCTACAGATGGGGTCAAGGAAACGCAGCTAACCAACTCGCTATTTTTTAGTAAACCCCTTCTGGGTCTTAACTCATAGATACGCTTATTTGGGTCATGCTTGGGAAAGCTAGATTATGATGAACGGAGGGTATCTATTAAAAAAATATTAAATGAAAGTCAAAAAATTAGTTCCGTAATCACGAGCGCTTGAGCAGCCTGTAGCGGGTAAGATGCCCGCACTACGGAATTATCGGCTTATTTTCTTAAGTTCCATAGAATACTTTTGGGTTGCAGTCTGAGAGGAACTAAGCTCTATAGCATTTTTTTGTAAGAGCAAGGTTTTATCCTCGCAGCAACTGTTCCGCTTTTTTCATCCTGCTTATTGCGTTTAATGTCCAACGTTTCTATTGCTTGTGACGATCATGACTTTGTCTGACTCCAAATTCAATACACTACAACAAGCTGCGTACCAACTCGCTTCGTGTACCGATCAACTCTTTCAGCAGATCGAGCAAGAGCAAGTCATCGAAAATATCATTGAACGAATTCGGTCGCGCCTTGAGTTAGCGGATATTCTGAAGGCAACTTCGACATCGATACGACAATTACTCAATGCCGATCGTGTCGGGGTATTTCGCTTTACCCCCGGTAGTGGTTGGAATGATGGCGAATATATCGCTGAAGCTGTGGATGCAGCATTCCCGTCCGTCCTAGGGACAAAGATTCATGACCATTGCTTTGGCGAACAGTTTGCTACCGCCTATGCCAATGGTAAGGTCTCTACCATTATTGATATTGATGATGTGGACTTGAGCGATTGTCATCTTGAACTGCTCAAACAGCTCCAGGTTCGTGCCCATCTGATTGTGCCTGTTTTGCAGAAAGAAACATTGTGGGGACTGTTGTCTGTGCATCAATGCCGTCATCCTCGACGCTGGCAGCGTGCAGAGATTAGCTTTGTTCAGCGGATTGCAGGACATTTTGCTGTTGCCCTACAGCAAGCTGAAGATCTTGAAAAGATTAAAGCGGCGCAAGCCAAAGCCCTTAAGCGACAAAAAGCTCTAGTCAAAATTGTCAGTAAAATTCGCCAATCGCTGGAATTGGCTGAGATCTGCCAAACAGCAACCGATGAAGTGCGTCAGTTGCTTGCCGCCGATCGCGTTGCCATCTATCGGTTTAATTCAGATTGGAGTGGGGACTTTCTCTTTGAGTCCGTGGGGGCAGATTGGCAGCCATTGGTGGGCGTTTCCCCCACCATTGAAGATACCCATTTGATGGAAACCCAAGGCGGACGCTATGCCGAGGGTGAAACCTTTGCCATCCCCGATATTTATACTGCCGGCCATACGGATTGCCATGTGGAATTGCTCGAAGAGTTTCAAGCCCGAGCCTACGCGATCGCGCCCATCTTTCAAAAAAAACGGCTTTGGGGGCTGCTCGGTGCGTTCCAAAACGCTGTACCACGCCAATGGCAAACTGATGAAGTGGAATTGCTTGCTCAAGTTGGTGAACAACTGGGGATTGCGATTCAGCAAGCCGATAAACAGTCCAAAGCACTCAACCGACAAAAAGCGCTGGTCAAAATTGTCAGTAAAATTCGCCAATCACTGGAATTGGCTGAGATCTGCCAAACAGCAACCCAAGAAATGCGTCAGTTGCTCACCGCCGATCGCGTCGCCATCTATCGGTTTAATCCAGATTGGAGTGGGGACTTTCTCTTTGAGTCCGTGGGTGCAGATTGGCAGCCCTTAGTGGTAGTGGGTGCCTCCTACACCATTGAGGATACCCATCTGATGGAAACCCAAGGCGGACGCTATGCCGAGGGTGAAACCTTTGCCACCCCCGATATTTATACGGCTGGTCATACGGATTGCCATGTGGAATTGCTCGAAGAGTTTCAAGCCCGAGCCTACGCGATCGCGCCGATCTTTCAAAACAAGCAGCTTTGGGGATTACTCGGTGCCTTCCAAAATGCTGGGCCACGCCAATGGCAAACTGATGAAGTGGAATTGCTTGCTCAAGTTGGTGAACAGTTAGGGATTGCGATTCAGCAAGCCGAATACGTTCAACAGATTCAAGCGCAATCTCAAGAACGCAAGCAATTACTGGAAACAGTGAAGCAGTCTCAACTCCAACTGATTCAAAATGAAAAGATGGCTGGCTTAGGGCAAATGGTTGCTGGCATTGCCCACGAAATCAATAACCCAGTTAATTTCATTCATGGCAACCTATCCCATGCCGATGATTACATTCAAACGCTCTTAACATTAGTTGACTCATATCAGCAGGTCAACCCCAAATCAGCTAAAGATATCCAGGCAATTCAAAGAGAAGCGGAGGAGCTTGAGCTTGATTTTATCCAGGAAGATTTACCTAAAATCCTATCTTCAATGCAGCTTGGAACTGCACGAATTCAGCAAATTGTCCTATCGCTGCGAAACTTTTCTCGTTTAGATGAAGCAGAATTCAAAGCAGTCGATATTCATGAAGGTATTGATAGTACTTTGGTGATCTTAGGAAATCGCCTCAAATTTCCTGAAATCAAAGCTGGAATTGAAGTGATCAAAAACTATAGTGAAATCCCATTGGTTGAATGTTTTCCTGCGCAAATAAATCAAGTATTCATGAACCTTTTGTCAAATGCGATTGATGCTCTCGAAGCAGTGGATGAGCTTTGTGTGAGAAGTGAATTGGAAACCGCAGAGCATTCTGATTCTAGTATTTGGATTAGCACTCAGATGGATGGTGATGATCATGTGAAAGTCTGCATTCGTGATAATGGAATTGGGATAAAAGAAGCTAATAAGACTAAAATATTTAATCATTTCTTTACCACAAAAGAGATTGGTCAAGGTACAGGCTTAGGTCTATCCATCTCCCATGAAATTATCAGCCAGAAACATAATGGGATTCTCAGCTTCAACGCCCCTTCTGAAGGCGGTGCAGAATTTGTTGTTCGATTACCAATTAAATTCCGAGGTGGAAATTCAATGGCTCACGAGTAACGCTACAATTCTCAATACCAGCAAGTTTCAAGTCTCCACCTGATTTTGTGCTGAGTAATTGATGCCCCACCGCTCATCCACCATTTCCGTGCAGATCATTAAGCTGCGGCTCCAGATTGCCCACGCCTACGGCATTGATGTGGAGCAAGTGCTTCAGCGGGTGGGCCTCACGAGCACATTTTTGAACCGTCCCTTGGCTCGGGTCACGGTTGAGCAAGACCGAGCAGTCTGGCGGGAATTGGTGGCTTTGAGTGGTGATACTACGCTGGGGCTGAAATTCGGGAATCAGTTTCAGCTCAATGGATTGGGAGTGTTGGGTTATATTCTGCTCAACAGTCCCACAATGGCTCAAGCGCTACGGCTGTTTTCCCGTTATGAACATTTGGTTGCAGATATCCGTCGTACCCGCTTTGTTGAGGAGGCGGATTCTGTGGCGTTTGTGTTTAGTCACGCAGGCTTCCCTGATGATGAAGCTGAACGTTACGTTGCAGACTGGGTTATCGCCAGCGTCAAAGTTGTAACCTACAACTTGGTTGGGGTTTTAAGTGATTCAGTGCTCAAAGCTGTTCATTTTAAATATCCTCGTCCCCCCGAATTGGAGACCTTGAGTGTCTATCGAGAAATTTTTGGAGATGTGACATTTCGCTTTAATTGCCCCGACACACGCTGTGTATTTAGTACCCAATTACTCACCATGCCGATTATCGGTGCCAATCCTGATTTACTCACAGTCTTTGAAGCCCAAGGTCAAGAATTAATTGAGCAATACCACTCAGAAAACTGGAGCGATCGCGTCCGTCTGGAAATTATTCATGCCCTCAAAGGGGAGCTACCCACGCTGGGTGATATTGCGACCAAACTCACCCTCAGTACTCGAAGTTTACAGCTCAAACTGCAAGCTGAAAATACGTCATTTCAAGACTTACTGAATGGGGTGCGACAAGAGATGGCGATGGAATTGTTACGAAAAAAAAGTTTAAATAAAACTGAGATCGCTTACTTGCTGGGCTTTTCGGGCGCGAGTGCTTTTTCTCGCACCTTTAAGAAATGGACAGGGCGATCGCCATCAGCATTTCAGAAGCAGAAGACACCTTTGCCTTAAGTATTGATGACCTAGGTACAGGACAAAAAATGGAGAGGAGGGAAACCAGGGTCAAAAGAGAGGTTCGAGAAAAAACGGCGGAGGATATTAAAACCATAGCGGAAAAAACGACGAGACCCATGTTTCTTGAGTTTAATGGGCTTTATCCCTCTTTTGTCACTCTGGACGTAGAATAAAATCACCAAATCGTGGAAGTAAATCAGAGCAAGCTTTTGAGCGATTTCGAACTAACAAAAACTCAAAATGACTTCGTTTTTCTGAAATCCTTGTATATCAAGGATTCTGGAATCCCCTCTCCCTAAAGTGACAAAAGAGGGATAGAGCATGACGCCATAAACCTGCCTTCATAGCCCAAACAAAAGCAATCGCCAACAGAGCTAAGAGTTGAGAAAGACGAGAGGCATCAGTAAAATGAGTGGATTCAAGTGAGTTTTAGGCAGGATGCTAGCGGTTGACAGGAGATTGATATGGCTTTGGCAGGTTCACAACAGTTTTAGTCGAATTCTTGAGGGACAAGAGGGTAATCGCATCTGTTTCTCTGTTTTTCCTCCTCTTAGTTTATCTAGTTACTTAATAGCGGTTTGCTTAATGGGAATTTCGATTGAAAATGTCGTCCCTTGCCCTGGTTCTGAGAGGCAGATTAATCGACCACCATGCTTTTCTGTAATGATCTTATAGCTGGTAAATAAACCGAGTCCTGTCCCTTTACCAACAGGTTTAGTTGTAAAGAAGGGATCAAAGATCTTAGTCTTGACAGCTTCATCGACTCCTAAGCCGTTATCTTCAACTGTAATTCGAATCCAATCCGATGATACGGTTTGAGTCCGAATCGAAATGAGACCCTGATTGTTTTTGACTGCTTCTGATATTCCTAGTCTTAAACGTGAATTTTGTTGAGCTTCTTGCTCATACAATGCATCGATTGCATTACTAATAACGTTCATCAAAACTTGGTTGAGTTGACCAACATAACATTCAACTTTTGGTAACTCACCATACTCCTTAACAATCTCGATCGCTAATCTTCCCGATTCTGTGTTCAAGCGATGTTGTAAAATCACCAAGGTGCTATCGATGCCATCGTGAATATCAACCAGTTTTAAATCTGCCTCGTCAAGTCGAGAAAAGTTCTTCAAACTGGTAACGATTTGGCGGATGCGGTTGATTCCTGACTTCATTGAAGATAAGGTTTTCGGAACATCTTCAATCACAAATTCTAGGTCTAAATATTCGATTTCATTTTGAATATCTGGATCATTACTCAGAGAACGTTCTTGATAAAGCTGAACCAATTTAAGCAAACCTTGAATATAGTCCCTGATATAGCTCAGGTTGCCATAGATAAAGTTAATCGGATTATTGATCTCGTGGGCAACGCCTGCAACGAGCTGACCCAGACTGGACATTTTTTCAGTTTGGACTAATTGGGCTTGAGTTTCTTTTAATTTATTAAGCGCCTGAGAGAGTTCTTTCGTTTTTTGACGAAGCTTCAAATGCACATCGATACGTGCGATTACTTCCTCTTGATAAAACGGTTTTACAATAAAATCAACAGCTCCTGATTTTAGTCCTCTAGTTTTATCCACTGGCTCATTTAATGCGGTAATGAAAATAATCGGAATATCACAAAGCAATGGATCGGATTTTAACAAGCGACAGGTTTCAAAGCCATCAATTTCTGGCATCATGATATCCAACAAAATTAAATCAGGTGAGCTGTTTCGAGCTTGCTCAATACCATGCTTGCCATCCATTTCCATCAAAATCTCATAACCAGTATCGCTGAGAGCGCCATATAAAATTTCTAAATTTGTTGGATTGTCATCAATTAATAAAATTCTTGCACTGTTATCATCTGTCATTATCAACTATTCTCCTTGAGAGTAATTTGGATAAGGATTTCTTGAATTAGTAAATTGTTTAATCGATAAACAGAGCAGCAGTGTTAGAAGAATTGATTTATCACAGTTTTCGATTTTATAAGACGCAATGCCCCCCTCAATCCCCTTTAACAAGGGGAAGATGGTATTCTTGTTCTTTCGAAATTTGCTATAGAAACAAGAAGAGAGTATGGCCAGATGGTTTAAGGGAAAACTTCTGAAGATAAGAACAAAAAATCAGAAATTGCTTGAAACCCTAATGAGTTCGTAAATGAGGTTAAGTGATAACAAAACTCAACACGGGTGCTGTAAGCTTTGTGAATGTTGAGTTTTCCTTAATCAGCCCTATCTATAATTCTACACCCTTTGTCTGGGCAGACAAAGGGTGTAGGACAATTGTTGACTTGAAAGTGGCATTTAAAAGTAAAGACAAGTCCCAAAGCTAGGGGCTGTCGTCAGTTGGATTTTAAACTCTTGCTATGATTGACTTACAGCCCCTTTTTCTGTTTTTTGGGTCGGGCGCTCTATCCCTTCTCCCGTCAGACTTCTGGTTTTAACTGACGACACGCCCTAAATACAGGACAAAAAATGGAGAGGAGGGAAACCAGGTTCAAAAGAGGGGTTTGAGAAAAAATGACGGAGAATATCAAAACCATAGCGGGAAAGACGATAGGCCCGACGCCCATGTTTCTTGAGCTGAAAATGAGAGTCTCGCTCCATGTCACCTCAAGTGGAGTCGCAATTTTTCGCAGATTTGATTAATCTGTTCAATGAGGGTTGATAGATTTTGCGCTGATCTCCATCAAACCCTCTCCCTGTCTCTCTTTGCAACACTTTTGTCCTGTACTGAGATTGATGACATATCAGTATTGATGCAGAAATAATACACCAAGTATGAACTGTCAAATGCTAGCTGGGTTGGGCGATGCGAACTCCATAACTCCCCCTGCGATATCTGATGCATATCCCTCTTTTGTCACTCTGGACGTAGAATAAAATCACCAAATCGTGGAAGTAAATCAGAGCAAGGTTTTGGGCGATTTCGAACTAACAAAAACTCAAAATGACTTCGTTTTTCTAAAATCCTTGTATATCAAGGGTTCTGGAATCCCCTCTCCCTAAAGTGACAAAAGAGGGATATTAACCAGACTCAGATACTCCCTTAGCATACCACGCATAGCAATCTGCATTTTCAGCTTTCTGTTTTAAAGAAAGCTCCTTTTTGCCGCCAAGGAGATTGCCATACTCATGATCTTCTGTGTGAGCAAATTTATGAGTTGCTTCATGCACAATTGTCTTTGCTGCTGCTGTTTTTCTTTTATCGGTAAGATAAGAAGCAAACATAACATGTATGCTTCCAGGATGTTCTTTCTCAGATAAGAATTCTAATTTTTCTAGTTTACGGAACATTTTTTTTGGAGATTTGCCCAGTGGTAAGGAATACAGTGTCCCTTTACTATCAACATAAGGATACTTGACATATCCCTTGGTTTTTCCCTCTCCTGGTGCTCTCGGTCTTTTTTCAACATCAGGGGAAATTTCGACAATTTTTAAGGGTTTCATTAAACCGACTTGCGTCCTGACAAAGGCTTTTTTGACATTTTCGAGGACTGTTTGGATTTTTTCTGTATTCGTTTCTTCTCCAATAAACTGGAATTCAAACTGCTCTCTAAGTGATTTATCAATCTCTAACCATGTTTCTGCACCATTGAAGGCCGTCTCCAACGCCGTGATTTTCTTTACAGCATCTGTGGCATATTTTCTGGCCGTTTTGACATGACCCAGTAACGCATCTTTCTCCTCTTCTGATAATGCTGCACCTCCCCCCAACCACGATGCCCGTTTCCGAGTTAAAACAGTTACAGCCCCTCCTTCATCCTCACCAAGCTCATATGTCGTTTCTCCCAAACGCTGAATTATGCCATCTGGCATCCGTTGTACCGCTATCTTTTTGTCCTCCTTGAGGAATTTTTTAACGTCCTGATCTTGTTTCTCCTGTTCTTTAAGTAGCGCTTGAATCTCAGCTTCTTCAGATGGCTCCAATGTTCGCTGCACTGTCGCCCCTGCCTGTTGCACCACATGGGTCAACTCATGGGCCAGCAATGCCTGACCATTCTGACGATTCGGGTCATACGCCCCTTGCCGGAAAAACACATCTTGCCCAGTGGTAAACGCCTTGGCTTGAATAGACTCACTAAGCTGATTTGCGGTGCTACCTGTATGGATGCGTACCCCACTAAAATCTGCTCCCATCGCTGTTTCCATTGGCTGCCGAATGCTATCAGCTAAACGTTGACCCTTTGCTCGCTCCCGCTGGATTGACTCCTCAAGTTCAGGCGACGCCACCATACCCCCGGTATCTGTTGCTTTCCGCTGCACAAGGGGTTGCACCTCAGACTTAGAGGGAGGTTCCTCTTTGTAGCCATAACCATACTGTTGCATCGTATCGGGAGGTGGCGGTGAATTAAGCTGTTGCACCACCTGCGCAGCCATCCGATCTGCCTCTTGCTCGTAGGGGTCATTGACCGCGCCGATTGTGAGTTTGGGCATCAATGGCATCTCCGTTTCAACTGGAGTTGCATCCGGTCGATGGGTCGGCACAGTCAAAGCGTTATAGTTCGCCCCTTGAGCCTGCATCTGGGGATTCGGCGGCTCTCCTTTTTGCTGAACCGATCGCGCCGTCGGAAACGGCCGAGAATATTGCGAAACCTGACGCTGAGGCTTCTTTTTGGTGTCGGTCTGGGTGGAAGCGTGGGTGTAGGAGCGGCGAGCCATAACGACCCTCTTGAACTTGGGTATAATGCCCAGTATTGCGATCGCCCACTTAATTTTCTTGATATTTAGCGCCAAAAGTTTGGCCTCCCGCGCCAAGCCGAAAAATGAACAAAAACTTGCCTACAATTGCCGCTTCAATGGTCGATGTTCGCTTACAAATTGCTCAGTCGCGAGGCATTGATACGGAAGCGGTTTTGCAGCGGGTGGGTTTGAATGCTGAAGATTTGAAGCAACCGGATGCCCGCATTACGATCGCTCAGGATTGGGCCGTTTGGCAAGAGTTGGTCAATATTGCCCAAGATCCAACATTGGGCTTAAAGTTGGGTTGCACACCGATGCTCTCTGGTTTGGGGCCAATGAGCTATGTGATTCTTAATGCTGAGACGATCGCCGATGCCATGCAGATGTTTGCTCGCTATCAACGTCTGCTGGCTGATGTGGGACGGGTCACGGTTGTCGAAACGCCAGAGAGTGTTGATTATGTGGTGACCTGTGAGGACTGGGATTGGTGTGAGGCGGAGCGATATATTGTGGATCATTGGATGGCGATCACTAAAACGGTGACGATGGCTCTGGCGGGCAATCAAACCCATCCGTTTCTGCTGGCTGTGCATTTTCAATATGACTACCCTCCCGACTTGCCCGATTTAAGCCTCTACCGAGAGAGCTTCGGGGACGTGGTGTTTAAGTTTGGTTGTCCGGATACCCGTTGTATTTTTAGTCGTGAAACTTTAACCATCCCTGTGGTGGGGGCGAACCCTGAACTGAAAGCGTTGTTTGAACATCAAGCCCAGACAATTATTGCCCGCTATACCGAAGACCAATTGAGCGATCGCGTGCGGCAGCGGATTGCTTTGGCCATTCAAGGTGAACTGCCCACGATGCAAGAGATTGCCACCCAACTCACCTTGAGTCCCCGCAGTTTGCAGCGCAAATTACAAGCAGAAGACACCTCTTTTCAAACCTTACTTGATGAGGTGCGGCGGGACTTAGCCATTGAATTTTTACGGGAGCAAAATCTGAATAAAACCGAGATTGCTTATCTGTTGGTTTTTAGTGATTTGAGCACATTTTCCCGTCGGTTTAAAACCTGGACAGGATATTCGCCTTCTGGGTTTCAGAAGTGTAGACAGGGCGATATTGCTCCGCAAGGCTAACGCCAACGCCCTCTACATTTCAAAAAGCGATCGCCAAGGAATAAGCAATCAGTTCCTTTCGCTTTCATCCCACGTTACAGGTTGGCATTGCTCATTGCGCTCAAGGGGGCCGCCATCCGGCTCCGGCACTAGCGTGGTGGACTGTTCTGATTCAAGCTCCACCTTGGGAATCGTTCGGCAGGCGGCCGTTAACCTCTCGGTTTGTGTCTCAAAATCAGCGGTCGCCGTAACCCGAAGGATCACAAACTCATAAGCACCAATATCCACCGTGCCGCTAAAGATGCGAACGCCACCGCGCTGGTCAGTCGTGGTGGTCACGAGGGCATTATTGCCGCCGTTAATGGCCGGACTCCCCGCTTGCAAGGCATGGGTTTGGGTGGAGCCGCCGTTGTTGGCCAGTGCTTGGAGCAGTGGATCTTGCCTAAAAATGTTATTGCTGCCGCTGATCGTTGCGCCGCTGGGGTTGAGGATAAGGCTGAAGTTAGCGGTGAACGTGCCAAAGAGGTCAGGGCCAGTGCCGCCAGTGCTGTTATTGGAGACGATCGTGTTGTTGAGGGTACTGGCATTACTTGCATAGATTCCGCCACCATTCCCAGCGGCTGAATTGAAGGCGATCGTTGCATTGGTTGCGGTTACAGCGTCCAAGCTAAAGACCCCCCCACCCCGATTATTGGTCGAATTGCCCGAAATCGTGGAATTGGTCAACGTCACAGCTCCTACACTAGCAATCCCCCCGCCAGCACGATTTGCCGAATTACTCGAAACCGTTGAATTGGTCACTGTTACGGTATTGAAGCTCAAAATGCCGCCACCATAACTATTTGCCGAATTACCCGAAACCGTTGAATTGGTCACCGTCATGGCTCCGTAGTTCGCAATTCCACCTCCCTGATTGCTGCCCGACGAATTACCTGAAACCGTGGAGTCGGTCACAGTCACGGCTCCAAAGCTGAACACCCCGCCCCCCTGGGCATTTGCCGAATTGCCCGAAACCGTGGAGTTAGTCACCGTCACCGCCGCCCCAGCATTATTGCCGTTAATCCCCCCCCCATTGCCACTGGCCGAATTGCCCGAAACCGTGGAGTTGGTCACCGTCACCACTGCCCCAGCACTATTGCCGTTAATCCCGCCTCCCCGGTAAGCCGAATTACCCGAAACCGTGGAGTTGGTCACCGTCACGGCTCCATCGCTATTAATGCCGCCCCCCCGGCCAGTTGTTGGATCGGCTAGTGGATTGGCTGGATTGGCAGAAACTGACGAATTACCCGAAACCGTGGAGTTGGTCACCGTCACTGCCCCATTACTGTTAATCCCACCGCCGTTACCAGTCACCCGACCACCGGTAATCGTCAAATTATCAAACGTTGTCGCCACATTCCCCGTCACATTGAAAATCCGGAAATTGGTGTTGTTCCCCGCGATTGTCACCCGAGTACCGCCCCCTGTAATAGTCAACTCCTCAGTAATATCCGAGAGCGCCGAGGTTAGGTTAATCTGTGTCACACCACTAAACCGAATCTCATCTGCTCCCGCCGCGCCATTCGCGGCTACAATCGCTGCCTCTAGAGCTGCTTGAGTTGCTGCGTTCACCGTAAACGTCGCTAACTTGCCGTCCCAGTTCGCTAAAGTCGTTTCTGTAAACGGATTCTGGGTCTCAATGCTGCCTGTACTGCGCTCCAAGACCCAATCCCCACCCTGATTCACACTCCCCGTCGCATTCACCGAAGCCGCCACATCCAGCCCCGTTCCTGTCGCTAAGCTCGCCAGCAACGCCTCCCCCGTCTCGCCCAAGGCTGTAAAGCAACTGTAGAGCAGCAGATCGGCGCTTGCTTTAAACGAGCTTGACCATTGCCTGAGTTGGTCTTGATAGTCAGCAATTGTCTCGTGGGTAATCCAAGTATTGCCGAGCCAAAAGTTCCCTTCATTTCCTTCCGCCGTGATACTCATGCCATCCAAGGGGGTCTCGATCCGGCTTAGGGTTTCGCTGACGACTTCAATCCCGTTTTCGGTATCTTGAACGATGGTTGCAATGGTTCCCGCTGCCCCCCCAAAGAGCAAATCCTGGGCATTGTCCGCATGGGCATCAATAATGCTCAAGACCGTTTGACCGTCAGCCTCAGGGAAGCGCACCACCGTTGTATCGCCTTGGATCAACTCATAATCCGTCGGCGTCACCTGCCCAGCGGCGTAGAGATCGACCTGTTCGCCTTCGACGGTTCCCGCAATCACCACATCACCTGAATCGAGTTTGGCAAGCGAGACGCCTGCGCTACGGTTATCAGAATTTTGTAGGGGTAACGCCCTATTTCCCTCAGCTAGATTTGGGGCAACCACGGGGGGATTGCCCCAACCTGAACCTGTCAATAACGTCGGCAGATCCACAGGGATAATTCCGGCAGTAACAGAATCCTGCGGTAAATCCAAACTCAGCAACATCCCATCCTGTGCCAAATTAACCAGTCGCTTCCCTGGCACTGCTGCTATGGTCACATTCCCCGCCGATACCAAACTCCCCTGGTTGAGTACTGTTCCCCCCACCAAGCTCAGATCGCCACTACTACTGAGATCGCCAAAATTCAGAATCGCTCCTGATTGTTCACTTAAAAACGCAAACTGATTCGGCGTACCCACTAGCACCGTATAATCATTGTCCCCTGTGGCGTTAAACCAACCGTTCTCAAAGCCCATCCGATCTGCTGTGGTCGCAAAAAAATCACCGCCCACGTTCAGACTGGCATTTGCGCCAAACACCATCCCCGCCGGGTTCATCAGGTACAGATTCGGATTCGCTTGAATTAACCCATCGATGATCGAGGCATTGCCCCCTATGACCCGTCCAAAAATATTGTTGATATCTGGATTACTAAGGAAATTGGCAATCTCGCCTGTGCTCAAACCAAATTCCTGAAACGAGTGGAAGAGATTGGCTCCGGCTTGGGTTCCGCCTTGAATGTGATAAGTGTTGCCCTGGTGCTGGATGATTGTACCTGTGCCATCGGGAGTGGCGGTGATGCTCTGGGCGTAGAGAGGCTGGATAGCCCAGAGGCTGAGGGGTAAAGCAGTGAAAAGAGCGGTTTTCAGCATGGGCTAATGTGGGGCGATGATCAACGCGCCTTCAATTATGCCTGAGATGCCCAGCAACGCATTCTTGATGCAAAGAAAGGTATTGCTGTTAGTGCGATCGCCCGTCTGGACTTTTCAAAGGTTAACTACGCCCTCATCCTGCCACTTTAATCCCCCGCTACCGGCAGACATTGCTCATTGAGCGCAATCGCCCCATTCCGTTCTAGTGCATCCATTGCATCTGAAGAGAATTCCAACTCGATGGCGACTGCTGGCATGGCTTGACAAGCACCAGTCAACGCATCAATTGCCTCCCGTTCATCATCGACTAAATATTGCAATGAATCGGTATCAATATCGTTGGTCAGGGAAAGGGTACTGCCATTGGTGCCATCGACATTGACCAGAATGATGTAGCTCCCCGCATCGCCATTGGCGCTCAGGCTCACAGTGGCAAAACCATTACTGTCAGTGGTGACGCTGCTCTGGCTTAGAATGGCACTCGCCCCAGAAGTTGGCACAGCAAAGGTGATAGTTTGATTCGCAAGGAGGTTGCCAAAGTCATCGGTAATCAGGATTTTGAGCGATTCATTGAAGGTTTGGTTAGTTATGGCGCTCTGGTTGTTGCCACTGAGGATGGTGACGTTGGCGGCATTGCCTGTAGTGTTGCTCAGATTAAAGTCAACAGGTGTTAAGGAACCCGAATCAGCGGCAATGGTGTAGCTGCCGACTTCGGCATTGGCCGTGACACTGGTGGTGGCGTTGCCATTGGCATCGGTGGTGAGGCTGGTGTTTGCGGGAGTGCCACTGGCCCCGCTGCCTGGAGCAGTGAGTGTAACCGTTGCACCACTGATGGGATTACCGAATTGATCGGTGACTTGAACTTCAAGGTTGCCTGCAAAGGGGGTGTTGATAACAGTGGATTGATTGTCTCCCCCAGTTATATTGAGGTTTGCTGCCACATCTACTGTGTTGGTGAGGCTGAAATCAGCCGTAACGCTATTGGACTCTGCTTGGACGGTGTAGCTACCGACAATCGTATTGGCTGTGGCAGTTAGCGTTGCTAAACCATTGGCGTCGGTTGTGACGCTTTGGGAGGCACTGCTGAGGCTTGCGCCAGCGCCAGGGCCATTGAAGTTGATCGTGGCATTGGGGATTAAGTTGCCAAATTGATCCCTGACTGTCACTTCTAAATTATTGGCGAAGGCAGTTGCGACGGTGGCGGTCTGGCTATTGCCGTTACTGATGGCAATGCTGTTAACGGCATCGGGAGTATTGGTGAGGTCAAAGGTTGTGCTGAGGTTCTCCCAGGTTGCCGTAACCGTGTGATCGCCCGTAACGGTATTGGCTTGCAATGTGCCGACTGTGGCAACACCGCTGACATTCGTGGTAGCGATATTGGAGCCTGTGAAGCTAGCCGTTGCCGGGGTTACACCCGGTGTAAAGGTGATGTTTGTCCCCGCACTTGGCACATTGGCATTGAACTCATCTTGGAGGGTGACTTGGAGGTTGGTGCTGAAGTTGGTGTTTACCGTTGTGCTTTGGTTATTGCCTGCGGTGGGGGTGAGAGTGAGCTGGGATTCAAATGCACCCATATCGACAATGCCGGAGATGCGGTCAAAGCCTAAGCCGCGTTGGTCAGTGGTGGCACCGCTAATTAAGGCATTACTACCCGCATTGAGGGCGGGACTTGCAGCTTGGAGAGCATGGGTTTGGGTATTACCACCGTTGTTAGTGAGGGCATTGAGCAGCGGATCGACGCCCACTAAGTTGCCATCCACACCATTGCTCACACCAATATTGGTGGCATCAGTTGTATCTTCAATGAGGCTGTTGTCTACATCAAAGGTGTGGCTGCTACTGCCAGAAGTAGAAGTACGAATGCTGGGATTTGTGCCGCTGTTGTTGGCAATGATGCTGTTGGCGATCGTATGACTCAGTGGAGAAGATGCGTTAAGCGATAGACCACCGCCACTAGCGCCTGTGTTGAAGGCGATCGTAGCATTGGTCAAGGTGACAGCATCCCCAAGACTTCGAATTCCCCCACCAGCACCATTGGTCGAATTACCCGAAACCGTAGAATTAGTCAGCGTAATTGCCCCAAGGCTTTGAATCCCACCACCAGAAGCATTAGACGAGTTACCTGAAACCGTGGAATTGGTCAATGTGACGGCTCCATTACTTGAAATCCCACCACCATTAGATGTAATGGACGAGTTACCTGAAACGGTGGAATTGGTCAACGTGACTGCTCCAACGCTTGCAATCCCGCCACCACTACTATTTGCCGAATTACCTGAAACGGTGGAATTGGTCAGCGTGACGGCTCCACTGCTTGAAATCCCGCCACCAACACCATTTGCCGAATTACCTGAAACGGTGGAATTGGTCAGCGTGACGGCTCCACCGCTTGCAATCCCTCCACCACTAGTATCTTCCGAATTACCTGAAACCGTGGAATTGGTCAATGTGACGGCTCCATTACTCGCAATCCCCCCACCAGCATTACCTGAAACTGTGGAATTGGTCAGTGTGACTGCTCCACTGCTGAAAATCCCGCCACCGTTACCGGAAGTTGAACCATTGCGAATCGTCAGCTCGCTGATCGTCGCATTACTCGCAGAGATATTAAAAATCCGTCCTGCGCCGCCCCCATCCACGACAATTTGTGCGCCCCCACCATTGGCACCATCAATCGTGAGATTATTGGTCGCCCAGACAATTTCACTGCTGAGGGTAATCGTATTGGAGGGACTTGGCAGGTTAAATTCAATACGATCGCCAGCGGCCAATGGGGGCACAAATCCACCACCACTATCCGTTAGCGCATCCCGGAGGGTCAGGGAACCAGCGTTGGCATTGTTGGTGACCGTGCGGGTTAAAAGTTTGCCCTGCCAATTGGCCAGGGTTTGCGTCGTGAAGGGATTCGTCGTCTCAATATTGCCGATATGAGTTTCTAACACCCAATCTGCACCATAGTCTGTGCTGCCCGTTGCATTGGTTGAAGCGGCTACATCTGCCTCCGTCAGCTCTGCAATACTGGCGATCAACTCCTCCCCAGCCGTTCCTAAGGCGGTAAAACAGCTATAGAGCAAGAGATCTGCACTTTCCGTTAAGGCGTTGCCCCAAGCTTGCAATTGCTGTTGATAATCCGTGATGTTCTCAGCGGTAAGCCATTGATTGCCGAGCCAGAAATCACCTGCGTTGCCTTCAGCAGTAATCGCCATACCATCCAACGGTGCATCAATACGGTCGAGGGTTTCATTGATTGCTTCAATGCCGTTTTCAGTTCTCTCAATGATGGTTGCAATGGTTCCTGGGGCTCCCCCAAAGAGCAAATCCTGAGCATTATCTGCATGGGCATCAATGATGCTGAGGATAATTTGACCGTCAGCTTCCGGAAAGCGCACCACCGTTGTATCGCCTTGGAGCAATTCATAATCTGTGGGTGTCACCTGCCCAGCGGCGTAGAGATCGATCTGCTCAGCGGCAATCACGCCCTCTATCGCCACATTACCCAGCGGTGCATCAATCACTTTGGCTTGGAAATTCTCCGACGCACCCGCGAGTAAATCTGGTAATGCCAACGGCTCAATCCCCTCCGTCAGAACGGCTTCCGTTACTTCCAAACTCAATAACTGTCCTGGTTGGTTCAGCAAAACTCGCCGCTCCCCTGGAACCGCCGCTACCGTCGCCATGCCACCCGGAGCCCAAATCTGCCCCAGATTCACCACCGTTCCCCCGCTCAGATGAATTGACTTACCCTTGTGGACTTCCAACGTTCCCGCATTCACCAACCCGCCCGGTTGTCCCTGCAAAAAGCCCAACGTCGTTGGGCTACCGAGCAGGGCAGGGTAATCATTCACGCCAACTGAGTTAAAACAGCCCCCTTCAAAACAAATCCGATCCGCCGTCGTTGCAAAGAAATCACCGCCCACGTTTAAACTGGCATTTGCCCCAAACACAATCCCCGCCGGGTTCATCAAATACAGATTGGGATTCGCCTGAATCAACCCATTAATAATTGAGGCATTACCCCCCGTGACACGTCCAAAGATATTCGTAATGCTAGGGTTGCTCAAGAAATTGGCGATCTCACCCGTGCTCAAGCCAAAGTCCTGAAACGAGTGGAAGAGGTTGGCTCCGGCTTGGGTTCCGCCTTGGATATGGTAGGTGTTGCCCTGGTGTTGGATGATTGTACTTGTGCCATCGGGGGCAGTGGTGATGCTCTGGGCGTAGAGGGGTTGGACAGCCCAGAGGCTGAGGGGTAAAGCAGCGAAAAGAGCGGTTTTCAGCATGGGCTAGGGGCGATAATAAACGCGCCTTCAATTATGCCTGAGATGCCCAGCAACGCATTCTTGATGCAAAGAAAGGTATTGCTGTTAGTGCGATCGCTCGTCTGGTCTGTTCAAGGGTTAATCGCCCCCTCATCCTGCCACTTTAATCCCCCGCTACCGGAAGACATTGTCCATCCTGCTCAATTCGGCCATCTCGCTCCAGTGCAGCCAATGGCTCTGAGGATAATTCAGACGCAATTTCCACCTCAGGAATTGTTGGGCAAGCCGCCGTTAATCCCTCAATTTGCGTCTCGAAATCTGACCGGGAAGCAACGTTGAGCGTAGTAACAGCTACGGCTGAGGATTCGACAACCACGAACTCGTAAGCGCCGATATCCACCGTGCCATTAGAGATGCGGACTTCACCCCGTTGGTCAGTGGTGGTGGTCACGAGGGCATTATTGCCGCTGTCGAGGGCAGGACTTCCGGTTTGCAAGGCATGGGTTTGGGTTGAACCGCCGTTGTTTGCCAGTGCTTGGAGCAGTGGATCTTGCCCAATAATGTTGTTGCTACCGCTGATCGTTGCACCGCTGGGGTCGAGGATGAGGCTGGAGTTAACGGTGAATGTGCCAAAGAGGTCGGGTTCAGTGGCACCTGTGGTGTTATTGGCGACGATTGTATTGTTCAGGCTACTCGGATCACTCGCATGGATTCCTCCACCATTCCCAGCGGCTGAGTTGAAGGCGATCGTGGAATTGGTTGCGTTTACAGCGTCAAAGCTAAAGATCCCCCCACCCCGATTCCCTGAAGAATTGCCAGAAATCGTGGAATTGGTCAGGGTCACCGCTCCAACACCCACAATCCCCCCACCAACAGTATTTGCCGAATTGCCAGAAACCGTGGAATTGGTCACTGTCACCGCTCCACTGCTATTAATCCCCCCGGCAGTACCGTTTGACGAATTGCCAGAAACGGTGGAATTGGTCAGGGTAACATCGCCAAAGCCAAAAATCCCCCCAATATTACTAGCCAGATTGTTAGAAACGGTGGAATTGGTTAGGGTGACATCTCCATTACTACTAATCCCGCCGCCGCCGCCACCTGCCGAATTGCTAGAAACTGTGGAATTGCTCAGCGTTACGTTTCCTCGGTTAGAAATTCCCCCGCCGCCAGAGTTCGACGAATTACCAGAAAGGGTGGAATTGCTCAGCGTTACGGCTCCCCGGCTATAAATCCCCCCAGCCCGACCCGTTGCCGAATTGCCAGACAGGGTGGAATTCGTCACGGTTACCGCTCCATTGCTGTAAATCCCGCCGCCGTGATTACTTGACGAATTGCCAGAAATGGTTGAGTTGCTTACTGTTACCGCTCCATCACTGCTAATGCCACCACCGTCACCTGTGACCTTGCCGCCTGTAATCGTCAAATTATCAAACGTTGTTGCCACACCCCCGGTCACATTGAAAATCCGAAACGTTGTATTATTCCCGGCAATTGTTACGTTGGTATCTCCCCCTGTAATCGTCAACTCCTCGGTAATATCCGAGAGCGCCGAGGTTAAGTTAACCTGAGTCACGCCACTAAACCGAATTTCATCTGCACCCGATCCCATCTCGCCAGCATCCGTCATGCCATCGGTGTTCGCCGCAATGATCGCCTCTCGCAAGGTCACCACGCCATCGGTTGTGGTGTTGTCGAGCGCACTATCAACGGTTAACGTCGCCAATGCTCCCTCCCAATCTGCAAGGGTCTCATCCATAAACGGCGTCTGAGTTTCAATATTGCCCGTGCTGCTTTCTAAAACCCAATCCCCACCCTGACTTGCACTCCCGGTCACATTCACTGAAGCCGCCACATCTAGACCCGTTGCATTCGCTAGACTGGCCATCAACGCCTCACCCGTTTCACCCAACGCTGTAAAGCAACTGTAGAGCAGCAGATCCGCGCTCTCTGTAAATGCGCTTGACCACTGAGCAAGTTGGGTTTGATAATTCTGAACCGTCTCGTGGGTTATCCAGGTATTGCCCAGCCAGAAACTGCCCACATTTCCCTCCGCCGTAATGCTTAGGCCATCCAATGGTGCATCAATGCGATCGAGGGTTTGGTTAATTGCCTCAATGCCGTTTTCGGTCTCCCCGACGATAGTTGCAATGGTTCCCGCTGTGCCACCAAAGAGAAGCGCTTGGGCATTGTCTGCGTAGACGTCAATCATACTCAGGGTCATTGTGCCCTCGGCTCCTGGAAACCGCACCACGGTTGTGTCACCTTGAACCCACTCGTAATCTGTCGGTGTGATCTGCCCTGTTGCATAGAGGTCAACCTGCTCTCCTTGCACAATTCCCGCAATGATCACATTCCCCTCATCCCCAGCCCTTCTCCCCACGGGAGAAGGGAGTAGCCCTCTCCCAGTGGGAGAGGGTTGGGTGAGGGCAGAGGTTCCCGTCAATAACGTTGA
>JAAHHN010000113.1 GCA_010672165.1 Spirulina sp. SIO3F2 | reverse complement strand
GAATCCGCCTCCCAGCACTAGACCCAAAACGGCGAGGAGCCCCAGTAATTTTCGGAGTACACCGGGGGGCAAGAGGGGGGATGGCGGGGCATTCGGGGTAAGTCCTGGCGTTTGAACCAACGTTGCCAGCAAGTCTTGAATTCCTGTAGGAATGGTGGCAGGATCGCCATCATAGGCTTCAAACTGTTTGCCATAGCCATAATTTAAAATCATGGCACTGAGGATCTGGCGCAGTTGTACGAAAAAATCAGCAGGGGGTTCGCCCTGAATGACGGCTGCGATATAGCAAGAGCCTGCCACTTCCATCACAATTTGAAAGTCGTCATAGTTGATCTTGCTCAGTTCAGAATGGTGGGCTTGGGCTGTGGTACATTCACTGGCAAATCCCCGAATTGCTGTGAGCATCCCTGCCAATAAATCCCCCTCAAGGGGTTCTGAATCGGCCTGTTGCACCTCAGCCATCACCAAGCCCGATGCTTTATGAATCAGAAAAGCAGCTTGTACTTGAAAGGGCACGGCATCCCGTAAGATTAGCTCCGCTTCAGAAATGCCTTGCCAACGCAACCATAACCGTTCGATCAGGCGTTTGGGGCTGAGGGTTTCCTCCAAACGTCGATTAATTTGATTGGCGACCTCACCCATATATTTAGAGATCGTGCTGCCAATGACGGGGTAGAGCGCATCGATCATTGAGTCCTGATTGAGTCGAATTTGGGCTGTAATTGCTTGACCCATTGCAGGAGCGATCGCCTGTACAACTTCATCAGGAGCATCCCCAAGTTGCTGAGAAATGGCCCCCGGAATCGCGTTAGCCAAGGCCTTACTCATTGCTGCCGGATCTTGCTGGATTTGGAGCTGGATCATGCGATCGGCAACCAGAGATAGGGCTTTGGCAAGCTGTTCAGGGGACTGAGTGGCATGGTGGGCAATAAGCTGCGTCAGAACAGGGGAGAGAATCTGACCCAGCACTGCAGCATCATGCACCTCATGTTCAAGCTGCTTAAGCTTGAGCCAGAGCGCCCCACTCTCATCTGTAGGGCTGGTATTCGCACTGTTTTCGAGGTGGAGCAGATCAAGCAACAATAAGCGTAGTTGCTCACCCATTTCTTCTCGATGAACACTGGAATCCTGACCATTTAGTTCAGCACGATTCATTTCAGTACCATTGCCCTCAACACGCCTTGATGGTGTTTTCTTCACATGGAGGCTTTGGGATTCAGAACCATTTGTTTCCGTCAAAAAGCGGGTGTCGAGTAACCCTGCTTCGGTGAGAGGAGGAGGATTTATGGTGGTAGGAGGAGGGGGGGGAGGAGCTACACTGGGGAGCAGGTTGTCATTAACCAGCTCAAGCAACTCCTCAAGGCTAGGAGAAGACTGAGGCACATCCACAGCGTCGTGCGGTTGAACAGTGACTCCCGAAGCTGGGGGTGGGTTGGGTGAAGTAGGAGGGGCCGAGTCTACACCAGGGAGCAGATTGTCATGAACCAGCTCAAGCAACTCCTCAAGGCGAGGAGAAGATTGAGGCGCATCCCCAGCGTCGTGCGGTTGGGCAGCGACTCCCGAGGCTGGGGGAGGATTGGATGAAGTGGGAGGGAAAGAGCCTGAGTCTACACCAGGGAGCAGATTGTCATTGACAAGCTCAAGTAACTCCTCAAGGCTAGGAGAAGATTGAGGAGCATCCACAGAGTCGTGCGGTTGAGCGGCCACTTCCGATGGGAAAATAATAAAGAATAAAAGGAGATGGGAAGCATCTTAAGACTCACAAAGCGCGAACCCATAGAGCCTACCTACTCACCTATTATGCCGGATGGAGGGGTAGACTGGGGTACAGCGTTATTCCCTTGATCGGGCAGCAAGAAATCTGCCTGCAATTGATTTTCCACCGCTTCCTTGAGGTCAGGAACAAACTCTGTGCCCTTGACTTTGATGCATAGCTCGAATAGGACTTCTGCTAAATCCACCCGAGAGACCTTACTATCTTGCAAGCTCGAAAAACATTTCTCTAGTTCTTCGAAAATCTTGGTTTTGATGGCGTGGGTCTCCGTCTGAAATTGTTCCTGTGCTTGCACGACATCTTCCCGCAAACCCGCAACTCGACTGCTAAAGGTTTTGTTGAGTGTCTCTAGAACGGCGTAGCTTTTCTGGCTGGTTTGTTCAACTTTTTGTCGGAGCTTGGTGTTCTCATCATGCGTTGTCAAGCTCAAATACTTCAGCTTCTTCTCAAAGGAGTCAGCCACACCTTGAATCTCTTTTGAAACCGAGGTCTGCATCTCATCGAGGCGCTCTCGCAGTTCTTGGCGCATTTCTACAAGTTCCGCTTCTAGCTTATCTAGACGTTGCTCAGAGGTACGGATCTGCGGTCCAAGCAGAATTTCACGAATCTGCTCGACATTACCCAAGCGTTCACGCATATCCTGTCTGTTGAGTTCAGCCATTGGTACTCCTGGTCACTATCATTTCGATCACTGCTGGTAGCAGTTAAGCTGCGTTTGCCCTTGATGATATTAGGGTATCTTACAGTGTTGTGAATCGTCGATCGCAAGAAAGTTGAATGGTACGATGCCTCTTAGACTGACGCGATCGCACACCCTGACACCAACCCCAGATTTCCAATAAAACACTAATGTTAACCTTCTCTTCAGCACTGCTCCCCACCCTTGTTCGCTGGCTCTGCTGCCTGTTACTGGTGGTGGGCTGCTGGGGTTTCGGGAGTTTCTCAACCGCCCATGCTGCTCTCGATAATGATCGCTTTGATGGCAACATTTTCGTGCTCTATGCTGGCAATGGTTCTCTGGTGCCAGTTCATGAAACCTTGACGCAAGCCCAAACCCAACATCGCCCTGTCCTGTTGGTGTTCTATGTGGATGACAGTCTTGATTGTAAGGCGTTTGCCATTACTGTCTCCCGAATTCAAGAGGCTTACGGACGGCGGGCTTCAATTTTGCCGATTAATGTGGATGCGCTACCCATTGCAGGGCAAGCCGCAACAACCAATGATGCGGATCTCTTGCCTGTGGCTCCGTATTATCGTGGTGGCGTCCCCCAGGCCGTCATTCTGGACGGGTCAGGAAACGTTCGCTTTGATCAGCTTGGTATTGTCTCGTTTGAAACCTTAGATACGGTCTTCCGAGATGTGTTTGACTTGGATCAACCCGAGGCGGATGTGCCCCAATTACAACGGCGAGCGTACAACGAATTTAATACAGAGTTGACCCCCTAGGGGTTGAAAACGCAGAGCGCGATCGCATCGTCCTAACGGTCTTCGATGCGATCGCGCTCTATATCTATTTAAGTTCGTTGAGATTTAGGGCGTGCTGTCAGTTAACACCAGTAGCCTGACGGGACAAGAAATAGAACGCCCGACCCCAAAACAGAAAAAGGGGCTGTAATTTAGTCACGGCAAGGGCTTGAGCCCAAATGACGATAGATCCTAGTACAGACGGCAGAAATAAGCCATCTATTCAAAATTCACAGAATGCCTGTTGTACAAGCACTTTGAACTCTGAACTTTGAACTCTGAACTTTAAACTCCGCCTTGCGGTACTAGTTGTAGCGCTTCTTCCGACGACGGGCGATCGCTTTACGCTTCTTCTTTTCTTGAGGGGTTTCAAAGTGACGCAGACGCTTCATATCCGCAAAAATGCCCGCTTTAGACACTTCACGTCGGAATCGACGTAAAGCCGATTCAATTCCTTCATTTTCACCAACGGTCACTTGAGTCATGCGTTAAGTCTCCTTAGAACTTGAATGAATGGGGTTAGTCAAAAAAGAGGGTAGTGATAGGGTTGAGCCCATTGGAGCAGGCTATCTACTCGGGTTCCGACAATTAAAATTCCCATCACTATGATCAGACTGAGTGATGAGAACCCGGAAAAGCATATGGGTTGAAGGCCGAAGCGCTCCAAAGGCTAATGATATCACAGGTATTAACGCTTCATCTCAGGAAGCTCGTTCTGACGGAGTCTATATAATCGGACTAATCTGCTCTATTTCCCCGTTTCCTAATCATGTTTGGTTTCTTCAATCGCCAGCCCCGCCGCCAGTCTGAGCCTGTCCAGTCGTTGACTGATGCGGAGTATGGGGTGTTGTTTGAGCAGTTGCTGGCGGGGGTGTTGGTTGAGGGTTGGGACGAGGCGCGGGTTTTGGCGCTGGTGGCGCAGGGGGGTGGTGTGACTGGTTGGGCGGCTTGGGTGGAGCGGTGGGATTGGGAGGGGGCAGATGGGGTGCGGTTGGGGCAGTTGGTGGGACGGTTGCAGGGGGTTGAGGGTTTGGATGGGTTATGGCGGGGGCTGGAGAAGGTGGTAGCGCGGTTGGTTTTGGCGGATAAGGGGCGAGCGGTTGAGGTAGAGACCGTCAGCTCTGATTCGTCTTTGGATGCGGATGCGGTGATCCAAGAAGCTGTGCAATATTTTCAAGCGGGCAAATATCAAGAAGCGCTGGATACCTTAACTCGTGCGGTGGAAATTGCACCCCAAGAACATAAACTCTGGTACATCAGAGGTGAGCTGATGAGTGTGTTCAAGCAGTATGAAGAAGCGATTGTCTCCTACGATAAAGTCCTGGAAATCAAACCAGATATGCACGAAGCTTGGTTGAACCGGGGCGTTGCTTTAGAGAAGCTGGGCGAAAATGAAGAAGCGATTGTCTCCTACGATAAAGCCCTGGAAATCAAACCAGACATGCACGAAGCTTGGTTTGGCCGAGGTAATGCCTTAAAAAATTTGGGCAGATATGAAGAGGCAATTGTCTCCTTTGAAAAGACTATCGAAATCGAACCAGATTTCTACGACGCTTGGAATTCAAAAGGCATCGTTCTATGTGATTTCCTCAAAGAGTATGAAAATGCATTGAATTGTTTTGGCAAAGCTCTCCAGATTAAAATGGATGACTATGTAGTTTGGTCGAACCAAGGCGTTGTACTGGAGCATATGGGCAGGTACAAAGAAGCGATTGCCTCTTCCAAAAAAGCTATCGATTTCCAACCGAACTTTTTTCATCCTTGGTCGATTCAGGGCACTAGCCTCAGCGCTTTAGGCAGATATGAAGAGGCGATAGCATCTTTTGACAAGACCCTTGAACTCAAACTGGACTACTACAAAGCTTGGTTGAACCGAGGTATTAACCTTAGTGCTTTAGGCAGGTATGAAGAGGCGATAGCATCTATTGACAAAGCCGTTGAACTCAAGCCGGACTACTACAAGGCTTGGAACGATCGAGCCATAGCTGTCTATTCAGCATTTGAGCATCGCTTAGCGTTTACGAATCTCCAGCCAAGTGCTATTACCTTGCACTTAACGAAACGAGGCTATGAAGGGTCAATTGAAACTTATCAGGAAGGTTTGAAATATTGCCCTCAAGCAACTCATCCCCTCGGCTGGGGATATTTAATGCACTGGATGGGCAAGCGCCACTACGATCACGGTAAAACCCAACCCAACCGCGAAACATACAACCTCGACGCTCTCAACTGCTACACCAGCGCTCTCCAAACCCTCACCCCCCAAAACCACCCCACCGAACACCTCCAACTCCTCCAAGATCTCATCAAAGTCCACCTCGCCCTCGGCAACCGCGACACCGCCCAAGACCACCAACTCGCCGGTCTCGAAATTCTTAAACAACTTCTCAACGCCGCTAAAAGCCAACAGCAAAAACGCCGTATCGAAGCCCAATTCCATAGCTTCCGACAACTCACCGTCGATGTTTTGCTCGAAAACCACCAGCCCATCGCCGCCCTCACCAGCGCCGAACTCAACAAAAACCGCTGCTTGGCCATACTGGCCAACGATCCCGTCAGCCCCGACTATAAACAGATCCAACGCCTAGTAACCGCAGACACCACCTTAATCGCCTGGCATCTCAGCGCCGAACGGCTCACCACCTTTATCATCCAAGCCAACGACCCCGAACCCCAATACTGGGTGCAAGACGTGCAACCCTTCCTCGACTGGCTGAAGGATTGGGATACCCAATACACCGCCTACCGCCCCAAAGAAAAAAAAGCCCCCGACGACACCCCCACTAAACAAGCACATCCCTGGCGTACTGGGATGGCAGAACGGCTCACAAAACTGGCCGAGATTTTGCAGATCCCAGCCATTGCCGATCACCTCACCCAAACCCCGCACCTGATCCTTGTGCCCCACCGCGATTTGCATCGTCTGCCGCTCCATGCATTATTTACAGATGGTGTCGGGGCCACCAAGGGGGGATTGCCCCGACAAGATGTTGTGTATCTGCCCAGCATCCAAACCGGCCTCAACCTGCAAACCCCACCACCCCCAGCCTTGCCCACTAACCCCACAATCCTCAGCATTGAAAACCCCCAAAACAACCTTAACTTCGCTCATATCGAGAGCGCCGTGATCAATACCCGCTTTCAACACCCGACCCATCTCACCGCCGCGACCCACACCCAAACCCTCACGGCTCTGCAAAGCCCCCATGATCTGCTGCACTTTACCGGCCATGCTGCCTACAACTCCCGCCAACCAGCACAGTCCGCATTAGCGCTCCAGGCTGAGGATGAACTCACCGCACAGACCCTCCGCAGCCTCAACCTGAGCCCCTATCGCCTGATCTACCTCGCCGCCTGCGAAACCGCCCTCACCGGCCAGAGCAGCATCGAAGATGAATACGTCGGTCTGGTCAGCGCCTGCTTGCAAGCCCATGCCCACGCCGTGATCAGCACCCTCTGGACGGTGGAAGAAATTTCCAGTGCTTGGCTAGCGATCCGGTTCTATCAACTCTGGCTGGATGAAAAGCTGCCAATGGCTCAAGCCTTGCACCAAGCCCAAACCTGGCTGCGCACCATCACCGATAGTCAACTCGCGGCTTGGCTTGAACAGCTTGCCCAAGGTGTGGAGAATCCAGACACGCGCAACCTGATCACCGACGAAATGAGAAAGCTGGAATCATCCTCTAGGCTGGAGTCATCCTGTCCCTATGGGCATCCATATTATTGGGCTGCGTTTACGTTGACAGGAGGGATACTTCGCTAAGACTGATGGATTGCAATACGAGACCCGGCGATCCCCCCTTCCCAGACAGGAATTGCCCCAAAAACCGCTAGGCTAGAACTAGATAGCGCAACGAAAGAAGGAAACGAGTCGTGTATAAAGTTGGATTACTCGGACTGGGAACAGTCGGCACAGGCACAGCAGAAATTCTCCTCAACCCTGCTGGGCGCAACCCCCTGATCCGCGATCTGGATCTGCATCGGGTCGGTGTCAAGACGATTGGTAAAGCCCGCGAGATTCAACTGCCCACAGAAATATTAACCACCGACCTCGAAGGGATTGTCACTGATCCGGACGTGGATATTGTGGTGGAGCTGATCGGTGGTACGGATCGCGCGCGATCGCTCATCCTCAAGGCGATCGAATCGGGTAAACATATCGTCACCGCCAACAAAGCCGTAATCGCCCGTCATGGAGCCGAAATCTTCAGTGCTGCCCAAGCGGCAGGGGTTTATGTGCTGATTGAAGCCGCGGTCGGCGGCGGTATCCCCATCATCCAACCCCTCAAACAATCCCTCGGGGCCAACCGTATCCAAAAAATCACGGGCATTATCAACGGCACCACAAACTATATCTTGACCCAAATGCAGGATGTGGGAGCAGACTTTGCTGATGTGCTCGCGGAAGCCCAACGCCTGGGCTATGCCGAGGCTGACCCCACTGCTGATGTAGATGGCTTTGACGCTGCCGATAAAATCTCGATTTTGGCGTCGCTGGCGTTCAATGGCCGAATTCGATATGAAGATATCGAGCGCGAAGGAATTCGCACCGTGAGCGTGGCAGATATTAACTATGCCCAGCAATTGGGCTTCACGATCAAACTCTTGGCGATCGCTCAGCAAGATCACCACACCCACGACCAGTTGCAGCTGCGCGTTGGCCCCACGCTTGTCCCCAAGGATCATCCCCTCGCCAGCGTGAATGGTGTCTTTAACGCGATCTTGGTGGAAGCCGATCCTCTGGGTCAGGTGATGTTTTATGGCCCCGGTGCAGGCAAAGGTGCAACTGCCAGTGCTGTGGTTTCAGATTTGCTCAACATTACGGCGCTGCTCCAGGGTGAAAAACTCGAAGATGCCCTGCACCCGATGCTGGCCTGCCCCCATGAAGACTATTGCCAAGTGGCCCCGATCACCGAATTAGAAACCCGCTTCTATGCCCGGTTCCGTTGTGGCGATCGTCCTGGGGTGATTGGTCATTTGGGAACCTGTTTCGGCGACCAAGGAGTCAGCATTGAGTCGGTGGTGCAGATTGGCTATCAGGGAGATCATGCTGAGGTCGTAGTGGTTACCCATGAAGTCACTGAGGGTCAGTTCCGCCAGGCCGTTGAGGCGATCCATGCCTATGAAGCAATTGATGATATTCAAGTGGCTAGCATTTTACGGGTGTTGTAAGCCTCTTTAATGCCCGCCACGTCAGACTAATCCGTGGGCCAGCCCCCGGTTGCTTGCGGATGGCGTGGAGCCAATCTGCTTGAACGGCTGAATCCATATAGAGCAGGGAACCCGGTATAAGCAGGAATGAATGCTGCACGGTTTTATCTGCTTTGGCTCGGTAGGTGATTTCACGGGCATGACCCAGCGAGACGATCGCTACTCCCGTGCCCGGTTGCAGTTGGGTGGTGTCGTCTGAATGAAAACCCATTGTGCTCTCGCCGAAAGGATAAAAGTTAAGCAGACAATTATTGAATCGAATCTTTAGTTTTGTCTGTAACGCATCTGCGACGGGCAGCAAGCTGGGATGCATTACTGTTGCAGGATAGGTCATTTGGGAATACTGATACGGTTCACCAAATGATGCCGTTTGCCGAGCTGCCATGCGGGTATCCCAATTAACTGTAGTGCGCAGCGTTGTGTAGAACTGCTGGTGATTGGCGAGGAAATCATCAATCAGCAGGATTTGGGGCTGGAGGACATTCATTAGTTGGTCTTGTACCGTAACTTAATTTTAGACAAGCCCTTTCACGCCAGCTATTCAGCCCTTATTCAGTAAATGTTTTAGCGGGTCTCAGTTACGGCCCAGAGCACCATGAGTATGATCAAAGGGTACAGTTCGAGGGCAACTGGAGAGTGATACCCCATGAAACTCTTAGCTATTTGTGATCCGTCGCGTTATAAGCGCAAACCTTTAGATGTTCCCCACTTTTATCTACAAGCGGCCCGCGATCGCCAGACAGACTTCTATCACATCCCCACGCCCCAAGTCTTTACCCAGCCGCCCACTTCCCCCTGGATTCAGGTCGCGCCTGCCAACACGATTGAAACCTATGATGAGTTTTTGGCGTTAGAAGATTTTGCGAATCAGAATCTAGCCTTAAGGGATCTAGACCTGATTTTTTGTCGTACCTTAAAACCTTTTCCTGTGGGCTATTTAGCCCAGCTACAGCAATGGGAGAAATTCGCTAAGTTTGTCAATAGTCCGACTGGCATTGAACAGCAAATCCAATCCCAATTTTTATTGCAAGTTGCCCAGGACTATATTCCTGAAACAATTGTCACCAACCATTGGCAAGTGGCTCTGGAATTTTTTGAGCACCATAAAATTATTGTGGCTAAACGCCCCAACAGTTGCGGTGGGCGCGGTGTGTTTAAGATTGAATACCGCGATCGCGCTTTCCATGTGGATCATTTCAGTCAGGGTTCGTACACGTTTGCTGACTTCGACGCTGTGATGGCATATGTGCAACGTGACCCGAGCGAAAACTTGATTTTTATGAAATATCTTACGGGGGTTACGGCGGGTGATAAGCGCATTGTGGTGGTCGATGGTGAGATCTATGGTGCGTATTTGCGGCGCTCCGAGAGTGGCCATTGGGTCAATAATATCAGCGGTGATGGGCAATCGACCCTAGCGACAGTAACCACTGATGAACGAGCCGCGATCGCTGCAACCGTTGGACATTACAAAAAACTGGGCTTACACACCTTGGGCTATGACTTTCTGCAAGATGCTCATGGGAACTGGTGCATCAGCGAGATTAATGCGGGGAATATCGGTGGCTTTGCTTGGCTAGAAATGCTCACGGGTCAGCCCGTGATGGCAAAGTTCATTAGTTGGTTGCGCGACTTTGCCCAGCAGCCGACTCACCACCCCCCAATACTGAATGCCAGCTAAAGATTCTCTCCAGCCTTTCCCAGGAAATCTTAGGGGTTAGGCTCAGGTTGGATAGGTGTCATTAGAATTATCCAGTAAACAATACTGAGATTTTTTATCGATGCAATCGCTGCCCATTTCCGCTACCGCTTTGCTGATTCGCCCTGCTCAAGCTGCTGATTGTGGGGCGATCGCGGCCATCTATAACGAGTCGATCGCGGTTGGCAATGCCACGATGGATCGTGACCCTAAAACAGCGGCTCAGATGCAAACTCGGCTCCATGCTTACGAGCGAGAATGCTGGCTGGTGGCCGAACAGGCTCAGCAGGTGGTGGGCTGGGGTGCGATTAAGCAATACAGCGATCGCTGGGGCTACCGCGTCTGTTGTGAAAGCTCAATTTATCTTACCTTGGGGCAAACGGGCCAGGGCTATGGTAGCCAGCTACAAACGGCCTTAATCGCGGCAGCGCGATCGCTGGGCTACCACCATATCGTGGCTAAAATCATGGCTTGCAACGATGCCAGCATCACCTTTCATCAGCGGTTTGGCTTTGAAATCGTCGGTTGTCAAAAAGAAGTGGGCTATCTCAATGGCCGCTGGCACGATGTGGTGATTTTGCAATTGATTTTACCGGACATGGGCCCAGACGCGATCGACTCCATTCAATAACTGACATTAATCCTCCCTTTTCAACCCATTTGGAGCACTCTGACTATGGTTTATGTTGTTGAGCGAACAACTGCAATTCCTGCTCTGGCAACGGATTCGTTGCCGCGATCGCTGCAATTCTTAATCCGGCAGCTAGAGCAAACAGCACACCTCACGCCCGAACAGTTGCAAGGTTGTCTCCAAGCCGCCCAAGTTCAACCAAAAGACCTGATGTCCTGGGCCGATTTTGCCCATCCCGTCACGGATGGGTATGGTCGGCAATTGGTATATGACGGTGGCCGGTTTGAGGTGATGGTAATGTCCTGGCGAGAGGGGGACTACAGTGCCATTCATGATCATGGCGCCACAGAATGGGGGGCGGTGCAATGTTTTGGTTCGGCAGAGCATTATACCTATGACTTTACGGACAATATGCTGCAAACCCTGGCCCGCTGTGACTTTGCTCCAGGGGAAATCAAGCAGGTCGATCATGATTTGATCCATCAAATGGGCAACCCGAGCGAGCAACAAATCCTCAGCTTGCATGTATATGGTTGCGATCAAACCCGAGCGAGTATTACGGGCAATGCGCGAATTTTTGACTTGCTAGAGCAATGCATTCAATACACAGATGGTGGGGTTTTCTTTGGGCTGCCCGAGGCTGCTATTTGCGCTCGAACGCCAGGGATTCAGGGCGATCGCGCCACCACGCTACGGCATCATCTGCAAATGCGCGATCGCTTTCAGCGGATTGTGGCGGAGCAACCAGAACCCATGTGGGTGGAACGGTTGGCGGCAGTAGAGAAGGCGATCGCACAGCTCAGTTAAGTCTGTTCCTTCGCCTGCTAACTTGTACAATACCGGGGATAATTTAGGGCTGGCTTGACCTTGAATAATGAACAATCCCTCACCCACGGCTTGGATTGACGCTGAAACGTTTACCCCTCTTGCAACCGCTGATGTGGTGATCGTGCCCGTGCCCTATGAGGCCACCACCACCTATCGTAAAGGCTGCCAACACGGGCCAGGGGCAATTTTAGCGGCTGCCGATCAGTTGGAATATTACGATGTGGAGCTGGGTCAGGAAGTGTGTTTTCAGCTCGGGATAGCGATTCATGCAGCGATCGCGGATTCTCAGGTTCAGCCTGACTTGACCCCAGAAGCGATGGTGCGGGAGGTGGAGCGAGCACTGCAACCGCTGCTTGCGGCTGGCAAGTTTGTGATTACTCTCGGGGGTGAGCACGGCATCACAGCGGGGGTGGTGGCGGCCTATCAAGCCCAATTTTCCGAGCCCTTTACGGTGGTGCAGATTGATGCCCATGGTGATCTGCGCCATTGTTATGAGGGTTCGATTTATAACCATGCCTGCGTGATGCGACGGCTTGTGGATCGGGGAATTCCCACGCTTCCGGTGGCGATTCGGAGTATTTGTCAGGAGGAGGCAGATTTGATTGCCCAGAATCAGATTCCAGTGGTTTGGGATCATGAGCGCGGCTCGGATTGGATTGAGGCGGCGATCGCGCAAATCTCCACTGAGCAGGTGTTTATTACGATTGACCTCGATGGTTTTGACCCGGCGCTGATTCCGGGGGTGGGTACACCCCAGCCAGGGGGCTTGAGTTGGCAGGTGGGAACCCAATTTCTCAAGCAATTGTTCTGCCGCAAGACGGTGATTGGTTGTGATGTGATGGAACTTGCGCCGCTGACCGACTCGGTGGTTTCGGAGTTTATGGCAGCGAAGTTGGTCTACAAGTTGATTGGCTACCAGGCGTTGGCAACAGGCAAATTAATCTGATTTACGAAAAAAACGGCATAATCTGTAGATAAGTCTTATGCAAGCGTCTGCATATCAGCAGTGCTTGCGAGTCTTCAACAAGAGTATGGGGGTTCAACCCAGGAGTAAAGATAATGTTGAAAAGACAGTTAGGGATACAACGCTTGGGTATAGTGCTGGGTGCTGTTGCTGTTAGCACTGGGGTCATTAGCAAACCCGCTCAAGCGTTTACGTTCACTTTGAATGCAGAAGATCAGGGTTGGTACAGTGATAGCGGTAGCCATAACCCTGGCAACCCCAACTATATTGCGGGTAAATCTTCCGGCTTAAAGTATCGTAATTTTGGGGTTTTTGATGTCAGTGCTATTACAGACACCATTGTCAGTGCGACATTACGTGCTTATCTGCCGGATAGTCCTAATCAAGGTGGTTATCTCGGTGATGCAAGCGAGACCTGGTCTCTCTATGACTTTGGCGGAAATATTGACAGTTTGCTGGCTGGGACAGGAGGTGTAGCTGCATATGCAGATTTAGGGACTGGTGTTGCCTATGGCTCCACGGTTCTCACTGAGGCCGACGAAGGAAGCATTGTAGAAGTGACCTTGGGAAATGCAGCGTTATCCGATTTAAATAATGCCCTTGACCGATGGGCATTTGGGGGCGCTTGTTATACCTGTTCTGAAAATGGAGAACGCGAGTTCGTTTTTGGCTATTCTCATAACAATAGCTTGATTGAACTCGAAATAGAGACCCAGGCTGTTCCAGAACCAGGGAGTTTACTTGGCTTTATGGCAATGGGTACGATCGCGGCCAGTTCTGTGATTAAGCGGAAGTAAGTTCCAACTTAGGCAGGCTGGGGCAAATGCAACTTGCCCCAACCCGCTTAGCCTACATTCTTCATAATGCTCATCCCAAATCGCTAGGTACTCCGCTTAAGTCCGAGGTTTGAGGAGTGCCTTCACCCGTTCTGGTGGGAAGCCAAACTCTTGGAGCGCGATCGCTAAATCGGCTCGGCGTACATCTTTCAGCAAGTCTTTGATCAGTTTAATTTGTGCTTTACTCTCCTCATTTTGGCGTGCTTTTTCTAATTTGCCACGATAGCTTTCGGTTTCTTCTTCATCCAGCGAAATATCCACAATAAAATAGTCTTCTAAATAGGCTAGACCCGCTACAATTTG
Organism: Spirulina sp. SIO3F2; assembly: GCA_010672165.1. Classification (GTDB taxonomy): domain Bacteria; phylum Cyanobacteriota; class Cyanobacteriia; order Cyanobacteriales; family Spirulinaceae; genus SIO3F2. The sequence continues at coordinate 9,265 of JAAHHN010000113.1, read as the reverse complement.
TTCTGCGGGATACGTCTCAAGATCCACTTCCACCTGTCGCCAAAAATATGCGGTATGACGAGTTTGCTGCTTAGCAATTTGATCGTAGGCAATCTCCACAAAAAAGCTATAAATCGGCTTGATTTTAATCGGTATCGAGCCCACCTCTGTGGTGGAATTGAGGATGGCTACAAAACCAACCCCTAGCAAAAAGGCTTCTGAGAGCAACTCTGGCAACGACTCTAGGGTTAAGGATTTTGTGGGATCAAGCTCGAACATATACCAAAACAAAATTGAAGGCGCTAGAAGCTGCAACACCACCCAAAAATAGACACCTGGACTGCGTAAAGGTTGGAAAAAGACCAGAGCGCGGCATTGCTTACCGAGTTCTTGGGACGCTGCGATCAGATTGATCATCCCTGGAATTGCCGCGATCAAGAGATAGCCCAGCCATTGGCTCATCATGGTTATCGCTAAACTCCCATGTGCCGGAGGGAGATAATTGGATGTAAGGCAAAATACCCTAAAGAGGTGAGCATCCAATAGGCATCTGGATTGGGCTGGTGGTGAGATCGCAAAAAGGGCAACATCTTTTGCAATGTGCCGCTGCCCATTGTGTCAATTTTCCGGGCTTGCCAGAGTTGTTCAATCACTTGGCCCACATGCGCAAAGGGTCGCTCTAACCGATAGGCTAAATCTTCTGTCGTGAGGGGGCGCTTCTCGATCGCCCGCAACACGGCAAAATCCAGCAGCCGCACTTTCTCCACCGCAACGGCACATCTCATTTGCAACATTTGAGGGAAGGCATCTTGGGGGTCGTTAAGCTGTTCTGCTGACATCTGAGCGATCGCGGCAAATTCATTGGAGAGCCGACACAGTGGTTGTTTTGTGATGGGGGTGGGTTGGGGGTTAGCTGTGCCAAACCCCGCAATTTTGAACTTATCGCGCTCCTTGCCACTGTAATATCGATGCAATTCCTGCCGTGCCTTTTCATGCAACTCTCCCAGTTGTGCATGGTTTTCGACCAAGTGATTGATGGAGTCCAGGGCGCGATCGGGCTGGGTTTTGAGGTCTTGGTTAATGGTGGTCAAGACGGCATTCACCTCTGGCGCGATCGGCGGTTCGAGCTGGGCAACGGCTAGAACAAAGGCTTTGAGCGTAGCTTGTTGAGCAGGATTCATCATGATCGACAGCCCTTGAGGGTCAAGAATAGAGGGTTTGGTATGTACCCAACATCATAGGGGCAAAATGTTAAGCGGACTGACGCCGCTAGCGGCTTGGAGGACTTCCGTGTTTTAAGGACGCCCTTCAGGGCGGTTGGCGCAGTGAGGGAAACGCGTTGGCATTGTTTAAGTGCTCTGCACACCCAAAATCAACACTGCATACAGCCCCGTCCCGCCAAGAAACGAGCTAAAACAACTCTCCCGTTCGCTGGGTAATTCATGCTTGAGCACATTTAGGATGATGCTTCCGGCGAGGAATGACCAGATAATGGCCACAGCAGCTTCATTGAGGTGTAAGGCCTGGCCGAGGATCGCACCCAAAATGATTGAGCCCGTCAACAGCCAGCGCCCAATTTGATCATAGGGTTTTTTGTGATGTTCCCGGAGATGATAGTCCAAGATGAAGAAATGAAGGGCGATCGCCACAAAAAACAAGATACAAGACAACAGCGAGCCATGACTCTTCAAGTCTTGCATCAAATATCCCAGAATAATATTTAAGATGGCAAAACCACTCAAATGAATCCAAAAGATGCGATCTTCTGTTTGATCTACAGCTTGATTGACTTGATTCTGCTTGCGGGAATGGAGTGCCAAAATATCTAAGCCGTAAAAGACGGTCAAACCCAGCAGGGCAAGGATATAGACATGATTTTCAAGATAGGCAACCAGGGGGAGTTCAAGTTCCCCAACCTCATGTTGGGCATGACTCAGCTCTGGCAAAATTTCGAGAAACACATAGCCAATCGAAACACCTCCGGCGAACGAAATCCAACGAAATATCGGTAGCCAGCGGGGCAGCGTTACCGTTGATGCAAAGGCATGGATTGCGGCTAAACCCACAGCTAAAAGCAGTCCCAAGCTCATTATGATTCCCTCGCTTCTCTCTCACAATGTCGATTGCTGATTCATTAATAGCTACAGGTATACCGGATTCTGGTGTGACTCCAACCCAGTTGTTACAAATCATGCAGCGGAGAACCAAAATTACGTATTGCTCGTTGGTAGCACTTGGTAATGCCAATCGAGAGACTCTGCCTCTCATTACTTCGTCTACGCTATGGATCGTAATTGAGAAAAACTGTAGCACAGGCGTCTCGACTGCCTTATAAATAATTCAAGCCAAATACGATCGCCCCGCCTTGAGCTTCTTCAGCGCCTGCTGAATCGCCCCTTGCAAATCTGCCCGCTTAATCTCCTGGATCGCGTCTGTGGGAATCGGTTGTTCGTGGATTAGATAACTCCCAATCGGTTTAAGGGCCAGCAGTTGAAACAGTAACTCTACCACAGGAATTCTCTGAGCAATTAAGGTTTCTCCCGTTTGGTTGGGGAAGGCGATCGCACTCGCCTCATCGGCAAACAGATAGATCACGGTCTTGGCCGCTTGCTCCACATCCTTGGGCACCAGCGTGGTGCTGACCCATTGTTCATCAGGGCCGTGTAGGATGTAATAGTGGGCATGAGCAAGCGATCGCGCTAGCTCCAGCAACACTGGCCCGATCGCCAGCTCCATCACCACTGTGCTGACTCCATAGTCAGGCGCTTGCTGAATTAAGGGTTGGAGTTGTTGTTGAAGTTGGGCTTCAGGGATCATGAACTGTTGGAACTGAAGAATACTGCATAGTCAAGCCTCCATTCTAAACTCGGCTCCATCGCTCGGTGTACCTTGGCAGACAACGCTAGAATATAAACACTGTCTATTGTCCCCACATCTCAATGGCTGCAAAAGATCTGTTCCATCTCATTGTGCGTAATGCACTGGAGAAGGATAACTGGATTATCACCGAAGATCCGCTGTATTTAAGGGTCAGCCCTAAAGTGGGGATGTTGGTCGATTTAGCAGCCCATCAAATTATTAACGCCCAGCAAGAAGACCGCAAAATCGCTGTGGAAGTGAAGAGTTTTGTGGGACTTTCCAACCTGCATCAATTCCATTTAGCTTTGGGCCAATTCTTGAATTATCAATTAGCGCTAGAACAGTTGGAGCCAGATCGCACATTATATTTAGCCATCCCAACTGATATTTATAAAGAATTTTTTTCGGACTCGTTCATTCAGGCTTCAATTCAACGCTATAACGTTAAGCTACTTATTTTTCATCCAGACAAGGAGCTAATCATTCAATGGAACAACTAGATTTCTCAGGTTTGATTAAGCAAACTCTACTCCGTTATTTAGAGCGGATTGGGACTGATGCGAATGTCGAAGCCCAGGCTGTTTTTGATGACGAACACGGACGGTATAGCATCCTCAATGTGGGCTGGCAGGATGAAGAACGGATTTTTGGTTGTCCGATTTATGTCGAGGTGCGGGAAGACAAAATCTGGATTCAACGGGATTTCACTGAACCCGGAATTGCCACGCAGCTTTTAGGTTTAGGGGTTGACGAAGCGCAAATTGTCTTGGGTTATCGCTCACTCACTATCCGACGATTGATTGCGGAGATGAAGGTGTAAGTCTCTGTATCGAGTAGTTTTCTCTAGTACTGCCCCCGGATAGAATAGGGAGCAACTCAACCAATCGTCAGGGTATCGTCACGGTGGATCGCCTTATTGAGGAACTTGCCGCCCAACTCCAGCAAGAGACTAACACCAATCCCCAAATCTGTCATCAAGTGGCAAAGCGCTTGATGGAGGAGGTGCAGCGCATCTGCCAAGAAAGTCCCCATATCCAAACGTCTGGGGAGATTGACGCGTGGGGACGCACCTTAATGGAACACCGTCGTAAACAATGTCTCCGGTATTACCAACTCGGGTCGCGGCAGGGGCGAGGAGAACTACAAAGTCTCTTGAGCGCGATCGTGTATCAATATCTCAAACCGCCAGGCCAACCCAGTAGTTACCAACAACGGTTGCTGTTGATTGAAGACTTCTTGCAAGGGTTTTACCTCGAAGCCCTCAATGCCTTTCGTCGGGAAACCCAGCTTGATGGGGGCTATCAACCGCGATCGCGCCTCGAACTGGCGGAATACATGGCCTTTTGCGAGCGGTATGCCAAACGCCGCATCCGTCTACCCCAGCAGCGATCGCAACAACTCATCATTCTCCGTGCCCAGGCCTTTACCCGCCGCACACCACTGGAGTGGATAACCGATCTCGAAGCTGCCACCGAACCCACGGATACCAACCCTGACCGACCGGATCCGGTGATCCGTCAGATCCGGGCCGCCCTGCGCCAAGCCGAAACCCCCGCCGCCGAGCACAGCCTACATGACACCATCGTCAAAACCCTCATTCAATACTTGCAACAGCAAGGTCGTCAAGACTGTGTGGACTACTTTATTCTCCGGTTGCAGGATTTGCCCACCGCTGAGATTGAAGCTATTTTGAAACTGACTCCCCGGCAGCGGGACTATCTCCAGCAGCGCTTTAAGTATCATCTGATTCGGTTTGCCCTCTCCCACCAATGGGAATTGGTTCATGACTGGCTCGAAGCAGATTTAGAGCATAACTTGGGCCTCACCGCCGGGGAATGGCAGCGGTTTAAGCAACGTCTTGAACCTGGACAGCAACAACTGTTGACCCTCAAGCAGCGTGGCCAGTCCTGGGCTGCGATCGCTAAAACCCTCACTTGGACTCCGACGAAAACCCGCAAACAATGGTTCCGGCTTCTAGAAATTGCCTGGGAAATCCGAAACCGTTCAGTATCCTGATTCGGTGTATCTTGCCATGAATAACATGAATGACCCTCTGGCCTGGCTGTACCAGGAATTATTACAATCCCTGACCCAGCCGCCGCCCGTGAGTACCCAACAGCCCCGACCCAACTTACCTCCTGAAGCCTTCAACCCTGAAGCGTTTAGCGAGGAGGCAGAACTGGACTGGGATGCCCTGTTGTGGGATGTCCTTGATGAGCAGGACGAAGCTAGGGGAGAAACCGCTCCAATGATTGGTGGTGAATCTGCAACCCCTCAACCGTTCGCTAAGGGAGACCGATCCGCTGTGTACAAACGCTTTGAACAAATTATTCGCAATCGCATCCGAGATGAAGTCCATGCCAACTTACCGCGTTTTCCGTGGGAACATGGCCTGGCGATTGATGAACTCGACTATGTGGATGACTTTGCCCCCCGAGTCAACCCGCTCTGGCAGCAAGCTTGGCTGCCGCAATTGCAAAGTTTGCTGCCCATGCAAATTCCGGAGCAAACCTTGCTTCAACTTCTGGCGGCCTGTACCCAAGTGGTGGGTTCAGTGCAGCCCCACGGCATCAAGATGGCTGATGCTGCCAAAACGCTCTTTCCCGGCTACGGTACTCAGCTCAATGAGGTGATCAATCGGATTCGCCTCTCGCCCACTTTGGCCCTCGACACGGTGCGGGATGCCACCACCAATGCCGCTGCTAGATCGCGGCTGGCTCAGGTGTTGCCCGCCACCTACCAGAGTGCGTCATTAGAGCAACAGATGGCGATCGCGGTGGTGTTGGCGAAGAGCATTCTCGATGGTTTGACGCTCAACTTAACCCCCCGCCATTTGAGTCAGCACTGTGTCTGGCAATCAACAGCGGGTGAGATGAGTCTTCAGGTGACGATCGACCCCCATAGTCCTTGGGGCCAGCGCCCCCATCCCATCCGTATTCAGGCCACTCTACCCCAGGCGGGCCAGCTCACCTTGACGACACCAAAGCGGTCTTTAAGCACACAATGTGCAGGGGCAGGATCTTTAGCTTTGCAACTCGCTGACTGGCAACCCGGTCAAACCTATCTTTTGACCCTTGAATTCCAGGAAGATAACAAGAACAACCTTCAGTTTGCGCTGATTTGCCAACACTGGGATAAGGACTGAATCAGACACAATTTGGTATTGGGTATGGTGATGACAAACACCCAGACCAGTCATTCGTTTGAACGGCTATTTCCCAAAACCCAAAACCCTATGGGACAAGGGTCAGAGCACTCGTCCCAAAAACAAAAAAGACCGCAATCCTGAATATAGCAACCCTTTGAGGCTTAACTAAAAGCAGCCTTTCAAATAGTTGCTAAAGCGCTGTTAAAATCGGAGCAAGATTCAGATGCTGTTCAACGACTTGGCCCAAATCGTTTAGTTGTGCTTCCCGTTGATCTGCGTAATGGGGAATCCCGGTGGGTAAAGAATTTAAACCTCGCCGTTGTCGCAGATGGTTCAGCCAAGTCCGTCGCCAAGGGCCATTCTCAAAAATGCCGTGGAGATAACAGCCCCAAATCGATTTGGATGTATCCACAATCCCTAAACCCGTCTCATCAAACAGACTCATGTAAGCCTCAGAGGCCTGGATTTTCGTTCGCCCCTGGTGGATTTCATACCCCTTAATGGTCAAACCCGCTTGAGGATGTTGCGCAATACAATGGCGTTGACGTGCTACTTTATGGGGGGTCATGTGAGTGGTCAGCGGCAGTAAGCCTAAACCCAGTTCTTCGCCTGCATTGCCTTCTAAACCCTGGGGATCAGCGATCGCTTGCCCTAGCATCTGAAACCCACCACAAATTCCTAAAACCGTCCCACCCCCTGCAGCATAATCCAGGATTTTCTGGGCCATACCGCTGGCTTTGAGCGCCCTGAGATCGTTGAGTGTGGTTTTGGAACCGGGCAGAATCACCGCATCGGGATAGCCCAGATTGCTGTCTAAGGCACGATATTGCAGTTGAACGGTGGGTTCAGCATCTAGGGGTTCAAAATCTGTAAAGTTGGCAATGCGCGGCAGACGAATCACCACAATACGACTGTCAGGATTGACTTTGTTTGAGCGTCGCTCCAGCAGACTTAATGAATCCTCGGCAGGCAATAGCGTCTCTGTCCAAGGAATCACGCCCAGCACTGGGATTCCTGTGTAATCTTCTAGCCAGTCAATCCCCGATTGTAGGAGTGCTAATTGACCGCGAAACTTATTAATGACAATGCCTTTAATCAGCGATCGCTCCTCAGGGGTCAGTAGAGCCAACGTCCCCACTACATGGGCAAACGCACCACCGCGATCGATATCTACAATCAAAATGGTTGCAGCCCGTAAATGTTGAGCCACTCGCATATTGGTCAAGTCTCGGTGTTTGAGGTTCACCTCGGCCGGACTACCCGCCCCCTCACAAATCACTAAATCAAACTCCAGTGAGAGCTGATGAAGCGACTGGGCAATGGCTTGCCAGCCCCGCTGAAAATACTGTTCATAATAGTCAGCCGCTTGGGTTGTACCGGCCACTTCACCTCGAATAATCACCTGAGACGTCATATCACCTTGGGGCTTGAGCAAAATGGGGTTCATCTCCACCCAAGGGCTAATTCCAGCGGCCCAAGCCTGAACGGCTTGCGCATAGCCAATCTCGCCCCCTGTGGCGGTGACATAGGCATTGAGGGCCATATTTTGACCCTTAAAGGGGGTTAATCGCCAACCCCGCTGACTAAGAATGCGGCACAAGGCCGTTGTCAGCATGGATTTACCGGCGTGGGAGGTGGTCCCCACCACCATAATGGCTTTCATACGGGGTTCGGTTAAAAGACGTTCAGCCAGCGGCTGCAAAAATTGCGGAGGCGCTCAATTCCGGTGGGAAAACGACGGGACAGATGGCCATGGCGCCATTGTTCAGCAATTTGCCGCCCGAGCGGTGTTAACCGGAAGCAATCAGTAATACCCTGGCCATCCACTTCACGCCGAAGGATACCAACTTGGATCAGCCACAGTAGTTGGCTTTCCACAGCAAGTTCGAGCAGAGGAAGTGTGGTGTACCGATTTCGCTGGCCCGCAGTACCCGCGATCGCGCTCAGTGCAACGCTCTGAACAGACATGCGCTCTAAAAGAATTAAGGTAAAAGGAGAACAACGCCAGGCGCGAACGGCGCGGTTAACCGTTGGAGCAGGATAAGCGATCGTAGCAGACATGCTCTATTCCGGCGTTGCCTCAGGCTCACTGTTCTGTTGTTGCTGTTGAAGCTCTCGGAGGCGTTCGCGCTGCTGTTGTCGAAAATCTTGGCTAGCCTCGTCTAAGTTCTCATTGGTTTGTTCCCGAAATTCATCAGCGGTCTGACCTCGACCTAGATTGGCATCGTGAATGATATCAATGGGATCAAAATCCTGGCCCCCAAAGACCGGATCTTGCTCATTCGTTGGAAATGGCTCATTGGCCAAGGCCGGTGCAGCATTGAATAAGAGGGGCATTCCCAAGACAATCGCATTAAGTGCGATCGCCATAGTCCAGGGATTAGAATGGCGAGCAGGCTTATTTTTCATAGGTTTGAGCAGTAAATCCGAGGTGCAAATCAGCTATATTGCAACCTCCACCTAGTATATCTTTAAAAATTTCTGGGTAAACCCAAACCCACTACCCTTGAATCGAAAAATCTGGATTTTTTCTCTTCTGAGCCTGCATGATTCATAATACTCACCCAAAACGCTGGGCGATAGACTGAACCAATTGGCGGGCAAGATTCACTATCCCTGTGGGAGAGGCTACGCCAATGACTCCATTCAGCGCTCACCCGTGCTACAGACTGCAATTGGGGCAAAACCGTAGCGCAAGTGTCCCACCTGCCCGATAAATAATCCAGGCGAGTACAGAACGGCAGAAATAAGCCATCTATTCAAAATTCACAGAATGCCTGTTGTATAAGCACTTTGAACTTCCGCCTCGCGGTACTAGCTAGGGCCAGGATGAGTTCGCTAGCTAATCTGTACCCCGATCGCCAACCGTCTCTAATGTCCAACTTTGATCGGGTTGTAACTCCAGTACCCACTGATGATACTGTCGCAACGTGGGACGATGCCCCACACTAATAAACGTGGTCTGGGTGGTTTGGAGATGTTCGTAAAGCAGCGCCTCGTTTTGGATGTCGAGGGCACTGGTGGCCTCATCCAAGATCGTATGGCTGGGCTGGTTCAGCAAAATACGAGCAAAGGCGATGCGTTGCTGCTCCCCGAGGGAGAGCCGCTCTGACCAGTTTTCGGTCACATCTAGACCGCCAAAGCGATCGCTTAGATCCCCCAAATTCACCTGTACCAAAGCAGCTTGGATATCTGCATCACTCACCTGTTCTGCCATACCGGGGTAGAGCAACTGCTCCCGCAGCGACCCCAAGATCATGTAGGGCTTCTGGGGCAAAA
>JAAHHN010000112.1 GCA_010672165.1 Spirulina sp. SIO3F2 | reverse complement strand
CCCGGTAGCATCCATTTCTTCCCGGACAATTTGGGAGACCTTGCGCAGCACCCGCCACATTAGGGGCATATAGCTATAAAGACCACTGCCGATTCGCCGAATATAGCCCGCCCGCAGCAACAGTTGATGGCTCGGAATCACTGCTTCAGCAGGGGATTCACGGAGCGTAACAAAGAGCATTTGGGACAGGCGCATAATAATAGGGATTCCTTCAGGTCTGAAATTTGTGCACCCCTTAGAATATCAGCAAGGGCTAGAGAATAAGCGGAAGGGAATCAGGATTATGAACTTCCAATATGCATCTTGAATGGATAGCGATCGCCCCAGCTACTAAATATTGTGGTCTAGACGTACAGACCAGCGCAACATAAGTTCACTGAAAATGGCCGCTCTTGATTCCTTTGTTAGCATTTGAGAATAAAGCTTAATAAGCTGTGCGAACAAGCATTTCCAATCAATGGAGTTGCCAGACATTTATAAATTTCGAGCTTTTCACCGGATTGCCAGCTTATGCGCTAGCAAAATTACTATGGGTGCAATTCAATTGAGTCTCCATAAATTTCAACTCTTAACTTATGAAACGACGTTATTTTTTAGGCTATGCTTGCCTTTTCCTCGCCAGTTGCACTGCAACCCAACAGCGTGGTGATGCTGGTTTAGGCACACCAGCTAACGCTTTACCAGAGACGCTGAGCTTTGCGGTGACTGATGTCGAAGGTCTCGAAGAGCTTGAAGCTGATCATGAATTATTTCGGCAAGCTTTGGAAGCTGCATTGGGGAGCAAAATTGAGTTTTTCCCGATTGACAGCCCGGTGGCTGCTGCACCCGCAATGCTCAATGGCGAGATTGATCTCGCCTGGGCTGGCCCGTCAGAATATCTAATCTTGCAAGCGAGAGCGAAAGCTGTACCCGTTGTGTCGCTCAAGCGGTCTGATTTTAAAAGTGTGATTGCAGTCCGTGCTGACAGCGGTATTCAATCGCTCACAGACTTGAAGGGAAAAACAATTGATATGTACAAGCTGGGCGTCAATAGTACTCATATTGGGGGTTCACAGATGCTACTGGCCGCAGGCATTGATCCCCAAACAGATATCCAAATTGTAACCTCTAAAAGTTATTCACTTCAGGGCTTGAAAAATGGTGAGTTTGATGCGGTGGTTCGGGCAAGTCATCGCTATAAAACTGTAATTGAAGAAGAGGAACTTCCGGCCAATGATTATCCCATTATTGCCACAGGTGAGCTTTTACCGGGTGATATTTTTGTCGCTAGCAATCAACTTGATGCAGCAGCAGTGGAAATCATACAAACCAAAATGCTTGAGCATCAAGAGCAGTTGATGGCAGCGATTCTTGAAACCCCGAATTTGGCTAGAAAATTCAAGAATGCCGCTTTGATTCCCGTCAATACGGATGAATATGAAGCATTTCGAGATGTTTATCAAGCGATCGGGCAAGAGGAGCTGATTCAATGATCTAACTCATTGTCCGGTTTTTAGGGCTATTCCCAAAAACATATGGGTGTATTTTTATTTTCGAGAAAAATCTCTTTATTAAATTCTACTTTTTTATTCTGTCCCCCCAAGTTTTTATTTTGGAGATACTTATCAAAAAAGTCCCTAAAACGCTCAACCCTCCCCAGCTAATTCCAAATTGGAATATTGCAACTAAAATTGGTTTGGGTTATGCCGCAGCAATTAGCATCGCTATTTGTGGCGGGATTGTTGGCTTAAGCGTTGGTGACTATTATCAGCGCCGTGCAGATCAAACTTTACAGCTTGCTGAAACACAAGCTAATTACCTAGCACTGCTTAAAAATACTGTTCTAGAAATTCGTTCCCATCCCCAGCAACTGATTACCGTTCTGGATGACCCGATTTGGTTTGATTATGAAACCAGTGAGTTTATCAACAATATTCGTCGCTTGGATAAAATTTCAACTGATCTTGAAGAGTATGTGGCGGCGAACTCTGATAGTTTGGCCGCTCCAATCAATGACTATCTCAATCTAGATCGAGGTTATATCGAAACAGTTGAAGCCTACAAGAACTTAATTAAAGACTTTTCAGATAGTATTAACCCACTCAATTCCAATGCTCAAGATATTCTAGAGACTCAAAGAAATATTATTACAGGTATCACTGGAGCAACTTCCATTGAACTTAACTTGCAATTTGAGCGCTTGTCAGAGGACTTACTCCGGATTGAACAGGCGGTACAAAAGCAGAAAGATGCTGCACTGGTTTCCCAGGCTAATGCGAGTCATTTGCGTTTGAGAATAATTATTATTAGTTTCGCGCTGGCAATTGCAATTGCTGCATTACTTGCAATACAAACCAGTCGAGCGATTGCCCGACCCTTGGTTGCAGTGACACAGGTTGCCCAGAAAGTGACAGAAGAATCAGATTTTGATATTCGTGCACCGATTACCACTCGAGATGAGGTGGGTATTTTAGCCCATGCACTGAATCGCTTAATTAAACGGGTAGGAGACTATACCCACAAGCTAGAACGCTCCCAAGAAACCTTGGAACAACGGGTTCAAGAGCGCACCCAAGAACTTCAAGATACACTCGAAAATCTTAAAAGTACCCAGTCTCAACTGATCCAAACTGAGAAAATGTCTAGCTTGGGTCAGATGGTGGCGGGAGTTGCGCACGAGATCAATAATCCTGTCGGTTTTATTCATGGTAACCTCATCCACCTCAATGATTATGTGCAAGATCTCTTTGATTTTATTGATCTCCTTCAACAGCATGTTCCCCCTCAAACACCAGCAGTCGAAGAGATGATCGAAGAGATTGATTTTGATTTTTTACAATCTGATCTACCCGAAGTTTTGCAGTCAATGAAGATGGGAAGCGATCGCATCAAGGAGATTGTCCTTTCCTTACGTAATTTCTCACGTCTTGATGAAGCTACTATGAAAGATGTTGATCTTCATGAGGGCATTGAGAACACCCTCACCATTCTCAATAATCGTCTCAAGCAAGGGGTCAAAGTTGTCAAAAACTATGGTGATTTACCGCTAGTGTTTTGCTATCCAGCACAGATTAATCAAGTTTTTATGAATTTGATTGCCAATGCGTTGGATGCGATGGAAGAAGCGGCGATTCAAGATCAAACGATTACCATCACAACAACTCGTCTAGAGAGCGATCGTGTTTGTCTGAAGATCCGTGATAATGGCGTGGGCATTCCTGATAAGCTCAAAGAGAAACTCTTTGATCCCTTCTTTACCACCAAACCCATTGGTAAGGGCACAGGTTTAGGACTAAGCATCTGTTACCAAATTATTGAGAAACACCAAGGGACAATTGGCGTCAGCTCACAAGCGGGGATAGGGACAGAGTTTGCGATCGTTTTACCGATTGAAGCCGATTCTATCGAAGGCAAGCTATTATCTGGTGAGTCTGACTCACCAGATAATAGCTAGGATTAGGTAATGGTCACGTTTTTTGGCAATCGCTTATGGGTCTTGTTAAACTAATCGGTGAGAAAAGCGGCAAGCATCCTCATGTAAGTCGCAGGAACCTCAATTAATTGATATGGTAATGTAGAGTCCTGCTAAATCCTGTTTTATGTATAGCCAGCACACGACTTGTTTATTGTGGCGGAGATGTTAGCCTTGTGGTTAGTGCAGCCTCAACTTCTCAAGTCATACCGAAAAATCTAGATTGCTTGTGGTTAGATGGCCTTTTCGTTTGGCCATGTATGGCAGTTGGGAGTGAAGTGCTCAGGACAAATTTAGCCCCCTTACCCATTAATTGTATGTACAGACGTAATTTTTTGCTCTACACACTTCTCTTTGCCGCTGGTTGTGGTGCGGCTAATATTACGTCCAGCTCTGACCCAGTGTTGCCAGAAACTCTGACATTTACGGTGACGGATGCTGAAGGGTTAGAGGAGTTAGAAGCCGACTACGGGACATTTCGCGCTGCTCTAGCAGAAGCACTCAACACCAATGTGGAATTTTTCCCGGTGAGCGGTCACTTAGCCGCTGCCCCTGCAATGCTAGCGGGCAAAGTTGATTTAGTTTGGGCTGGCCCCTCAGAATATTTGGTTTTAGCGGCCAGGGCAGAAGCCGTGCCAGTGGTTACCCTCAAGCGTCCGGATTTTCGCTCAGTGGTGATCGTTCGTGCCGATAGCGGTATTCAATCGCTCAGTGATCTCAAAGGCAAAACCATCGATCTGCGCAAAGTGGGGTCAACCACCAGCCATCTGGGGGGCGCACAAATCCTCTTGGCCGCTGGGCTTAAACCAGATGTGGATGTTAAAACAGTAATGTCGGGAAAACGCACCCTGCAAGGGGTTAAAAATGGTGAGGTGGATGCCGTAGTGATGGCAACCCATCGTTATCAAACGATTCTTGAAGAGGAAAACTTAGCAGCAGAGGACTATCCCATTCTCCAAACGGGTGAGCTGCTACCCGGTGACATTTTTGTCGCCAGTAACCAGCTAGATGCGGCGATTGTGGAAACAATTCAATCTCGGATGTTGAACCATCAAGAGCAACTGGTGCAGGGCATTGTGGCCGCACCCAGTTTAGCTAAGAAGTTCAAAGGCGCTTCTCTGGTGACGGTAAACACCGAGGCCTATGACATCTTTCGTGGAATTTATGAAGCGATCGGCCAAGAGGAGCTGATTCAGTGATCCTGTTTGGTTTGTGGATGGTTTTAAATCGTAGCTAGCAAGATAATTCCTATTTAGCTTCTATTGCTCATGGATACTTTCCCAAAACAGTCAATTCTTAACCTGAGCAAAAAGTGGCAAATAGCGACTAAGATCGGTTATGGTTATGCCTTGGCAATGGGGATTGCGGTTTTTGGTGGCGTATTCGGCTTGGTTGTTGGCGATATTTATCAACGCCAAGCCCAACGGCAGCTTGAACTCGCAGAGCAACAGCAAGCATATCTTAACCAATTAGAGAATGTCGCATTAAAGGTTCGATTTCACCCCCAACAATTGATCTTATTTCTTGATGATCCGGTTTGGTTAGACTATGAGAAAAGTGAATTTTTAAATGATACAACGAGTTTACGTAAAATCCTTTTAGAACTCGGTGAATTTATTGAAGCACATCCCAGCAGTACGGCTGTGCCTAGTCAAACGCTATTAGATTTAGATCAAGGCTACATTAAAACTTTAGAGCAATATTCAATATTTGTTGAGAATTTGCTCAAGAGTATTGATATTTTGAATTTCAATTCAGCAAATGCATCAGCTAATCGAACTAAAATCATCAACCAGCTCACTAGCGAGACTTTTCTAGAGCTGAATTTGCAGTTTGAACAGTTATCTGAAGATTTACGCCAGATTCGGGAAGCAGCTCAGGAACAAAAAAACGAGGCGATCGCTCAGCGCCGCCAGGCAGAACGGATTCGTCTGGGCATTATTTTGAGCAGTTTAATGTTGGCAATCGCCATTGCCACTTTCCTCGCCTTGCAAACGATTCGGGCGATCGCGCGTCCCTTAAAAGCGGTTACCAAAGTTGCTAAAGCCGTTATCAAAAATTCTGATTTCACGTTGCGGGCCCCCATCGTCACTCAAGATGAAGTGGGCATATTAGCTGACTCACTCAACCAACTCATTGCCTGGGTGGGGGACTATACAGAACAACTTGAACAAGCACGAGAGTATTTAGAGCATCGGGTTGTAGAACGCACTCAAGAACTCCAAGATACTCTTGAAAACCTCAAAAAAACTCAAACTCAACTGATTCAAACCGAGAAAATGTCCAGTTTAGGACAAATGGTGGCGGGGGTAGCACATGAGATTAATAACCCTGTCAGTTTTATTCATGGTAATCTTAGCCACTTGGAAGATTTTGTACAAGATTTATTTGAAGTTATTGATACTGTCGAAAAACATTTAAATGATTGCCCAGTCGAAGTCATAAATGTTGTGGATGATGTCGATTTATTGTTTATCCGTGAAGATCTCCCCAAGCTCATTGGTTCGATGCAGATGGGGAGTAATCGAATCAAAGAAATTGTGCTCTCCCTGCGGAATTTCTCTCGCTTAGATGAAGCTACAATGAAAGAGGTTGATATTCATGAGGGGATTGAAAACACATTAATTATCCTTAATAATCGACTCAAACAAGGAATTGAGGTAATTCGAGACTATGGCAATCTTCCGCCAGTATTCTGCTATCCGGCTCAGCTCAATCAGGTCTTTATGAATATTATTAATAATGCCTTAGATGCAATGATAGAGGCAGAGATCGGAAGACCCAAGATTCAGATTATAACTGAACGAATCTCTCGTAATCGTATCTGCATCAAAATCCGAGATAACGGTATTGGGATTCCTAATGAAATTCAAGCCAAACTTTTTGATCCTTTTTTTACAACTAAACCTATTGGTCAAGGCACAGGCTTGGGCTTAAGTATTTGTTACCAAATTGTGGAGAAACATCACGGAACAATTGTAGTTGAGTCTAAACAAGGATCAGGAACTGAATTTATCATTACACTACCAATAGAAACAATAGCAAGCTAATACAGAACGGCAGAAACAAGCCATCCATTCAAAATTCACAGAATGCCTGTTGTACAAGCACTTTGCACTTTGAACTCCGCTTCGCGGTACTAGGGGCTGTCATCAGCTAAATTCCAAACTTTTGCTGTGACGTACAGCCCCTTTTGCTGTTTTTGAGATCGGGCGCTCTATCCCTTGTCTCGTCAGCCTTCTGGTGTTACCTGAAGACACACCCTAAATTCTGGTTTCACAAAAAACTATGCCGATGCTGCTGTTTTATCTTTAGCTTGAATCAACTCAACTTTGTAACCGGTGGGATCTTCCACAAACGCGATCACCGTTGTGCCATGCTTCATTGGCCCGGGCTCACGGGTCACCTTACCGCCCCGTGACCGAATCTCCTCACAGGTCTGATAAATATCATCAACTCCCAGAGCAATATGACCATAGCCGGAGCCGATATCGTAGGACTCTACACCCCAGTTATAGGTCAGCTCGATCACGGTATGGTCGCTCTCATTGCCATAGCCCACAAATGCCAGCGTAAACTCACCCCCTGGATAGTCTTTTTTGCGCAGGAGCTTCATGCCCAGCACCTCACAGTAGAATTTGATCGACTCTTCCAGATTGCTAACCCGGAGCATGGTGTGTAGCATTCGCATGGGCTTATTCTCCTCTTGTGTTCTTGGCAACCATGATATCAAGGGTAGGAAAGTTCAGAGTTCAGAGTTCAAAGTTCAAAGTTCAGGGTTTAGGGTTTAGAGTTGGTAGCAAAGATAGAGGTCAATTGATCATCGGCAGACTGAATCTCAAGTTTGCTTAACCTGGATTGTAGGCGCTCACTTCCCAGGATTCTCCAATGACCTACGCTCCAATTAGCGCTATAGTTGCAAAACCCCACATGTCGATCGCGCCTGCACTCAGAAAAATATGGAGATTGCGCTGACCCTAACAGTACTGATCGCAACGTTGATCTGTTTTGTCACTGAAATCTTGCCCGTTGATATCATTGCTATTTTGGTGATGGTGGTGCTGATGGTTCTCCGGCTGGTGTCGCCAGAGCAGGGGATTTCGGGGTTTGGCAATACCGCCACGATTACGGTGATGGCCATGTTTATCCTGAGTGCTGGGATTGCCAAAACGGGGGCGATTCAGGGCGTCAAAACCCTCCTCACCCATTATGGAGGACGTAGTCAGCAACGGCGGATTGTGCTGCTGGGGGCGATCGTCGGGCCAATGAGTGCCTTTATCAATAACACTGCGGTCATTGCCGTGTTATTGCCTATTGTTGAGGATTGGTGTAAGCAGCAGCGACTGCCCCTCTCTAAAATCCTCATTCCTCTCTCCTTTGCTTCGATTATGGGAGGGGTGCTCACGGTGATTGGCACCTCAACCAATATTTTGGCCAGCGGTTTATCTGAAGAGTTGGGCTATGGCGCATTTACCCTCTTCCAGTTCACGCCGCTGGGGATCTGTGTGTTTGCTTTGGGGCTTACGTATTTAGCGATCGTCGCGCCCCGCCTACTCCCCAAAAGCCGTACTGGTGATGCGACAGACATTTCTCAGAACTATGACCTGCGGGAATATGTTAGCGAAGTGACGATTACGCCGCGATCGGTCTTGGTGGGAAAAACCCTCTCCAGTAGCCAAATTCAACGCACCTTTGACCTAGATGTGCTTGAAATTATTCGCCACGGCACGCGCTTCCCTCAGCCGATCGCGGACAAAATCCTTAATGTGGGGGATATTCTGGTGGTGCGCAGCAGCCGCGAGGAATTGCTCAAGATCCGGGTGGAGCAGGGTCTAGAAATTGTACCCGATGTGCAGTTCAAAGACGAGTCTGGTAGTACGGTGCTCGATTCTGAAGAGGAAAAAATGGCTGAGGTGCTGATCCTCTCGAATTCTCGACTGATCGGGACTACGCTCAAAGAGATACGCTTTCGCCAACGCTATAACCTCACAGTTTTGGCCATCCGCCGAGGCGCAGAACTGATCAAAGGTCGTTTGGGGCGCACCCCTCTCAAGTTTGGTGATGTGCTGTTAGCCCAAGGCCCGAGGCAAAGTTTTATTGGTTTGCAGACCACCCGCGAGTTGCTGGTGCTGGAGCAGCGAGATGTGGAGATGTTGCGATCCGACAAGGCCGCGATCGCCATCAGTATTGGTTTTGGGGTCGTCCTCTTGAGTGCCTTTAACATCTTGCCCATTATGGTGAGTGCCCTGACTGGCGTAATCCTGATGGTGCTTACAGGTTGTCTCAAACCTGGCGAAATTTACGGTGCCGTGCGCTGGGACATCATCTTTTTGCTGGCGGGTCTGATTCCGCTGGGCAAGGCGATGGAGCAGTCTGGCACGACCGAATGGATTGCCACCCAATTTCTGGCGGTGGCCAGTGGTCTCTCTGGCTATTGGCTGCTGGTGTTTTTTTGGCTGGTGACAACACTTTTAACGGAGATTCTCTCCAACAATGCTTCGGTACTCTTGATGTTGCCGATCGCGGTCGAAGTTGCCCAAACCCTAGAACTCAATCCCTTTGCCTTTATGTTTGCGGTCACATTTGCGGCCTCCAATAGCTACATGACCCCGATTGGCTACCAAACCAACACGATGGTCTACGGGCCAGGGGGCTATCGGTTTCTAGATTTCACCCGTGTAGGTGCGCCTCTTTCATTGTTGATGACTCTAGTTGGCCCAGCACTCATCATTGGCTTATACGGCTTATCAACGGGTTAGGCTCCGAAGTTTCCGGAAGCAGTGGGGGAACTCCGATATTATGGAGGGTGGCCTGTTGAGCCGACCTATTTTCACGGGATTCTCCTCAATTAGAGTAGACAAATCTTCCCTACCCTCCTTGGTAAGGGGGGAACTTAGGTAGGCTCTGGGTGATAAATTGAACAACTTAGCAACTAATTTAGGAAACTTGGCATGGAGCATCGTGGCGTAACCCTCTGGTTTACTGGACTCAGCGGGGCGGGGAAAACAACTATCAGTGCTGTCGTTGCTCAAAAGCTACGGGATGCGGGCTGTAAACTAGAGGTTCTCGATGGGGATGTGGTGCGAACCAACCTCACCAAGGGTTTAGGCTTTAGCAAAGAAGATCGAGATACCAACGTGCGCCGGATTGGCTTTGTGGCTAACTTGCTCACCCGCAATGGTGTAATCGTAATTGTTTCGGCAATTTCCCCCTATCGTGCAATTCGGGATGAACTCAAAGAACAAATTGGCGATTTTGTGGAAGTCTTTGTTAATGCACCCGTAGAGGAATGTGAACGGCGCGATGTGAAGGGCCTTTACAAGAAAGCGCGTTCCGGGGAAATCAAGAATTTCACAGGTATTTCTGACCCCTATGAACCACCGCTAACGCCAGAAATTGAATGCCGCACTGATCTTGAGGAACTCGATGAGAGCGTGGAGAAGGTGATGAGTTATATCAAGGAGAAGGGTTACATTCAGTAAGCCCGGCCTGAATACAGGCTACAAACTTAATCTTGGCTGAAACCCTGATTATTCTGTAAATTCTAGGTTTAGTTGACGATAATTCTCTCGATTTCTCGATGGCAAGCGTCCCGCTTCAGTTCTTGCTGCTGGAGACGCTGCGCGAACGTACCTAAACCCAAACTACAATCTGCTATATATGTAGGATGTGTTGTTATCTTGTTTTAGACAAGTGATAGCACATCCTAATTTGTGCATAAACAATCTCGTTTTGAGTATTGTTGAATATTGGGAAAATTGGATGGGCGTTACTAAGATATCGAAATAAATTGAGTGAACTACAGAACGGACGTTGCTGATTTTGAAGATGAATCTTGCGTTACCCACTCTTCGAGAAGAGCATAGCTCTACACCCAACCCTCTCCCACTGCTAATCCTGTAGGGGTTTCAAATCGCTCCCTTGATTTTGCTAGGGTTCAGCGGTTCAGCCCTCAAAAGTGCGTTCGCAAGATCCTTGCTGTGAGGGGGGTCTGCAAAACCCCTACAAGGTTAGCTCCCAGTGGGAGAGGGCTTCTTGCCCCCTTCTCCCACTGGGAGAAGGGCTGGGGAAGAGGGCAGTTTCCTCCCGCAATTATGCAACGCCACAGAACGAGTTCATGACATTTTTGATTTACTTGAATTAATTGCATCACCATTGCTCTCAGCAATGTTGTGATTATGAAAAAACAGAACTTTTCCAGCTTTACCCTTGCTGCGGCTTATCAACACCTCGGCATCGAAACCCTCAAGACTTGGACAATTCCGGATCACAAAATTACTCCCACCGCCTTTTTCCAAGAACGGCTCCATCGTTTACAAACCCGCTTCGACCTCCGCTACTGCGAAAAATCAAAGGAATTACTCATTGATGCATTCTGTGAAGAAGCCCTAGAAGGAATTGATAGACTCAAGATTTGGAAAGGTGCCAAATTAGAGAGCGAGACCACCACTGGTAATGTAGACTATCTGGTCGCCCCCCAGAAAGACTACCTCGATCTCCCCTTTCTGTGCATTGTGGAAGCCAAAAAAGACAACTTTGAGCAGGGGCTTGCCCAATGCTTAGTTGAAATGAAAGCTTGCCAAGAGCAAAATCTTGCTCAAAACCACGTCATCGATATATTGGGCATCGTCACCAATGGTGAGGGCTGGCGATTTTATCAGCTCAAGCACAGTAACGCCGTGCAAGAAACTGCCCTCTATTCCACCAAAGATGCAGATCTACTACTGGGTGTACTCCGCCATCTCTTTATCGCTTGTCAAGCGCAATTAACGCCCCAAGACACTACCCATACTTCTGGATAAACTGATCCACCCACATAAACGGCAGCGGATTCGGCTGCACCTGGGCAGCCGCCTGCTCGTCATCAACCCGATCGCCCACATAAAGCACCTCAGCAACCTCTGGGTTGAGGATCTCTGGATATTGGGCTTGAATCAGTTGGAGCATTCCCGGCTGGGGTTTGCGATAGTTACCCTGTTCATACATGAGTAGTGGCGGTAACTCCTGCTCCCACTTCGCTTCAAAATCGATCTGATAACAAAAGCGCCCCATCATATCAGGGCAGAAATAGGCTGCAAAAATGGGTATCGATTTGGCGGTGAACATTTCCCACAAATATTCCAATTCTACTAATGTTTCCCCCAGCGTCTTTTGCCCAATGCTAATGCCGCCCTGGTTACTGATCACTAAGAGCGTATGGGGCACATAGTTTTTAATCGCCTGCACCATGCCAGGCGTAAATTGTTGGGCGGTGGGGTCGACGCTAAATTTTTCGGGGGTGCGTACCAGCGTGCCGTCTTTGTCGCAGATCAGGATTTTCACGAGTTGGGTTGGAATTGAGCGGTCAACCCCAGTGTGGCGGATCAGATGCTGAATCTCGCTAAAAGAAACCTTAAGAGCTGTTGCTAGTACCGCGAGGCGGAGTTCAGAGTTCAAGGTTCAGAGTTCAAAGTGCTTATACAACAGCATTCTGTGAATTTTGAACTGATTTATCGCCCCTGTTTCTGTTTTTAGGTCGGGCGCTCTATCCCTTGTCCCATCAGACTTCTGGTGTTAATTGGTGAGACGCCCTAAACCACCTCAAACGCGATCGCGATCGCAGCCATGGCCTGCACATTCATTTGATAATAATTCGCCTGGTTTGTCATCTCTGCCCCTCGACTGGCTCCAAGCAAAAAATCTTCCATCAGCGCGATCGGCTCTTCAGCCTGCACCACACCCCTCGCCTGGTTTGCCCCCCGCGCTAGGTTCCTCAGCCGCAAAATCGCTTGGGTCATGGGCTGCTCACTGGCGATCACCAGCAACTCCCCGGCCCCCCGTTCATTGCTAACCAATTGAAACTCATCTTCCGTCGGATCAGGCACCAGCAGTTGACTTTGCGTAGCAATTTTAGTTGTAGCTTCCAGTTCCGCAGCCGCCACATCCTGATGCTCGTTGGGGAACAGAATAATCACCTTACCTGTAGCATCTACCACCATCACCGCCAGATAGAGATCCCGACTGTGGTGATTGGTCACTTCAAGCTGAAAGGGCTGATTGATCGGAACTTGCGCCCGTTGAAAATTGCCTTGAGTTTGCTGCACTGCACGGGCTTCGCCACGAAATGTAAACGCTTGACCTAAAATTGTCTGGTTTGATTGCTCCAATCGCAGTGTTACGCCCACATCCAACTGCGAGGACTGGGCATTAAGCGTTTTGGAAATAACCCGTGTGGCCAGCAGTCCCCGGAGTTTGGGTTGCAAACGCTCCAACGTTGCTGCGATCGCTTCCCGAGACGACCCAAACGATTGGGGCAAGACTTCAAGACTGGGCGAAAACAAACCCGTGCTGCCAACAGGGGGTAACTCGCCTGTGACATCAGCGGTGATTTGCGGTTGATTTTCGGCGGTCACTCGACCGAGGATGTAATGTACCTTTTCAGGATAGCCATTGGTTTGGGAATTGAGTGCAACCATACGATTTTGCTGGTTAATGGCGGCGGCCGCCGCAGGGCGATCGCGCCCCAATGAGGCATCGAGACCAATGTTTAACCTTAAATCACCGGGGATCGCCCGAGCTGATTCCTGGAGCAAGTCACCTGGTTGCACTTGACCCCGAATGCGAGCCGTGGCGTTAAGACCCTTGCGTTGGGTCACAACCAGTTTGCTGCTGTTCTGCACCGAAACCAGTTCGCTGAGGGGGCCAAAGGCTTCAATGGTTTGGGAATCCAGACCCCCGAGCCAGAGCTGAGCCTTATTGCCTTCAACTTTAGTGATCACCGCCTCAGCAGGTGCTTGGGGCTGGGGCACAAAATAGAGGGGGCGATCGCCGTAGTCGCTGCCCGGTTTGACTTCATAGAGGGGATCTTGGCGGGAGATGGCTGCGATCCGGTTTTGCACTGCCGCGATCGTCTCACCTACCGTCGCGGTTTGTTGCCAGAGGTATTGAGTGAGCAAAAAGGTGAACCCCCCGGCAAAAAAGTCTTCAAAGCGGTAGTCCACCGCCAGTTGATGGGGTTGGGTTGAAGCGAGGGCAACCCCTGCGGCAATACCTTGTTTGCGGGCGGCTTGGAATTGGGCGGGACTGAGATTGAGGCGCTGGAGGAGCGATCGCTGATAGTCAAATTCCGCCTCGCGGACACGACGACCGGGTTGGCCTGCCCGGACGATCGTCTCGCCCCGTGCGCCGCCACCGGAATAGCAGCTATCGAGCACAGCGGTGATGTTTTCAGTCTTACGACCCAACGCAGACATCAGTAAAAACAAGGTTTGCCCCATAATGTCCTTGACGGGCTCACCCAATTCGCTGTCTTCATCAGCGGGAATCAGGGTGCTGTTTTTGCGGTTATCTGGGTCGATGGGGCTGGGGTCTTCCACCCGAGAGCCGTGGCCTGAGAAATGAAACACGACCACATCACCCGATCGCGCCTGCTCAATTAAATGATTCTCAAAGGCATCGAGAATGCTCTGACGGCTGGCGGCTTTGTCGGTGAGCGTGAGAATATCGGCGTCATTAAAGCCAAACTGATGGATCAGCAATTGCCGCTGGAGTTCCACATCGTTAACGCAACCATAGAGGTTGCCAATCCGGCGGCTAGCGCGATAGTCGTTAATGCCCACGAGCAGGGCGAGTTTGCGGGGGGTGCTTTGGGCGAGGACTTGGCCGTAACGGGTGGCGTGGCGGCCAAGTTGGTTTTGGCTCAAGCCCAGGCTAGCCAGGGTGGCGGCGCTAAATTGCAGGAAGTGGCGACGGGAGAAGCCGGACATGGTTGCTACTGATTTCTATAAGAGTGAGATGTCCTCAGTTTTAGCATTGGTTGGGCGCAGTAATGGCGCTGATTCAAATTCTGAAACGTTGTGAACCTAAGTGCAGCATCGTAATTGGTTGCTATCAATTCCAAACCACTCTGGTCAGTGCTGTGCTAGTCATCCTTCTCCAGAGGGTACAAACTAATCTTCTTCTGCTACGATTGGCATCGAGTTAGACTAACATTACTGGTTTTCTAACTGTCATGGCTAACTCTGAAACTGCTATCCCATCCGCTCCAACTGATGTTGTATTGCCGGATATGCCGCTGCCATTTCTTCAGTCGATCTGTTGGCAGATAACGGCAGTTGAGAAACTGACCCCACAGCAGATGTTGGACTGTTATGAACGAGGTTGGCGCTATCGCAAACTATTCGGCAATTTGGAGGCAGCAGAACAACAATGGATTAAAACGTTGGCTGAGACCTTTGATTCTTGGCTCCTCGTTGAGTTATGACCTTTCGGTTCGCAATCCACAACCATATTCAAACGTTATTGCACTGTCTAGATGCCCAGTTGTTGCAGCAGAATCAGGCGTATTTTGGGGGTGGAACAGTTCTAGCAATGGATCTGGGGGAGTATCGCCAAAGTCGAGATGTGGATTTTCTTTGTCCTATTGCGACATCTGGCTATCGACAATTGCGTACAGTGATCTTTGAACGAGGTCATGAGGCGCTTTTCCGGACCTTACAGCCGCTTACGCTGGGACGTTGTACAACCGATCAGTATGGGATTCGATTGCGGGTCGATGTGGCCGGACAACCCATTAAGTTAGAGATTATTGCAGAAGCGCGTTGTGTTTTTGATTCGCCCCGTTCTGTGGGCTGGTCACCTGTGGCTTGTTTGAGTTGGTCAGATTGTTTTACAAGTAAATTGTTGGCGAATTCTGACCGTTATATGGATGATGGAGTACAGTCACGGGATTTGATTGATTTGGCGATGTTGACTGTTCATCATTCATTGCCTGAGGTAGCGATCGCTAAGGCGGAAAAGGCGTATGAGGTGATTCGTCCTTTAAGGGTGGCGATCGAGCGATTCCAAGCACGACCGGATTATCGGGATCGTTGTTATGAGGGATTACAGATCAGGGATGTGGTGATTCCAAGGGTGGTGGATGGGTTGGATTTGTTGGCTGAACGGTTGGAGTTAGCACCAATGGTGCGGCAATTTCGAGAACAGGAGGATGGGTTGGGTTGAGGTTAGCCTGTCTTCGGGTTTAGTCTTCCGCCACCGAATCTAATACAAATTTTGAAACACGACCCCACCGCTGGTGTTTTTCGGCCACAATGCAAACGGGTTATTGAATGAGTTGATGGGTTTGGGGTAGGAGGTTTTGCGGTATGGGTTTGGCGATGAAGGTGTGGACTGGTTTGGTCGTGGGTGTATGCGTCGCGGGGTTCAGTTCTCCTACGATAGGCTCGGGGCAACGTGCTTCTCTCTCGCTAGCGGGATGGGATGGCATTGCTGTGGCGCAGACAGTGGAAGCACAGCAAGCGGAGGCAGATCGCCTCTATGCATTGGGTGGTCAGCAGTTTGAGAATCAAGATTATCAAGCAGCACTGGAAACGTTGCAGCAGGCTCACGCGATCTACGAGGAGATCAACTACAGTCCAGGAATTGCTGCTACAAACGTGTTGATTGGCTATGTCCACGCAGGTTTAGGACAAATGGAAGAAGCTCAGGAGCTGTTTGAGTTTTTGTTGAGTTGGGGCCAAGATATCAGGTCGAGTGAGTTGGAAGGAGCGGCCCAGAAGGGATTGGACTATTTACAGCAACTGGCAGCGTTGGCAGACCCGAGATTTGCTGAGGCAACTACGTTGTTTGAGCAGGGTCAAGCGCAGCATCAAGCAAGTCAATTTCAGGCCGCATTAACTCTTCTGGGGCAGGCGCTAATACTCTTCCGTGAGACTGAAAATCGACAGGCAGAGGCCGCAACTCTCAACAGCCTGGGTATTGTTTATCGCTCTCTGGGTCAATATCAGCAAGCGCTCACCTTCCATGAACAGTCTCTTGAAATCACACCAGAGATTAACGATCGTCAGGGGGAAGCTGTCGCACTCCACAACCTTGGCCTGGTTTATCGCTCCCTGGGTCAGTACCAGAAAGCGATCGCCCTCCATGAACAATCCCTTGATCTCGAACAAGAACTTAACAATCGCCAAGGAGAAGCTTACGCTCTTGCTTCTCTGGGAAGTGTGTATCATTTATTGGGTCAGTATCAGAAGGCGCTCACCTTCCAGGAGCAATCACTTGACATCGCACGGCAAATTAACGACCGACAAGGAGAAGCGAACTCCCTTGGCAATTTGGGCATTGTTTACTTTTATTTAGGTCAATATCAGCAAGCAATTACACTCAATGAACAGTTTCTTGACATCGCACAGCAAATCAACGATCAGTCAGGAGAAGTCAGCGCCTTGGGCAACTTGAGTATTGTTTATCAAGCTCTAGGTCAATATCAGCAAGCGATTACACTCAATGAACAGTCTCTTGAAATCGCACGGCAAATCGGAAATCGCCAGGGAGAGGCAAACGTACTCGGCAGTCTGGGTAATATTTACTTTTCTCTAGGTCAGTATCCACAGGCGATCGCTTTTCATGAACAGTCTCTTGGAATTCAACAAGAACTTGGTAATCGTCAGGGAGAAGCCGGTATTTTTAGCAGTTTGGGCAATACTTACTTTACTCTAGGTCAACATCAGCAGGCGCTCGTCTTCCATGAACAATCTCTTGAAATAACACGGGAACTTGGTAATCGGCAGGGAGAAGCTATTTCTCTCGACGGTTTGGGTCTTGCTTATGCTTCTCTAGGTCAACATCAGCAGGCAATCGCATTCCATGAACAATCTCTGGTAATCAAGCGTGCAATCGGCGCTCGGAAAGGGGAAGCTGTCTCACTAAATAATCTAGGGTTTGCTCTCCAAAATCTCGATCGTCACTCTGAAGCGGAACAAAAATTCTTAGCTGCTGCTGAACTTTGGGAGACAATCCGTGCTGATCTTGGCGGCAACGATACTCACAAGGTCTCAATTTTTGAGCAACAGTCCACCACATATCAATTACTTCAACAAGTCCAAATCGCCCAAAACAAAACCACCGCCGCCCTCGAAACCGCCGAACGCGGTCGTGCCCGCGCCTTTGTCGAACTGCTGGCAACTCGCCTTAATGCTGATGGTTCCAACGTTGATATTGCTCCCCCTAACCTCAGCCAAATCCAACAAATTGCCCATGAGAAAAACGCAACCCTCGTTGAATACTCCATAACCGTTGATACCTTCGACCTCGACAACAACCCCGGCACAGAAACCACCAAAGAATCCGCCCTCTACATCTGGGTCATTCCCCCCAACGGCGACATCACCTTCCGCCAAGTCGATCTCACCCCCCTCTGGCGCGATGACGACCTTAGCCTTTGGGAACTCGTCCAATTCACCCGCGATGCCCTCGGTGTCCGCGGTCTCAACCTCCGCAACCTCAATCGCCTCGTCGCCGTCCGTCCCCGCGACCCGCAAAAACAAAAACTCACCGACGACGACCAACTCCTCCGTAAACTCCACAGCCTGCTGATCGAGCCCATTGCCGACCTCCTGCCCCAAGACCCTGAAGATCGCGTTATTTTCATCCCCCAAAGTAGCCTCTTCCTCGTTCCTTTCCCCGCCCTCAAAAACGCCGCAGGCGAATACCTGATCCAAAACCACACCATCCTCACCGCCCCCTCCATCCAAACCCTCAGCCTCACCCGCACTCAAAAACAACAATCTCCCCAAGGTGATGGCGCATTGATCGTCGGCAACCCCACCATGCCCAGCATCGCCCCCGACTTCGGCGAAACACCCCAACCCCTCACGCAACTCCCTGGCGCAGAACAGGAAGCGAAAGCCATTGCAGACTTACTCGATACCAACGCGATCACTGGGAATGCCGCCAATAAATCTGCAATGGTGGCACAGATGCAAGACGCTGAACTGATTCACCTCGCCACCCACGGACTGCTGGATGATATTCGTGGCATCGGTAGCGCGATCGCTCTCGCGCCTGACCCCAACTTCCAGCCTGAACCTGGCCAAGTTAACGGTTTGCTCACCGCCGAAGAAATCTTTGACCTGAACCTCAAAGCGGATTTGGTGGTGCTCTCCGCCTGCGACACCGGACGCGGACGAATTACCGGCGATGGCGTCGTCGGACTCTCTCGCTCCTTTATCGCTGCGGGTGTCCCCAGCGTCTTGGTTTCCCTCTGGCAAGTCCCTGATGCCCCCACTGCCCAACTGATGACCGAGTTTTATCGGCAGCGAGAGCAGACGGGAGATAACGCCCAAGCTTTAAGGCAAGCAATGTTGCAGACCTTAGAACGGCATCCGGAGCCGAGGAATTGGGCAGCGTTTACGTTGATTGGTGAGGCAAACTGATAATAGCGAATTGGGAGGTTGCAAAAATGCGTTTCGGTTGCAAAGTTTTGGGGGGATTGGCGGCATTGGTGCTGCTGGGGCAGACCCATAGCGCCATGGCTCAAGCGTCTAAAGTTATTGAGGGGGAGCTAACAACAGCAGAGAGCTATTTTTGGGAGAGTGATGACAGTTATTACAACATCCATCCGCTAACGGGTAAAGCAGGGGAGCAGGTGGCCATCACGCTGGAGAGTGAGGCGTTTGATGCCTATTTAATGGTGTTGGATGCTGAAGGTAACAAGATCGCGGAAAACGACAACGGGGGGGGAGGCACGAATTCACAATTACTGGTCACGTTGCCAGCGGATGGAACGTATCAGATTCTTGTGAACACAGCAGAGAGGGAGGAGACCGGACTCTATCGGTTGAGCTGGCAAACGATACAGGCGATCGAGAGCGAAGCAGAGCGCTTTGATCAAGCAAGTCGTCAACAGCTCGATGCAGAGGATTATCCAGCGGCGCTCAAAACTGTGCAGCAGGCTTATGCCATTTACCAAGCGCTCGGTGACGGCCGGGGACAGGCTAATGCTGCGTTGCTGTGGAGTTATATCTACATGGGTTTAGGTGAAACTGAAAATGCTCGGAGGATGTTTGAGTTTCTGTTGCGTTGGGCTGAGGAGGCAGATTCGAGTGAATTGGAGGCGGCAGCCCAGGAGGGGCTACGAGATTTAGAGCAATTTGCTATTTCCCAAGATCCAGAAGAAGCCGATCGCCTCTATGAAGAGGGCCGTCAACAGCTAGAGGCAGAAGACTATGCCGCAGCACTAGCAACAGCACAGCGGGCCTACGCCATTTACCAAGAACTCGATGACGGCCGGGGACAGGCCAATGCCTCCTTGTTATGGGGCTATGCCCAGAGTGGTTTGGGAGAACTCGAAGAAGCTCGGGAAATATTTGAGTTGCTTTTGAGTTGGGCCGAGGAGGCGGATTCGGATGAATTGACCGAGCTGGCCCAGGAGGGGTTAGATTACTTAGATCAGTTGGCGAACCGTCCGATCGCAGATCCAGCCGCAGCCGATCGCCTTTACCAAGACAGTCGTCAACAACTTGATGCCGAGAATTATCAAGCAGCACTCGAAACGTCGGGGCAGGCTTACACACTTTATGAGCAACTCGACGACTATCGGGGTGTGGCCAATGCCGCTGTGGTCTCAGGCTATGCCTACATTGGTTTAGGAAAAACCGAAGACGCTCGGGAAACCTTTGAGGCACTTTTGATTTGGGCTGAGGAGGCGGAGTCGAGTGAATTGGAGGCAGCAGCCCAGGAGGGGTTGGATTATTTGGCACAATGGATCTCGGGA
The DNA here is from genome assembly GCA_010672165.1 of Spirulina sp. SIO3F2. Lineage (GTDB taxonomy): Bacteria > Cyanobacteriota > Cyanobacteriia > Cyanobacteriales > Spirulinaceae > SIO3F2. Next base: position 3,052 of record JAAHHN010000112.1, on the reverse strand, counting down.
ACCACAAACCCGAGACTGGCTGAGGCGAGTGAACTGTATGAGCAAGGCCAAGAGCACTATAACAACAATCAGTTTGAAGCAGCGCTAGCGTCTTTGGAACAGGCGTTGGTGATTTATCAGGAGCAAAAGAGTCGCCAGAACGAAGCCTTGGTTCTCTACTATATCGGGCTGATTTATCGTTTTCTGGGTCAATACCAGCAGGCCAGTGAGGTTTATCACCAAGCTTACGACATTGCGCGAGATATCAACGATCGCAACAGAGCCGCAAAATTACTATCGGCATTAGGAGATATTGCAACGCTGTGGGATTCCTATCAATCGGCGATTGAACTGTATCAGCAGTCTCTGGACTTGACCCAGGAATTGGGCGATCGCACAGCGGAAGTCAACACCATTGCGAGCCTAGCCCATGCCTACTATTTGTGGAATCAGTACCCTAAAGCCATCGAGCTGTATCAGCAGGCGCTGGGCATTACCCAAGACCTTGACGATCCTGCCGCTCAATTCACACCCCTGAATGGTTTAGGCACCGTTTACAATGCCTTGAGTGAATATCAGCAGGCAATTCGCCTATATCAGCGGTCTTTGGCGATCGCCCAAGATATCGGCTCTCGCACTGGTGAGGCGAGCACCTTTAGCAATCTCGCCAGTGTTTATGATTCCCTCGGCCAATATCAAAAAGCGATCGAGCTGCATCAACAGTCTTTGACGATCAAGCAGGCGGTTAGCGATCGTCCCGGCCAAGCGATTTCTCTGGGGAATCTGGGTAATATTTACCTGACTTTGGGGCAATATCAAAAAGCTGTCGATTTCTACACCGCATCTTACGAGATCTTATATGAACTCAGCGATCGTCATGGGGTTGCTGCAATTCTGGGGAATCTGGGCTCGATTTACAGACGTTTAGGTCAATATCAAGATGCCATTGATTTCCATCAGCAGTCCCTCGCCCTTGACCAGGAGATTGGCAATCGCAAGGGAGCAGCGAATTCTCTGGGCAGTTTGGGCGTCGCTTACGTTGCTTTAGGTCAGTATCAGCAAGCCCTTGAGTTCCATCAACAGTCCCTGGCAATCAAGCAAGACATTGGCGATCGCCAGGGAGAAGCCGCTTCTCTGGGGGCTTTGGGGGGGATTCACAGTTCCCTCGGTCAATATGAGCAAGCGATCGATTTCTATCGGCAATATTTAGCCATTACCCAAGACATCGGCGATCGCCCTGGAGAAGCAACTGCACTCAACAACTTGGGGTTTGCACTCCAAAACCTCGATCGCTACAGTGAAGCAGAGCAAAACCTCCTCGCGGCGGCTCAAGTGTATGAGTCTATCCGCGCTGACCTCGGCAGTAATGACACGAATAAGGTCTCACTGTTTGAGCAGCAAGCCAGTGCGTATTCTGTCTTGCAACAAACCCAAGTTGCGCAACATAAACCCTCCACCGCCCTAGAAACCGCAGAACGGGGTCGTGCCCGTGCCTTTGTTGAATTGCTGCATCGTCGCCTCAACCCGAATGACCCGAATCCGACCGTCAATCCTCCCAGTCTGGGTCAAATCCAACAAATCGCTAGAGCCCAAAATGCCACCCTAGTTGAATATGCCATTGTTTACGACTCCTTTGACCTCGACAGCAGTCCAGGCAAAGAAGCCACCAAAGAAACTGCGCTCTACATCTGGGTCGTCAACCCGAATGGCGACTTTAGCTTTCGCCAAGTCGATCTCACCTCCCTCTGGCGCGAGGAAGAGCTAAGCCTGGCGGAGCTGGTGCAATTCACCCGCGACTCTCTGGGAGTGCGCGGTCTGGAACTTCGCAACCTCAATCGTTTGGTGGCGGTGCGTCCCCGAGCGACGAACCAGCCCAAACGCTCAGGGGATGAGCAACTTCTACGCCAGCTCCACAGTCTGCTGATTGAACCCATTGCCGATTTATTACCCCAAGACCCTGAAGAACGCGTCATCTTCATCCCCCAAAGCAGCCTCTTCCTCGTCCCTTTCCCTGCGCTTCAAAATGCTGATGGCGACTACTTGATTCAAAATCACACCATCCTTACCGCCCCCTCCATCCAAACCCTTGGGTTAACTCGCGCTCAAAAAGAACAATCCCCCCTCGGTGATGGCGCATTGATCGTTGGCAATCCCACCATGCCCAGCATTGTGCCTGACTTTGGAGGCGCACCTCAACCGTTGGCTCCACTCCCTGGCGCAGAACAGGAAGCAGAAGCGATCGCAGACTTACTCAATACCAACGCAATCACCGGGAATGCTGCGAGTAAATCCGCGATGGTGGCACAGATGCAAGACGCTGAACTCATTCACCTTGCAACTCACGGACTACTCGATGATATTCGTGGCATCGGCAGCGCGATCGCCCTCGCCCCTGACCCCAACTTCACCCCTGAGCCTGGCCAAGTTAACGGTTTGCTCACCGCTGAGGAGATTTTCGACATGAGTCTCAAAGCTGATCTAGTGGTTCTCTCTGCCTGTGACACGGGGCGGGGACGCATCACTGGCGATGGTGTAGTGGGTCTTTCTCGCTCTTTTATTGCTGCGGGTGTGCCCAGCGTTTTGGTTTCTCTCTGGCAGGTACCTGATGCCCCCACCGCCGAGCTGATGACTGAGTTCTATCGGCAGCGGCAGGCAACGGGGGATAATGCCCAAGCATTGAGGCAGGCGATGTTGCAAACTCTAGAACAGCATCCAGAGCCAAGGAATTGGGCAGCGTTTACGTTGATTGGCGAGGCAGATTGATGCCCCTGCCCTTAATCCGGTGCTAACATCTCCAGCGCCGCCGCATTCCAGCGGTCAACTTGCACACCCCGATTTACAAAAGCGGATGTTTCACCAGTGGGTAAGGGGATTTCTTGCCCTAAGTAATTGGAGCCTGCATGAAGTCCTAGGATGCTGTAACTGCCTGCTTCGCTACCATCTCTAATACCAAATCCGGATAGTATAGGGAGTCTTGATATAGTTAGAGAAAAATGGGAAGAACAGTAACGTTAGAACCGCATCTGTCAAGCGAAGAAATAGAAAAGCAATATAAGCAGAGTAAAGACCCAGT
>JAAHHN010000111.1 GCA_010672165.1 Spirulina sp. SIO3F2 | reverse complement strand
CTAATTCTGAGCCTGTACCCGCTATGGCTTCTCGCTCTGGGCATCAGCTTCGCTCTGAACGTCTTGAATTTCAGGTCTACTCTTCTGCCTACTCCCCTGACTGAATCTTTTGTCAGTCAATCAGGGTGTTGGGTTACGCGATCGCTAACCCAACCTACAAAATGCTCTAAAAGTTCACCTAATCTTCGATTAATGAAGCTGAATAAATCGTACAAACAAAACATAGATATATTTACTCCAGATTAACCTCCCGACCTGGGCTGCGATCTCTGAGATCCGCAAAATCCTCATCGGTAAACTCAATCCCCTCTCGTTCTATCCGTTCCCTGAACTTCAGCACACCTTGCCAAAACGTTTCCCCAATCTCTTGCGCCGTGCTTTTGGACTGGCTATTCTGCTGCTCTGGCTTCTGTTCTGTCATAGCTCTACCTCCAAATCAAACCCCACCTTCGCTAACTGAATCTTAATCTCCTTATCCAATTCCTGCGCCTCTTTCATCTGCACCGCCAACTCCGCCGTCAGCGCCCCCATCTTCTCCTCAAACGGCACACCATCATCCTCCTCATCCGGAATGCCCACATACCGCCCTGGTGTCAGCACAAAATTATGCTTCTCAATGTCTGCTAACGTCGCCGACTTGCAGAACCCCTTGATGTCTTGATATCCCGCCCTCTCCCTAAATCCCTCTCCCGAAGGGCGAGGGACTTCAGAGTTCTCCTCCCTTTGGGAGGAGTTAGAGGAGGGCACACTTGCAGCATTCTGGCTCTCCCTCTCTCCCAGAGAGCGAGAGACTTTTGGATTCCGTTCCTCCTCCCTTTGGGAGGAGTTAGAAGAGGGCAATTGAGAGGGCTTCCGCTTCCAATCGTGATACGTCCCCGCAATCTTCTGGATATCCGCCTCCGCAAACGCCCGATTGCGCCGATTCACCATATAGCCCAACTCCGAGGCATCAATAAACAACACCTCCCCCTTGCGATTCCGTTTGGCCCCCTCTCCAAACCTCTCTCCCAGAGAGCGAGAGGCTTCTAGACTCCGTTCCTCCTCCCCTTGGGAGGAGTTAGAGGAGGGCAGCAACTGACGAGACCGATCCAAAAACCACAAACAGGCCGGAATTCCGGTGTTGTAAAACAACTGAGTCGGCAACATCACAATGCAGTCCACCAAATCCGACTCCACCAGCGCCCTGCGAACTGCACCCTCACCGCCCGTATTGGAAGAGAGCGAGCCATTCGACAACACAAAGCCCGCTGCACCAGTGGGAGCCAAATGATAAAGGAAATGTTGCACCCAGCCAAAGTTGGCATTGCCCACCGGGGGCGTGCCATACTGCCAGCGCCCATCCTGCCGCAGCAAATCCCCGCCCCAATCACTATCGTTAAACGGGGGATTGGCGATCACAAAGTCCGCCTTCAAATCCTTGTGGGCATCATTGAGAAACGACCCCTCCGGATTCCACTTGATGTTCGAGCCATCAATCCCCCGAATCGCCAGGTTCATCCGGCAGAGCTTGTAGGTCGTCTCATTGCTCTCCTGCCCATAAATCGAAATATCATCCAATCGCCCCTGGTGATGGCTAACAAACTTCTCACTCTGGACAAACATCCCCCCTGAGCCACAGCACGGGTCAAACACTCGCCCACTGTACGGCTCCAACATCTCCACCAAGACGCGAACCACGCTTTCTGGCGTGTAGAACTGTCCTCCCTTCTTCCCTTCCGCCAGGGCAAACTGCCCCAAAAAATACTCGTAAACCTGCCCCAACACATCCGCCTGTTGCAGCCGTTGGGCATTTTGCTCTACATCTAACTCTAACTGCTGGGCTGGTGTGGATCGCTCCTTCACCAGCTTGGCAGAACCAATCATATCGATCAGCCCACCCAAGGAAGCGGGGTCAAGTTTCTGCTGCCCATAAACCTTCGGCAAAATCCCCTTGAGGAGCTTGGGGTTATTGAGTTCGATCGCCTCCATCGCTGCATCAACCCTTTGCCCAATGTCTGGTTGCTTGGCCTGGGCTTGGAGTGCTGGCCATCGCGCCTCCGCTGGCACGAAAAACACATTCTCTGCTTTGTACTCATCCGGATCTTCTGGGTCAGCGCCCTCGTACTCACCCTCACCAGCCGCCAGCTGCTCATGCAGCATCTCAAACGCATCCGAGATGTACTTGAGAAAAATCAGCCCGAGAACAATGTGTTTATATTCCGCCGCATCAATATTCTTGCGGAGCTTATCGGCCGATTTCCAGAGCTTCTGTTCCAAAGACTCATGTTTCTCGGTCTTTTTCTTTTTTCCTCTGGGCATTACAAGCCCTCCTTAGTAAACGATCAAGGCAAGATTGCAGGTTTCAGCATACAGAACTCAGCTCTCTGTAATCCCAAGCGATTAATGATTGTTGATGTTTAAGTAAAAACGCAGGAGAAATAAACGTTCAAAAGACCTTGGCTTAAATTTTGGCTTAAATTCTCCGCGCAATCTGCCGCAATTAGATTCATTCGGCAACAATACATACAATCCAAAAAAGCCCGAAAGTCTTATGAATTCCTACCTTCAGGCTTTTTTGTTCCAAAAATAAAGAAGGCGGCAGTCAGAATCGAACTGACGATAAGGATTTTGCAGACCCCTGCCTTACCACTTGGCTATGCCGCCGCACAGCTTTACACTCTAGCATAGCTGTGAACTAAGGAGAAGGATTTTGCAGACCCCTGCCTGATTCTTGGGTGAGTGATTGTCGATATCCGAATCAAAAATTTAGGCAAGGGCTAGGGGCTGTTGTCAGCTAGATTTTAAACTCTGGTTATGACTGGCTTACAGCCCCTTTTCCTGTTTTTGGGGTTGGGCGCTTTATCCCTTCGTCAGACTTCTAGTGTTAACTGACGACACGTCCTAATTTGCAACTATGGTTCTGTCGCATCAATCTCAGCTAGAAGCTGACTTGCCATAGTGTAGAGTGCCTCATGACAGGGGCCATTGCTGGCCATCAATCCACCCCATTGGCGCACATCCCCCTGGTTATAAAGCAATTCCTTTCCTTCAAAACTGGTGAATTGTCCGCCCGCTTCGGTGAGAATCAGCTCAGGTGCGGCAAAGTCCCAATCTTTGGGGGCAGACTTACCAGAGAGGGAAATATAAACATCGGTGTCTTGCTCCAGAATAGTGGTGACTTTGCGACCCACACTCCCCACAAATTTGCGATCGTTAAATGGAATGCGCTCCAACATGGTGTTCAAGCGCGGGTTACGATGGCTGCGACTGGCTACCAGTACTAGGTCTTCAATGCGATCGCGCCCTGAAGCTTGCATTTTTACTGTTGTTCCATCTCGACTCTCACGATAGGTTCCCTGTCCCTTAATGGCATAATAGAGCGTCTCATCTTCTGGAATTGCGACGACTGCGAGTTGGGGGCGTCCTTGATAGGCCAGGGCAATATGCACAGCATATTCCCCAGTTTTCTCAATAAAGTCTCGCGTGCCATCAAGGGGGTCAATGATCCAAACCCAATCACCGGGGGTAACAGCCATGGCCTCAGTATCATAGGTCTCCTCACTAAGGTAACCAAAGGACTCGTCTGCGAGTTGTTGTTGCAAGGTTGCCAAGATGTGATGGTTGGCAGCTAAGTCTGCGGCAGTGACGGGATCACCTTGTTTATCTTTAACATCTAGATCAGTATCACCGCGATAGTAGGCACGGAGAATATCAGCAGCTCCCCAAGCGACAGTACGGGCGATCGCACAAATTTCTGGTAGTCGGTTCTCAATCATGTTTTATCGTTAAGGCTTTTTAGAGAGTTGGCTGGGGTTTGAACCTGCTTATTTGATTGTAGAAGACGACTGACTGGTCTTATCCAACCCAGATGTTTGCTCTCGACCTGTCAATCTGAATTATCCTCCCCTCGTCTCGTTAGGGCGTGATCCCTATCAGGGGTACAATAAGGGGCGAATTATTCCTTGTGTGTTCAAAAACTCATGATTTCGAGTAATGACTTTAGAACTGGCGTCACCATTCAACTAGATGGTTCAATTTGGCGAGTTGTCGAGTTTCTCCATGTAAAGCCGGGGAAAGGCTCAGCTTTTGTTCGCACCAAGCTCAAAAATGTCCAGTCGGGCAATGTTGTAGAGCGTACCTTCCGGGCAGGTGAGACGGTTCCTCAAGCTATTCTCGAAAAACGTAACATGCAACATACCTATCGAGATGGGTCGGATTTGGTATTCATGGATATGGAAAGCTATGAAGAAACACGCCTCTCTCCGGACAAGGTCGGCGATCGGGTGAAATACCTGAACGAAGGAATGACCGTCAGTATCATTTTTTGTGAAGAGCAGGTACTTGAAGTCGAACTCCCGAATTCGGTGGTGCTTGAGGTCACCGAGACTGATCCAGGAGTAAAAGGAGATACGGCTACAGGGGGAACGAAACCTGCGATCGTAGAAACAGGAGCCCAAGTGATGGTGCCACTCTTTATCTCAATCGGTGAAAAGATTAAGATTGACACCCGTGATGATAGTTATCTAGGCCGGGAGAAGTAGGCTAGAGCAACAAAGCTAGTATGCATGCCTCCGACGGTTATGCACTGGATGAGGATAATTTGAGAGGGAAAACTGGTGGCAATTGATTTTCAACAGGTACGGGAGTTACTGGCGGCGATCGCTCAAACGGATGTGACAGAGTTTAGTCTCAAAAGCGATGACTTTGAGCTAACGGTCAAGAAGGGCAGTGGTGTTGCCCAACCGATGATCGTCGCAGACGCCACTGTGACACCGATGTCCATGGCTGTGCCAAACCCGATTGCCTCACCCCCTGTTGCTATCCCCGAGCCCACCCCGCCCCCAACTGCCCCCACTAACACCAATTGGGTGGAAGTGACCTCCCCCATGGTCGGCACTTTTTATCGTGCGCCTGCTCCCGATGAGCCACCATTTGTGGCGATCGGTGATACGGTCACACCGAGTCAAACGGTTTGCATCATCGAGGCAATGAAGCTGATGAATGAGATCGAAGCTGAAGCCACGGGCAAAGTAATGGAAATTCTTGTGGAAAACGGTGAGTCAGTGGAGTTTGGCCAGCCTTTGATGCGGATTGAACCGAGTTAGGCAATTTTCCTGAAAATCGTGGTGTTACTGAATTCTGAATGGATCGTTAATAACTTTTTGGTATAGCTCCATCTTTTATTGAAGGTAGGAGTAGTCTGTACCAGCATTTAATGTTTGAATGCTGTGGGGTGTTGAAATGATTAAAACATCATTGCTGGTTTCCTGAATACCAACATTTTTTTTTGAAGGTATACCGTGTTGGTCGTCTCATACTCAGCCATTGTGCTGGGTACGGAGACTGATTAATCTAGCTGATAACTTTGCCCTATCACACTCCATTCCCCTGTCTATGCCATCTGCACTGCGTAATCTGGTTACTCAAACTGCTATCCCTGGTATTCTAGGGGGTCTTGGCCCGCTTGCCCATGTGGACTTTGAGCGGCAATTAATTCAGCTCAATGCCAAGCGATATCCAGGCCAAGACCAACACCATCCGGTTTGGGTCGTTGTTAGTGCTACCAATATCCCTGATCGCACCCTGAGCCTCGCCGGCGAACAGGAAAGTTGCACCCCTTGGCTCATTCGCTACGGCCAGTGCTTACAGCGCATTGGCGCTGACTTTATGGTGGTGACTTGCAACACTGCCCATGCCTTTTATGAACAGGTGCAACCCAACTTGGCGATTCCCTGGCTCCATTTGATGGATCTCACCTCGGTTTATATTCGTCGTCAACATCCCCACTGTTCTCAAATTGGGATCTTGGCGACCGATGGCACAGTGCGATCGCAACTATATGAGCATAGTCTGCGCTATCAAGGTCTCACACCGATTTCCTTATCGCTTGGCTCAAAGTCTCAACAGCAAGTCATGGATGCGATTTACCATCCCCAGTGGGGGATTAAATCTACAGGCGATCGGGTTGCTCCCTTGGCCCATGAAGCTTTGGCAGCGGCGATCGAAGTCCTCAAAGATCAAGGGGCGCAGCTAATCATCGCAGGATGTACGGAGTTATCTGTGGCCTTTAATCGCTTACCACCGCCTGGACTACCATGGGTTGATCCCTTAGAAGTTGCTGCCCAAACTACGATTAATTTAGCTTGGGGTATTGAGCAGCTTGGGATCTTGCCCTTGCAAAATTCTGCGTCCTGAGATTGATGAGACGTAACCACAAAAAAGCAACATCTAGATTAGATGCTGCTTCTTGTGAATGGGTCTTAGCTGTTGTATTCAAGCCGGTTCAGGTGTCGATTGAGATCCTTGAGGCGGTAAGTTTTTTGTATCAACCTGATCTGCGATTAAGGCTGTCACGCCAACCCCTGCATGGACAATGGTTAGGGTACGAAACGGGTCAACGATAGGATCAACTGCAACAAACAGAACGAGAACTGCATCTAGTGGTAGTTTGAGAGGGGTTAGCACCAAGCCCATCATAGTTAGGGTTAGAATGCCGCTAACCCCAGATGTGGCCATTCCTGCAAGCAATGACCCCACCAGAATAATAGCGAGATCACCAATCCCAAGGCTTTTCTCATAAAGTTGAGCGACAAACACGGTACCGAGGGCAAAATAGGCCACTGACCCAAAGCGACAAAGGGTAATCGATAAAGGGACAACTAGGTTTGCAGTTTGGGGTTCAAAATTCAACGACTTAATCATCTCGTTAATTGCTGAAGGCATAGAAGCCAAACTGCTACGTGTTGCCAGGGCTAAAATCGTGGTTTCCTTTAACGCAGCAAAGACCTCCCAAATTGATTTTTTACATTGGGTGGAAACAATGACGGTATTGAGCACATAGAAAATTGCGAACATGAGAATTGAAACCAGCACAAATTTCAACATGGTCAGCAATGTTTCCACACCAACTTGGGAAATCTGATCAGCCAGTAAGCTACACAAGCCAAAGGGCAACAAATATTTCAACCAATCAATGAGCTTATTGAAGGAACCATAAACACCTTCTAGGATCGTAAACAGGTTTTCTGATGCTTCTCGGGGGACAAACCCAAGACCCAGGCCAAAGAGGATAACAAAAAATAAAATTTGCAGAGTTTGTCCATTGGTGAGGGCGTTGAAAATGTTGTCAGGGATAATCCCCAGCATAAATTCAACAAGCGCATTGGGCTCAGGTTCAGGTAATGGCCCTGACAAGGTGATTTCCAAATCCACCCCAGATTGACGAATGACTCCCCCTAAAGCATCCAACGTTTTGGCATCTAGAGAACCAGGCGCGGTGATAATGCCCACCAATACAGCAACAATGGTGGTAGCCACTAGGGCGGCAGGGAAGAAAATGAGAATTCGCTTAATGTATTCTGCTGCATCGGGACGGGTCATGAGGCGACCAATACTCATGGTGATGCCAGACAGAAGAATCGGCAAGACACACATTTTAAACAGGGCAATGTAGAGTTTGCCAATTGGAGCAATAATCGCGGCAATATCCTGGAACTTGGCTCCAATAAGAATGCCCAGAATCAGGCTAACAACGATAGCCCAAGGATTGGCGAGTAAGTTTAAAAATATCTCAAACCCAGGTTTCTGGGGTGCTTGTGAACTAGTGGTCATGGTTGGGGTAAGGGTTTATTCCTGCTCAGTGGTGGATTCTGTTACGAACATATATTCGTATTTTTCCAATAGTTCATCGGCGGTATAGTCCACGCTATTGTTCTCAAGATACTGATCAACGAGTTCCTTGAGGTGCATGCTGTCCCAGGGAATCACCGCAGCGATCGCATCGTTAGTGTCACTTAAAGCAATCGTTTGGAAATTCAGGGCAGTATCAGGATAAGTGCGGATAATTTTCTTGACTTCCAACTCATCTCGATAGGCTGCGAGAATTTTACCTTCACGGGCCGCTTCAATGACATCTTCCCAGCTGGGATATTCTTTCACCTCCGCATCAGGAAACTTTTGTTCGGTAAAACCCACATAAGAGGAATCTTCAATAACTCCTACTTTTCCTTCAAGATCCCGGAAAATTTCTGCAATCTGGCGACCCTTGGCTTGCTCAGTCAATTCAAGGCGATTAACCAGCAGTCCTTGACTCATATTGACGTAAGGTTTGGAGAATGACACTTTTTTGACCCGAGCCATAGTACGACTAATTTTAGAGAAGGCTAGATCATCCTTATGCTCAAATACCCGCTCAACGACATCGTTGAAGGTTGCTGCACTACGGTCATAGCGCACGCTGACACCCAGAGTATCTGCAATCGCCTTACCCAGCTCAATATCCAAGCCGCAGAATGTCTCCCCATCCATTTTGATCAATTCATCTGCACGCTGGGGGTCTGTGGTACAAGGTGTTTCGGGTGAGTCTTTCTGGAAGAAGGGCTGGTTATCTTTCCCCAGCACTGCCACGTGCAATTCGCCACGCTCGATAATTGCCTCAATATCGGGGGGCATGAACGTTTCTTCCTGTGCAGTTTCCGGATTGTCTTGGGCCCATGCTTGAGGATTCAAGGAGGGGTGAGTCGGGATTCCCAAGACCAAAATCGGAATCACCAAGGCTGTAGCCAGCGCGATCGCTAGCCAGCGAAACCGAGTCCGGCGCAGGAATTTCAAGAATCTGAGCAACTGAAACCTCCCAAGCAAATAAATTCAATAAAACTGATGGTTGAAGACCAACGCCTCAGATCAGCTGTAATTCCTGCTCTGATACTGAGACGGGCCTACGTTAACAGGAAATTTCAGGTGATTCAAGCACCTATCTAGGGGAAAGGCGAGATTCTTTTACCTTGGACATGCTCAAGCACCTTAAGTGTGCTCAAAGAGACTTGTCACCTGTCTGGGAATTTGAGGATGTACCAACCATCTGGAATTCCATGACATTCAGCATTTGATCTAATACTGTTGGTCTTGGGCGGGGGGCAGGTATAGTCGATGATGATGTGAAGCAAATGCTTATTCATCACCCAGTGCAGCTTTAAGCAAGGTGCGTAGATGATTTTGAGCGTCTTCCCAACGCTGAGCTAGAGGGTGTTGCTGTTGTAAAAACACCCGAGCACAATTACGACCGGGCATCCCTGAGATTGAGCCACCAGGATGGGTGCCAGCCCCTGTCAGGTAAAGGTTATCAATGGGGGTGGTGTAGTCTGCTAGCTCAGGCAAGGGACGGAAGAAGATCATCTGATCGAGGGTCATATCTAAATGATAATAATTTCCTTTGGTAGCCCCGAGACGCCGGGCGAGTTCAGCCGGGCTTTCCACGCGACGGGCAATAACCGAGCGTTGAAGATTGGGAGCATAGGTGGCAATTTTATCGAGAACGCGATCGGCAACTTGATTTTTCAGTTCATCAGTCCAGCCTGTGCCATTAAGTCCAGTCCCTTCAGCGCCTGCTATTTGGTAGGGGGCAAAAAATTCGACCCAGAGGGTGTGTTTCCCTTCAGGGGCCATGGACGGGTCGAGCACAGTTGGGCAAACCACATAAGCAGAAGGGTCGGCATCGGGAATTTCACCGACGGTGCAGAGAGCATGAGCTTTTTCTACGTGTTTAACGGAATCAGCAATTAATACCGAGCCCACTAGATATTCGTCCTTATGTTCATAAGCTTCAAACCGTGGCGGTTCAGACAGGGCACAGTCAATTTTCAGAATGGTTTCATTGTTGTTGACCACACGTCGTTGCAGACGATCGCGGAGCTGGTCATCAACTGCATTGACATCGCTTGGCTCCACAAGGTGCAAGAACAATCTTTGAGCATCAATATTAGAGATCACTCCTTTGATCGCTCGATATTCCGTACCATTAGCCACCTCCACACCCACCGCACGCCCTTCATCAATCAACACTCGCTTAACGGTTTGCTCAGTGAGAATGGTACCACCCTGATCTTGAACTAAATTCACCAAGGCTTGGGTTAAGGCTCCCGTGCCGCCTCGCGGTCGGGACATCCCAGGGTGATGGCGCATTGCCATCATCATTGCGCCCACCGCAATTCCTTTTTGAGAGGGGGGCGCACCAATTTCGGCGGCAAGGCGGGCCAGGGGCGCTTTAACGGTTTCGCTGTCGAACCATTCATCTAATAGCTCGGTTGGAGAAGTAATCATGTTCCGGACAAAATCCAGAACTTTGATTTTTGAGCCCATCACAGTGCGGAGATCCTTGAGGTTATCCCAGCCGTAATTACGAATAATCTCAAAGATGGCCATAGGGGGTGCATTAAACAACGGTGCGATCGCATTTCCCAGACGTTGCCAATAGCGGGTGAACTCGGCATAGGCTTGAGCATCATGTTCGCTGTAGGCTGCGATCGCGGCACAAGTCTGTTCAACTGATTTGTGGGCCAAAAACATCGTGCCATCCGGCTGAGGGCAAAAAACCACTGGATCACAGGTTAGATAGTCCAAACCATAACGTGTGAGTCCCAGTTCTTGAACCACTGGCCCCAGATGAATAAACTCATGATCAATGGCACATAAATTAAACCGGAATCCAGGCGCAGCTTGCGGCATTGCTTCTTCGGTGGTGGCTGCTCCCCCCGGCACAGAGCGTTGCTCCAACAAAAGAACGCGATAGCCTGCTTTAAGCAAATATGCTGCGCAGACGAGGCCGTTATGACCTGCCCCAATGAGGATAACATCGTAAGTTTCCATGACAGCCCCAAAAAGCGATAGATGAATTTATTCTGGTAAATGCCTTCAGACACTCCTGATCCTAGGCTATGATGAACGTCGAAATAAATGGGAATGTCTTAGATGCAGTCATCAAATGTGTGCTCCAATTATCATAGACTCAAGCATAGCTTGCTGCTGTGTGCCTAATCTGCACTGCTCTCCTGCTGTTAACTGAACCTACGCAATCGTATGATGAACCCCGAAGTACAAGTTGTTGAACCTGCTGGCATCTTGGATGGAATGCGAGCCGCTGAATTTCGCCAGGAAATCAGCGATTATGTTGAGCAAGGGGCGAAAATTGTCCTGATCGACTTTAAAGACGTCACCTTTATGGATAGTTCGGGTTTGGGCGCACTGGTTTTATCCTTGAAAACCGTCCGCGCTGCCAACACCCAAATGTGCCTCTGTTCAATCAATGAGCAGATCAAAATGCTCTTTGAACTGACCAGCATGGATCGCGTGTTTGACATCTATGAAGATCGGGACGCTTTTGAGAAAGCCGTTGCTGCTACACGTTGACCACTGAATCCCCAGCTCCAATCTATTGCTATAGACCCAATAAGAAAATTCTCGTAGAGGCTGATTGTCAAGCGTTGTTACAGTAATCTTGATCGCCTCTAGGTTTGTTGGGGCGGGTTGGTATTGTTTACAATTCAATAATGGGTGGTGTGGTGAATTAATAAGTCGGTCTTTAGCGTATTCCAAGGAAAAGCCAACCCACAATCACAATGATGTTCATCGGCAACAGGCAAGATGCCTGCGCTGCGGATAGCGTGGCTAGCCAACCGTAACGCGGGCGTCCCACCTGTGATGAATAATACAGTTATGTTGTTGGGGCGCACTCTCAGCGAACAAACTGCACTTCTACGAGAGACAGATCGTCCTCAAAGGTCTCACTGCCATTGATCTGTTGTACAAGGTCTAAGATTTGACTTAGATTTTCATCTCCCCGTCGTGTTTGATGGTTTTGGAGGTGGGTCATTAACGCCTCAATGCCCCAAGGTTCACCATTGGCTTGGGCAATTTCGTAAATACCATCACTGAACAGATATAGACGAGAGTCGAAGGGGACGGCGCAAGATTGTTCAACATATTCGACTTCGGGAAACATCCCCACCGGGAACCCTGGTGTTTTGAGGGGGGTAACAATAGCTGTTGACTTTGAATTTGAAGGGGGGGGATGAATTAGTAGAGCAGGTGGATGTCCAGCGCTAGCATAATGTAATTTCCGGGATGGCAGATTGTAGACACCATACCAAATCGTGAAATATTTGTCGTTCCGTTGGGTCATCTGAAATACCTCATTGAGACCTTTGAGGATTTCACCGGGTCGGTAATAATCAACTTGTTTGAGTGCTCGCGATCGCAACAAATTGATAACGGATACTGAAGGGAGCGCGGCTCGAAGACCATGACCAGACACATCAAGCAAATAAATAGCTAGATTGTCTCCATCCAACCAATAGTAGTCAAAACTATCTCCACCAAGCTGACTAGAAGGCAAAAAACGGAAATCAATTTTGAGACTTGGAGTATCAATCGGTTCAGGGAGTAGCGAACAAACGTAATCGGCTGCTTCTGAGAGTTCTGTTTGTAGCTTTTTGTTAACTTGTTGGAGATCACTACTGAGTTGATGGAGGCGCAAACCGGCACGTACCCGAGCTTCCATCTCAAACATTTCAATAGGCTTGCATAAAAAATCGTCTGCACCAGCATCCAGACCTTCAACGCGATCCTGAATAGAGCCTTTAGAGGTCAGCAAGATAAAGAACGTTGTTGACAGCTCTGTAACTGCCTTGATCCGACGACAGACTTCAATGCCATTCATTTGCGGCATGACCCAATCACAAATGACCATAGCTGGATGTGTGGCTTGGGCTTGCTCTAAACCCTCCGACCCATTACTGGCAACTGAAACTGAGTAGCCGCGCTTGGTCAATGTGCGCTTCAGCAGCAATTGAATGGCTGGGTCATCATCAATGATTAAGATATGCTCCATAACACAGCCCGAATTCTCTCCTATTTTAGCGACTTGCTTCTTCGTTGCTCTGGAAATTTTGCCCACTCATTGCACAATAGCTGTAAACCAAGTGCATCTGAATTGAGTTTTTCTGTCAACAACCTTGCAGGCAAATCAGATAAATAAGCTAAACTAATGTATATTTGTGTGTTTGATCGAGTGAGCGATAGAACCTTTCATCATAGATGCCATTCAAGTCAGACGGTTTATCCGGTATCTGAAGCATAATGGGAAAATATTGCACATACTACGATTTTACCGTGAACTCCAGAATCTAATATTGAGGAGGCGCCATCTCTCAATCACAAACTGAATATTTTAAGTTCAAGTTTTTATGGAACCGCTTATTTCTGCTCAGACGTTAGCCGAACTACTTGATGAGCCTGAGCTTATTATTGTTGATTGCCGCTTTCGTCTCCAAAACCCCAATTGGGGACGACAGCAATATTACCAAAATCATATTCCTAGAGCTGATTATCTAGATTTAAACCAGGATTTATCCGCCCCACCTAATGCACTGCAGGGACGCCATCCACTGCCGCCGATGACCCAGTTTGCTCAGACCTTGTGTCAATTGGGGGTGCGTCAAAACCAAACCCTTGTGGTTGTTTATGATCAAGCACAGCCTGCGTTTGCAGCCCGATTATGGTGGCTATTCCGGTATTGGGGACATAACCTTGTTCGGGTTCTCGATGGTGGCTGGGTTGCTTGGCAGGCTCAAGGCTATCCCACAACCTCGACTATTCCCGAACGCAAAGAGAACGGTCAATTTATTCCCCAAGCTCAGCCCAATTGGACTTTGGAGTGCTCTGAGCTGAAGCGACAGATACAGAATCAATCGCTCACTTTGGTCGATTGTCGAGATGCTGTGCGCTATCGCGGTGAGGTTGAACCCATTGACCCGATTGCTGGCCATATTCCAGGTGCAATTAATCATCCCTGGCGTGAGGCTTGCACCCCTGAGGGGTTTTTGCGAACGCCCCAAGAGATTCAATCCCAATGGGCAGACATTGATTTAGCGCACCCAACAGCGGTCTATTGTGGTTCAGGTGTAACGGCTTGTGTCAACTTACTGGCCCTTGCCCATGCCCAACTACCCCAACCACAACTTTATCCTGGCGGTTGGAGTGCTTGGTGTAATCATCTAATTTAGGGATCTTTGCTGATTTCAATCTTTTAAGTACTGCTTCAATTTATGACATTGAAGTAAATGTCAGGTGCCAATGAGAAATATATCTGTGACTCTATATCCCTAATACTTATATTCTATTTTATATTTTTGTACTCAAAGCTAATATATTTGTGCTTACATGTTTGTCTCTGATAATCGCCTTTCGATCTTTGTCGATGGCAACAATATGTTTTATGCCCAGCAGAAAAATGGCTGGTTTTTTGATCCTCGACGTGTGCTGGAATATTTTAAGCATGGTAAGGGGGTAAGTTTAGTCAACGCTTTTTGGTATACCGGCCTTAAGGACTCTCAAGATCAACGGGGGTTTCGAGATGCGTTGATTAGTCTGGGCTACACAGTGCGTACCAAAATTCTTAAAGAATATTACGATGACGTATCTGGTCGCTATTCCCAAAAAGCCAATCTAGATATTGAGATTGTCGTAGATATGTTCTGTACCTGTGAACAGTACAATCGGGTTGTTCTCTTTAGTGGTGATGGAGATTTTGAGCGAGCGATCGAGCTACTGCGAGCTAAGAACACTCATATTACTGTTGTCTCGACTGATGGTATGATTGCCCGAGAATTGCGGAATGTCACCGATTGCTATATCGATCTCAACGAGATTCGCGACAATATTGAGAAAGTTGATTATTGAGTTTGGTGCAATTCTCAGCAAAATTCTCCTATCAGCTCTGGCAGAAGGGCAATCTCACTTCTCTCTTCATCATCGCTAGATATTTTTCTCTGACCAGAAAATTTAACTCTATACTAGGACGTATTCCGCCCAGTGGGATACCTGAAATGCCTTGATTGTCAGTAATGTAATGTGATTGCACTGGTTTTCAAGCGCCATTATCCTTGAGCACAGCAAATGTTGTTTGAGTTTCTGTTAGATCTGGTTCGTCGATTGCCGCCTGAGGATGCCCTTGCTGAGTTCAGGATATTATTTCTCGAATATCGTGCTTATTCAGGTAATCGACCTGCGTTTGCCGAACTCACTCGCATTTTGAATCAGAAGCAGTACAACGTCTTTGCGAATACCCTCAAGCGAGCTTGTTATATTCTGATCAACAACTGGGGCACAAATCGTCAGCTTGATTGTATTACAGCATTAGTCGAGTCGCTACAGCAGGTCGCAGCGTTGAGTACACCCCAGGCCGATCGCGTTCGTAAGCGTCTGCGGCTCTGGCTCCAGCAATTTGTCGAGAGTGATGAATACGAAGAGCTCCAACTCTTTGCTGCCAAACATACCCGACAAACCCTGAATCGGTATGAAGGGGAAGCCGATGAGCCAGCGACCCATTGGAGCAATCGCTATCATTCCTATCTATTGGTTCCCCAATACGTAAATACTGAAAACTCCCCTGAGCAACGGGAAGCTGCTCGATCCCTCTCCAAACAGCTCAAAAACCAGTTTAAGTTTGATCTAGCAATGTATACAGCGCGATCGCAATCCGCACTCTACCAACAAGAACCACCCCAAAATCCAACCGGCCTTGGCGATGAAGTTCTCCGGCTCATCAAAACGATTGTTGCCAAGCGGGGGCGTTTTAGCTATGGCAATCTCGCCCATATTTTTCTCAAGCAAGTTGAAGGACTAGATTATCTCGATTTCAAAACGGCACTCCATAACTACCTCACGTTCTCTATCGATCCTAAAGCAGAAGTTGCAGAGGTCTTAGACCATCGTCTCCAAAATTTTTTGACGCCCCTCTATGCGGATAAAGACGAATGGGTTATTGAGCCTGCCTTGATTCTGCGAACCTGTAATCGTGCGATCGATTGCTTGACAACGCAAGATGGTAAGTACCCAACTGAGTTATTTGTTCTACTCCTCTCGCAAGGAAAGTCTTTCACGCTAGTGATGGTGTTATTGAAAATCATTCTGATTTCAATAAACTCTCGACCCCACCTCGAAAAGCGGATTGCTGAGTTGATTAAGCATTACATGCAGTTCCCTGAAGCAGATTGTGAGTGGGTGATCCAATTCTTTGAGATTTTTAATATTGCCTTTGCAATTCATGGTGATAGCAATGTGCAGTACGACCTAATCCACGTCCCTGCTCATTCGGACAGTGCCAAGCCTACAGATTCTTGGGCGAGCTATCGTATCTTTGCCCAATACAGAGATGGCTGTAGCCCCCGACCTACCCCTTGATTCTGTAGCCATCGCGCTTACAGTATGAAAAGTAAGCAATTGGCATCATGGGGAGACCAAGATCAGTGATGGAGAAAACACCCGTCCAAAGGATTCAATGGCAACGTGTGGCTGGCGTGACCGCCGTTCAGGGTTCGATTACCTTAGCCTGGGTGATTTATGCCCTTTATTTGCCCCAACTTCTCACGGAAATGGGGTTGGCCAAGGAACTTGCAGGTCTGCTGTTGATGATCGAACATGCCTTAGAAGTGATCATTGAACCGATTACTGGTTCGCTCTCTGATCGCGCTCAATGGCAATTGGGAACCCGCTTTTCTATTATTACGCCTGGCACTATTCTGACCTCAGCCCTGTTTATTGCACTGCCGACCGTTGTGGTGTTTGGTAAGGCTGTCCCCTGGCTGTTGCCTGTGATTGCCGTGCTCTGGGCCAGCGCGATGGCGATTTTTCGTAGTCCAGCCATTACTTTGCTGGGCAAAGCCGCTCCCCCACTTGAGCTACCGCTGGCGTCGAGTTGCTTGACCCTGGTTCAACAACTGATCGGGTCGTTACGCTTCAGTGTTTATGGCATCATTTTGAGTTTTGGTGCAGGCTGGGCCTTTGCGATCGGTTCGTTGGTGTTGCTGGGGGCAGTGGCATTTTTACGTTGGACAGCACCACCGGAAGCACCTGGCAGTTTGAGTGTGACTCAAACCGTCGTTGAAGAATTTGAGCAACCCAATCCTTCCCCAACCAATCCCATTAAGCTCCCCACAACTATTTTGATGGTTGGTGTTGCAGTTGGCTTGGGTTGGGGGTTGCGTTTTCTTTTTGCTGCCCTCGGTGGCCAGTTTGCAATACTTTTGGGAGGTGAACAAGTGGGATTAGGGATGTTGGGTTTTAGCCTGATCCTGGCATTGTCAGCCTTGCCTGCAGGCAGACTAGCGACCTGGTTGGGTAATTCCCTTACGATGATGAGTGGTGCGATTGCCACTGCGATTCTAGCAGTGGGCCTTGTGTTTATTTCCCAAACCGCTCTGTGGGTTGTGGGGTTGGTTGTGATGGGGTTTGCTTTGAGCACCGTGCTTAATGGCTCTGTGCCACTGGTACTCTCGGCATTCCCTAGCGATCGCAGTGGTTTGGGTCTGGGGATTTATTTTGGAGCGTTTGGCGGCGGCATTAGCTTTTTTGACGCCATTTTCAAACCGCTTAAAACAGATGTGATTATTCAGGCCAGTGGGGCGGGTTTAGCTTTGCTGCTGGCGTTTGGCTGTATTGCGATCGCCCGACAGTTCATCGCATCACCTGCCACTGAGTCAGCGTGAAGGAGTCAAGCTGATAAATCTTCAAGTTCTGTTCCAGCAGGATGTTGCGTGGTCTCTGTCAAAATGATTGAAATACCAAGAGTCTGATGAGCCAACTCCTCCCCACCCAAGCTGTCTATCGTATCCTTGATGCCAACCTCGATCGCGCCCGTGAAGGTTTGCGAATTTTAGAAGAATGGTGTCGCTTTGGCCGTAATGACGCTCAACTGACCCAAGACTGCAAAGATCTGCGCCAAACTCTCGCCCAATGGCACAAGAGTGAACTCCGTCTAGCCCGTAATACTCCCGCTGATCCAGGCACAGATCTAACCCATCCCCAAGAAGAACAGCGCCAAGATTTGCCAGCGCTCCTACAAGCGAACTGTTGCCGTGTGCAAGAAGCACTACGCGTTTTAGAAGAATATGCCAAACTCTACAACGTGGAGATGGCAGCAGCTTGTAAACAAATGCGCTATCGGGTTTACACCCTAGAGAGCCAACTTTTTCGCGTCGATCGCCACCAGAAACTCCAACAAACACACTTGTATTTGATTACTTCCCCATCCCAGAACCTCTTCAGTGTGGTGGAGAATGCTTTACAGGGCGGTGTGCGGCTGGTTCAATATCGAGAAAAAACGGCTGATGATACGGTGCGTCTAGCCCAAGCTCGTAAAATTCGTCAGCTTTGCCGGGACTATGGAGCGCTCTTTATCATGAATGATCGCCTCGATTTAGCTTTGGCTCTAGATGCTGACGGGGTTCACCTTGGCCAAGCCGATGCGCCCATTGCTGTGGCCCGAGAACTGCTCGGAGCAGATCGAATTATTGGTCGTTCCACAAATAACCCCGGGCATTTAGAGCAAGCGATTGCTGAAGGGGCAGACTATGTGGGGGTGGGCCCCGTTTATGAAACCCCTACCAAGCCTGGGCGGCCAGCGGCAGGGCCAGACTATATTCGTCATGCAGCTAAGCATTGCTCGATTCCTTGGTATGCAATCGGTGGGGTGGATGCCCAGAACCTACCGGATGTGCAAGCAGCAGGGGCCAAACGGGTAGCTGTGGTTCGCGCCATTATGCAAGCTGAAAACCCGGTTCACACCACCCAGCAACTTCTGCGTCAACTGGGTGTATCGCAATAGACTTTGTTCCAGTCATCGCCCATGTCACAAACCTCATCAGATATCACCCTTCAAATCAACGGTGAACCGTTCGCTTGCGCAGCTCAGACGCCGCTGCTTGAAGCCTTGAAAACGTTGAATTTTAATCCTCGTTTGATTGCCATTGAGTACAATGGCGAGATTCTGCATCGTCAGTTCTGGGAAACGACCACAATGCAAGCGGGCGATCACTTGGAAATCGTCACAATTGTCGGCGGGGGTTGAGTAAGTCGATAGAATGGACTGAATTTAAACAATTCAGAGGTGCGATCGCCGCTATGACGCTTCTCAACTGGTTTAGTCAGCGCCTAAAAACCAATCAGCAGCGCCAAACGTTTGCCCTTTCGTTGCTCTTGTTTCCGGGTACATTTTGGTTGCTGCTCTTCTTTGTTGTGCCACTGCTGATTGTCGTGCTCTATAGCTTTTTGGAGCGAGGCACTTATGGTGGGGTGGATTGGCAATTTACCCTTGAGCATTATGCTCGGTTGCTCAATCCCATTTATTGGGGGGTGTTAGGGCGATCGCTGCTGCTGGCGGCTAATACCACCCTACTGTGTCTATTGGTAGGGTATCCGATGGCTTTTTTTATCGCCAGTCGCCCAGCCCGTTGGCGCAATACCCTGCTACTGCTGGTGATTATTCCCTTTTGGACAAATTTTCTGGTGCGGATCTACGCCTGGATTGTGATTCTTCGTCAGGAAGGGGTGATCAATACTTTTCTGGAAAGTCTACATCTAGTCGGTGAGCCGTTGGATTTGCTGTTTAATTCCACCGCTGTCACATTGGGTTTGATTTATGGCTACCTGCCATTTATGATTTTGCCCCTCTATGCCACTTTGGAACGGTTTGATTTTTCCCTGTTGGATGCGGCTCATGATCTCGGCGCTAATGATCTTAAAACGTTGATTCGGATTGTTCTACCTCTGACCGCGCGGGGAATTGTGGCAGGTTCGCTATTGGTATTTATTCCCGCAGTGGGCGAGTTTGTCACCCCTGATCTTCTGGGTGGTGCGAAGAGCATCATGATGGGCAACTTGGTTCATAGCCAGTTTCTGGCCGCCCGCAATTGGCCCTTTGGTTCTGCCTTGTCAATTTTGATGATGGCGATCGTCCTCGCACCGATTTTGATCTATTTCCGTATTGCCGAGCAAAAGCTAAACGCCTAATGACTCAACAATTTATCCACCAGGTTCAACAGAAAATGCGCTCTCCTCACCTGGATTTGTTGATCCGTAAAGGAATGCAAGGAGGACTATGGGCTGTGACCGCGATCGGGATAGTGTTTCTCTATCTGCCGATCGCGGTTCTGGTCATTTATTCCTTTAACGCCTCCAAACTCAATGCAGTTTGGCAAGGTTTCACGCTGTCCTGGTATCACAGCTTATTCACGTCAGTAGCGGGGACGGGGTCTGACTTCACCTCAGAACAAATTTGGGAAGCCTTATGGAACAGCCTGCAGGTCGGTGGCCTTGCCACTATAGTTGCTACTGTGTTGGGCACCATGCTGGCTCTAGGGCTAGAACGGTTTCGTTTCCAACGGAAACAATGGCTAGAAGGTTTGTTATTTTTGCCCATTGTTATCCCCGACATCACAATGGGGATTTCATTGTTGGTTTTCTTCAGTTTGGCATTCCAAATTATTGAGCAGCTAACGGGTGTCCGCTTGGTGCTCAGTCTGCCAACGATCATCATTGGTCATGTGGCCTTCAATATTTCCTATGTCGCCGTTACTGTAAGGGCTCGCATCGCTGAACTTGACCCAGTCTTAGAAGAAGCTGCGATGGATTTGGGCGCGAATGAACTCCGTACCTTTGGGCGAATCACGTTGCCTCTGATTTTTCCAGGCATTTTGAGTGGCGCCTTGTTGGCGTTTACGCTCTCCCTTGACGATTTTGTGATTACGTTCTTTACAGCAGGGGTGGGTTCGACAACCTTACCGATCTTTGTCTACGGGATGATCAAACAGTCCGTGACTCCTGCGATTAACGCTATTTCGACACTTATGCTCATCGCTTCTTTGGGAATTGTATTGACTTCTCTCGCACTTCAAAGACGTTAACTTTATAATAAATTAGCGAATTTGGGCGACGCGTTGGCCATCAGGTTGTTTGAATTACAGAACTTTAAGAGAATATGAAGAGACTACTGGTTTTTGTACTGTTATTTGTATTAGGGGTGGCAATTCCAGTGGGGTGTGCCGCCAACAATTCCACATCAACAGGGGGAGCAAATGGTGACGCCCCCAGCGTATTGAGTATCTATAATTGGTCGGATTACATTGATGAAAGTGTCATCACCGACTTTGAATCCCAGTTTAATGCCACGGTTGAATACGACACCTTTGATAGTAATGAGGCGATGCTGGCTAAGATTCAACAGGGCAATCCGGGCTATGACATTATTGTGCCAACCGGGGACTTTGTTGCAGGGATGATTGCCGAAGGTCTACTTGAAGAACTTGACCTAGGCAATATTCCCAATCTCAACAATATTGCTGAACGTTTCCTTGATCCCCCTTTTGATCCGGGCAATCGCTACAGTGTCCCTTATCAGTGGGGCACGATTGGTATTGGTTACAACACCACCGCCGCAGGGGGAGAAATTACTTCCTGGGAAGAAATCTTTGATGCTAAATATGCAGGTCGGGTTGCTTTAATGGAAGATCCTCGTGCCATGCTCGGTGTTATTCTCATGACTTTGGGCTATGACCCCAATACTACTGATCCTGATGAACTTAAAGCGGCCAAAGACTATTTGATTGAGCACAAGGACGTGATTGCGACCTTTGCTCCAGATACCGGAGAAGATTTACTTAATCAAGGTGAAGTGGATATTGCGGTGGAATGGAATGGTGATGTGTTCCAAGTCATGGAAGAAAATGACGAGATTGAATATGTAATTCCAGAGGAAGGCACAATTGTCTGGGTTGATAATTTGGCTATTCCTAAGGATGCACCCAATAAGGAGCTTGCTGAGAAATTTATTAACTTTGTCCTGGAACCTGAGGTTAGCGCGATGATTTCGAACTACATTAAGTACGGTAATCCCAATGAGGCAGCACTGGAGCAAAAGCTGATTGATCAGGAAGATCTTGATAATCCAGGTATCTATCCACCTCCCGAGACCTTCAAGAAGCTGAAGTATGCCAATGATTTAGGCGATGACACCCAACTGTATGATGAGGTTTGGACAGAGTTGAAAGTAGCAGTTGGTAAATAAGTTAGCTGTAGAGTGTCGACAACAGTAACAGGTAGTGAATTCGCGTCTGAATTCTTAATTATATTTGACAGAATTCAGGTTTAGATATCTACACCAATTAGCAAAATTAAACAGCGATGACAGCAATTGAGTTAGTCAATGTGTCCAAGGTTTTTCTGGGTGAGCAGCAACGGGAGGTGCGAGCAGTTGATCATGTCGATCTAGCCATCCAGACGGGAGAATTTTTCTCGTTGCTGGGCTCATCGGGTTGTGGCAAGACAACCATTTTGCGTATGATCGCAGGCTTCGAATTGCCAACAGAAGGGGAGGTTTTACTCAATGGAGAACCGATGGGCGATCGTCCTCCCTTTCATCGCCCCATTAACACGGTTTTTCAAAATTACGCTTTGTTTCCCCATTTGACAGTGGCGCAGAATGTCGCTTTTGGCTTAGAGATGGAGGGAGTTTCCAAAGCTGAACTTCATGCACGGGTGTTGGAATTGCTAGCCTTGGTACAACTCAAAGGTTTTGAGAAGCGTCGTCCGCATCAGCTCTCTGGTGGTCAACAGCAGCGGGTCGCTTTGGCCAGAGCTTTGGTCAAGAAACCTCAAGTCTTGCTGTTTGACGAACCTCTTGGGGCGTTGGATCTCAAACTGCGTAAGGAAATGCAGCTTGAGCTGAAGCATATGCAGCAGCAATTAGGAATTACGTTTATTTACGTTACCCACGATCAAGAAGAAGCGCTTACCATGTCCGATCGCCTCGCGGTGCTCTCGGCCGGCCAAGTCCAACAAGTGGGTACACCTAGTGAAATTTATGAACAGCCCAATTGTCGTTTTGTGGCTGACTTTATCGGCGAGAGTAACTTTTTGGTGGGTCAAGTCATTGAGCAAGAAGCCGCAGGGATTATTGTCCTTGTGGATGGTGAGTTGCCGATTGCAATCCCTGGTTATACGGATTTGCCCATTGGTAAAGTGGTCACTCTTGTAATTCGTCCTGAAAAGATCACTGCTCATCGTCAAACCCCCACTGATGAAGCTGGACTATTGGGAAAAATCCAGGAGATTGTTTATCTGGGGATGAATACACGCTTGATTGTGCAGCTTACAGCCCAGAGTCAACTGATTGTACGGCAGCAGAATGTAAAACGCATAATATCGCCAATGTTTGAGGTGGGTGAGCAGATTCGATTGCGGATTAATCCAGATAACTTTCAGGTCTTGCTAGAAGGAACGCTGCGAACTTCTGTTCAGAAGACCTCAAAACTAAGGCGTTGACCACCCTTGGAGTTGCATACTAATGTCGAGCCAGGGCGAACGCGTGATCGGTGCGCTGCTAGAGAACCATTTGAAATACAAAAAGCTAACGATTCCAGATAAAGCTATAGGAGATTCACTTGTGACTCAACCTTTTGTTGTTGCACCCCGCTATCGTTTAGACGATGAATTCCAATGGCTGCGAGGGATTGATCCCAG
>JAAHHN010000110.1 GCA_010672165.1 Spirulina sp. SIO3F2 | reverse complement strand
TTGGCGCGATCGCTGCCCCACTGTCAATTTATAGAAGATAGACATTGTCCTCTGAAGTCTCCTGGGTCTAGATCATGCATCAGGCAGGCGAGACGCCTGCGCTACGAATAAGCTAGCAGAACAACCGTAGCGCAGGCATCCTGCCCGCCTTGAATAATTAGCTTTGAGCCATACGCTTAGACATCTCTCGGAACAAGCGAGAGGATGTTCCCATCAAGCTGAATATAAGCCGATACCTATTTTTGGGGAATCGCCAAAAAGTTAAATGCCTGGAACGGATACTGCATGGTTTGAATAAATTGTTCGTAACTCAATGGTTCTCCATCGGCTAACCAGTCTTTAAACAGGAAGATTGAATAGTTATACGCACCAAAAAACTCATACATATCGAGGGGCGTAACGTTGTGGGGTTTCAAATTGCCGGGGAAGCATTCAAAGAGAATTGCTGGATGATTCTGCTTCAAAATCCGTTCGCCACCTTTTAAAGCTGAAAGCTCCGCACCTTCAACATCAATCTTGATAAACCCAATCGGTAAATCTGCCGGGATAACATCATCTAACCGGGCCAACTTAACCTTCAAAACTTCTACTTTCTGCTCATCTTTAGGACTTGTACCGCGTAGCTGCAAGCCACTAAAACCTGACTGCTGCTGCTGAACATAAAAATTAGCCTCGCCCTCCGTATCACTCAGAGCGAGTTGCAAGATTTCAACGTTCGGAAACTTTTGTTTAAGCCATTCATACTTGTATGGGATGGGTTCAAAAGCAACATGTTTCCCCTGTGGCGACAACTCAATCATCTGATTAAGCACCGAACCAATATGAGCGCCGATATCAATGCAATTCATACCATCGCTAATCAGTCGACTCATCGCCAAATCACCACGATCAGACTCGACATAGATTTCATGTAACTCAGGATGCCGAATTCGCTGGGGCAATTTTGTCAAATTGCGTAAACTCTTGGCTGCCCCCTCAAGCGGTGTACCAATTAGCTTGTGGGCGATATATTCTTTCATTAACATGTTTTATTCAGTTCACCTTAATCTGTGTTGACGCTTAGGAAAACCCCAATCTGATGTTGAGGCTTCATATTTCAAGGGGATGAGTTTGACTGGATATATCGTTAGTCGATCGATCTAAATAACAGTGTGAGCAACATATTCAGATGTTAGCATTTGCTTTAGCGGATGACTGTAATTCATTTGACTTACCCCAATAGAGCATCAACGTTAGATTTTTCTTCTTGAAATGCAGGTGCTGTGATGGTCTCTACCCCGCCAAAAGCAAATTATCTAAGGGCAGTCCCCAACCCACCAAAAGGCGGAATCCCATAAAAATAGCCACGACTCCCACCAGTAGAACCGTTGAGAGCAAATCTTGCCACAGACAGAGGAGCCGCTGACGAGCCAAACCACCCAAGAGAATAAAGTAGGGAAATAGGTCACTAAACGAAATCACCGTGACTGCACCAGGCAAATCAAACAGACGATGGGCGATCGGCACCCCGAGCAAAATCACTGCAAAGCTCACAAAGTTGCTCAAGGCAATGAATTGAGGTTTGCCCACGGCTAGCAAGGCAGGACTGAGGGTGTAGAACAGCACCACAAACCAAATCCCGGCACAAAGAATGGGCATCATCCACGTTGCAGCAATATAGCGTTGGTCATAAAGGAAATCTATGGCCAAGTCACCAAAGCTAACGAGCCCACCCAGTAAAGCCACTGAGCCAAGGAGCATTTTCCAGCGTTGACGGCGAAAACGTTGCCGGAGTTCTTCCCGAGGTAAGTCTTGTTTATGGGAAATGGCTGGGAAAATAACTTGTAAGCTGATGCGTTTGATCAGCATTCGGGGGATATTCGCCAGGGTATAGGCGATGGTATACACCCCCAAGACCCCAAAAGGAATAATTTTGCCGAGGACGAGACGATCGGCTTGTTCGGCCAAAAACATCATGCTGGCAGACAGAAAAATCCAGCGCCCAAAATTGAGCAGCTCCTCGACAGCCTCCTTTTCCAGGGCCGGGCGGGGGATGGGTTCTTTAAAGAGCCAATAACTCAAGAAGCATTTCAGACCCGTACCGGCAAGTCCCCCTACAGGCAAAGCCCAGAGGGTGGGGCTGATGCTGGCATAGAGAATCATGATCAAGATACCAAATCCCGCAGAGCCCATCTCCAATAAATTAATGCTTTTGATATCAAGACGACGCGCCCGCAGCAAAATTGCGGGTGAGAGCAAGCCTTCAAACACCGTGGCGAAGCCCACAAGCGGAAACAGGAGCAGGAGTTGGGGCTCTCCGTAAAACCGAGCGGCAGGGATTGTGAGCAATAGAGAGGCTAGCCAGAGCAGCAAACCCCGAATCACCTGCATTGTCCAGGCTGTGCGAATAAAGAGCGGTTCTTCACCACGGGGCGATCGCACCACGCTCTGACGAATCCCCACATCGGAAAAGAGCTCTAAACCAATGAGGAGAGTATTCACGATCGCCATGATGCCAAAAAATTCGGGCACCAGCAGCCGGGTGAGAATCAGGTTATTGATCAGGCGGAGAACTTGTTGGCCTCCATAGCCCACGAAAACCCAAACGGCACCGCGTGTGGCGAGTTTTTTTACTGAGGTCATAGCGTTAGCGCATGCGGTGGAGGTGAGTCATACTCTTCCCGTCCCAGCCAGGACAGTCCGTTAAGTATTGAGCCAATTTTCTTGAGGAACGATCGCTTGGGTGGTGGAAATTGCGATCGCGCCTGTTGGTCAGAGTCATCGCCACCTTAGCCCATTTCTCGGCGGGGTGCAGTAGATCGTAACGATGGGTTTACCTAATACCGCAAGGCGGAGTTCAAAGTTCAAGGTTCAGAGTTCAAAGTGCTTGTAATAGTAGGCATCCTGTTGATTTTAAATGGGTGTTTCAATTTTTGCCGTCTTGCACTAACTTAATGGCAAGCCAATCACAAACTCAGTGCCCTGCCCCTGAGTGGAAGTGCAACGAATGGTACCTTGGTGCTGTTCGGTAATAATTTGATGGACGATCGCCATACCCAGACCTGTGCCCTGCCCCACCGGCTTGGTTGTAAAAAAGGGGTCAAACATGCGGTTTTGGGCGTTTTCGTCCATCCCCAAACCATTATCAGTAATCACAATCTCGATGTGCTGATTTGACCCCTTTTGAGTCTTGATTATTAGCCTTGGCTCCACTTCAAAGTCAGCCAGTCTCAGGGCATCAATGGCATTATTAAAAAGCTGTAAAAAGACCTGGTTGAGCTGACTGGGATAACAGTTGATTAAGGGGAGCTGACCATATTGTTTTTGAACTGTAATTTCTGACGTTTGGCGATCGCCTCGCAGATGATGATTGATCATCATCAGGGTATTGTCTAAACCTTCATGAATATCCACTCGTTTTTGTTGAGCTTCATCTAACCGAGAAAAATTACGCAGCCCCAGAATAATTTGATAAATGCGATCGCTCCCGGTTTGCATTGAGGTTAATAATTCACTAAGATCATCTCTCAGAAAATCCAACTCCATCTCAACCCGTTGGTTTACAATTGCTGCTGAGGTTTTTGGAAACTCCTGCTCATAGAGATCAACAAGCGCGAGCAAATCCTGAAAATATTGACGGGCATGTTTGAGATTCCCGGTAATAAAGTTAATCGGATTATTAATCTCATGGGTGATTCCCGCCACCATTTGCCCTAAGCTAGACATCTTTTCTGCTTGTAACAACTTCGCTTGGGTGCGTTGCAGGTTTTGCAGGGTGTGTTGCAGTTGCTGGTTATTCTGTTGGAGTTCCTGAGTTCGTTGCTCCACCTGACTCTCTAGGGTATGGCTATAGTCTTCTAATCGACGATAGAGACGGGCTTTTTCAATTGAAATAGCTGCCTGTGTTGTGAGCAAATTAAGGATTTCGACTCGATTTTCAGTAAATACGTGGGTTGTGAGCTGATTTTCTAAATAAATCAAACCAATCAGTTGCCCTTGATTGAGCATCGGTAAACAACAAATACTCTGGGGCTGATGGGTTTGAAAATAGGGATCACCCATAAACTGGGTATTTCTCGCTAACTCATGAATCAGCACTGATTTTTGGGTTTGCTTAACCGTATTGAGAATCGTTTTAGGAACAGTTTCAGCCTGGTCAAGGGCAATGGCACACCGTTTCACCTGTTCTTGTTGCACTTGCACCACAATTTCCCAATCATCGTTGTTGTGCAACGCCAGCGCCCCTTGGTCAGCCCCCGCGTTTTCCAAGACAATCGCCATCAGTTGCACCAACAGCGCATCCAGTTCAATTTCCCCTGAAATGACCTGGGCTGCCTTGATAGCTGAGGTCAGGTCAAGCAAGGCGGTGTTGGTTGTGATTGTGTCGAGAGAGCGACTCGAAGCACTGGTGGTCTGGGTTTGAATTTCGGTGGGGATGGGCTGAAGAATTGGCTGGAGCAGGTGGGGATATTGGGTAGTGAGTTGGGCAGTTTTGGCTTTAGCCCCCCATTGGGCATAGCAGTTGTAGGCTTGCTGCAAATAGGTGGCGGCAATTTGGGTTTTGTCCCAGGCTAAATAAAACAACGCGGCTCGTTCATTGGCTAAGGCTTCGTCTTGGAGATATTGATGCTCTTTCGCCCCGGCGATCGCTTGTTCATACCATTCAATCGCTGCGAGTTTTTGATCTAAAACCCGGCATTTTTCCGCCTCCACCAATGCCCATTTATGGTGATAGTTCATGGGCGCATGGTCAGCTCGCGCTTTTAACTGGGTCTGGTTTTGCGTTATCTGTTGATGATCTACTGCTACGTTGCTATCACCAGCAGCCAGAGCCAACGAAATTAAAGAGTGATAGAAATAGAGACCCGCTTCACAGGTCATTGCAATCCCACCTTCTAAGAACTTCTGGGCATGCTCAATATCGTTTTGGGCCAGAAGATACTCCCCTTGAAAAAATTGCACCATCGCCCGATGGAGATAAAAATAAAAGAGCTGGGTCATCCCCCGAGCCGCAATTGTTTCTTCGCGCCATTTGTCTTCATCAGTGCGTGTAAACAACGGACTCACAGAGTCAGAGTTAAGGAACGTCTGAACCGTCTGGGCAATGATGTCGCAATAGACTTGGGACATTGAGAGTTTAAATTGCGCCAGAATCTGCTGATAGTCGCGGATTTGCAACTCTAGGGCTCGCAGGGGTTGACCCGACCAAAAGGCATTGGTGCAAAAGCCCTGAATATGATGGCCGACATAGTCAAACTTGCCCACATCGATCGCGGCTTCATAGCCCTGGCGGAAAATCGGCAATGTCTCCCGCAAGGCCTGTTGATGGTGGTAGAGATAAAAGCCCACCGGCACAAAGGTGATCGCCCGGATGGTCGGGTCGGGGGCAGCGGCAGCCAGTTGATAGGCGAGTTGACCAAACTGATTACTGGTGGCAATATCCTGCTGAAAATTCAGCATAAACATGCCGTAGTCAGCATAGCCTGTGGAAGAGGTGGGGGCATTGCCATAGGTGAGCGATCGCTGCACTTGTAAGATCGCCAACACTGGAAACAGGGGAGAACTGGCCAGATAACAGGCCGGAATCAGCCGCCCCGCAATTTGCATAATTGCCAATTGCTGAGGGTCAGTCATGGCCGGGAGTTCCAGCAACGTATCCAGGGTTTGCTCCCCCATTTGGGCTTGCAGGGTAGCGATCGCGCCATGCAGATAATCTGGTGTCACTGCCTCGGGTAACGCCACTCCCAGCTCAGCCAAGAGGGTTTGCCCCCAAGCGATCGCCTCCAGAAAACGGCTCTGGCCAGTGAGGGCTTGCATCCGAATCACACTGACGGTGATCCGCTCCAGAGGCGTAATGGTTTGGGCGAGAACCGTCTCGATCCAGTCCTCCATAATGCCAAACTCACCCAAAATTGCTGCGGCTTCAGCGCCCAGCTCATGCAGTTCCAGGGTACGAGCATAATCCTGCTGCCATGCCATCTCACCCAGCAGTTGCAGACTGAGCGTGGCATAGTCCAAGGTAGCTTGATAGGCTGTCCCGGATCTAGCTTTGCGGCTCGCTAGGAGGTTCAGTTGGGCTAACTCTTGACGCTCCTCAGGGGCGCTGATCAGGTCAATGCCTTGGTTTAACTGGCCCACCAACTCAAAAATATGAGCTGCTCGGTCTTCCGGATCAAGTTGAGCCAACAGCAATCGCCCCAAACGGTAGTGGGTTTGGGGCTTCTCGGCATCAGGAATTAAGGCGTAGGCGGCCTGCTGGACGCGATCGTGCAAAAAACGATAGGTCAGCTCCAGGGATTGAACGGGAGATGCGTTGGTGCGATCGCCAGTGCTCAACTGGGCTGGAGTTGAAGTTGAACCCGACTCTCCTTGGAAAAACTTATAGGTCTCGCTTTGGGGCAGCACAAACCCCGCTTGCAAACTCTGCCAGAGATCCTGCGCGATCGTAGCGGGGCTGGTTTCACAAATCAGCGCGAGGACTTGCAGATCAAAGTGGTTGCCCAAACAAGCCGCATGTTTCAAGACCGTTTGGGTGGCCATAGGCAACGCCTGCAAGCGTCGCACCATAAACGCCACCACATCATCCGTCAGAGCCAATTCCTGCACTTGGGAGAGATCACATTGCCAATGGCCCACCGCGCGATCAAAGCTAAACAAGCCCTCTGCATAAAGCCCCTGAAGGAACTGGGTCGTAAAAAACGGATTGCCCTGGGTTTTGGGCATGATGAGCTGGGTCAGGGGACGGGCTGCGGCAGGGACACAATGGAGCGTATCTGCGATCAACGCTGTCACATCATCTGCTTGCAGCGGGGTCAACGTTAGCGTGTTCAATGTTGTGCCCTGCTGTTCAATATCCCGGAGGGTCAGCAGCAAGGGGTGGGCGGGGAAGACCTCGTTATCTCGGTAAGCGCCCACCACGAGCAGCGACGCGGCAGCCAACTTATCTAGTAAGACAGTTAGCAAGTTCAAAGAGGCTGAATCTGCCCATTGCAAGTCATCGAGAAAGATCACCAGTGGATGCTCGGGCGTGGCAAACAGTTCCAAAAATTTCCCCAGCAACAAATTGAAGCGATTTTGGGCGGCTTGACCGGAGAGGTCTGGCACGGGGGGCTGTTCGCCAATTATCCTAGCCAGTTCCGGCAGCACCTCTAGCAGCACTTGACCCTTCTCTCCAACCGCTGCCAAAATCTGCGATCGCCACCTTGCCACCTCTGCATTCGAGGCCTGTTGCAACTGCCCAATCAAATCCCGCAGCGCTTGCACCACCCCCGAAAAAGGCACGGTGCGATTGAACTGGTCAAACTTGCCCTGCACAAAATAGCCCCGCTGCCGGACAATCGGCTTGTGAATTTCATTGATAACGGCGGTTTTCCCAATCCCTGAAAACCCCGCTACTAAAACCAGTTCAGCTTTTGTCTCAGTTTCCGACTTCCAACTCCCGACTTCTGACTTTTCTGAGACTCGTGCAAACGCCTGCAATAAGGTCTCCACTTCCGCCTCTCGACCGTAAAGCTTTTCGGGGATGAGAAAGCGATCGCACACATCCCGAGTCCCGAGCGTAAAAGGGGGGATTTCCCCCTTAGCTTCGAGCTGCTGCTGACATTGCTCTAAATCATGCTGCAAGCCCAAAGCACTTTGATAGCGCTCTTCCGGGTTTTTGGCCATCAACTTGAGAATTATCTCGGCCACCGTTTGGGGATAGGGCTTGCCTTGGGGATCAGGAAAAATCTGGGGCGAAAGGCAGGTTTGGGCAATGTGACAATGGATGAGGGCCATGGGGTCATCGCCTTCAAAAGGGAGCAGGCCGGTGAGCAGTTCATAGAGCGTCACCCCCAGAGAATAAAAATCAGTGCGATAGTCAATGCCCCGGTTCATACGGCCGGTTTGCTCCGGGGAAATATAGGCCAATGTCCCTTCTAAACGGTTGGGGTTGGCGAGCTGTTGCTGTTCTCGGGGAAGCAGGGAGGCGATGCTAAAGTCGATAAGTTTGAGCCGACGGGTGGTAGGGTGAATCAGAATATTGGCAGGCTTGATATCTTTATGGAGAATCTGCTGCCCGTTGAGATAATGCAGCGATTGGGTTAGTTGTAGGGCGACATCCAGAAATTCGGTGAGACTCCGCTCGGTTTGGGGCCAATCTGCGGCGAGGGACACCATGCCCGTATCTGGCAGTACCAGGGCATAACCGTTGGTGTAACGCTCCAGCGCCAGGGGTGTGACAATTGCTGAATGGTCAAGGGTTTGGGTTAAGACATATTGATTATGGAACTGGATTAACTCATTAACGCTGGGGTGAGGATTACGCAGAACTTTGACGATCACAGACTGGCGATCGCGGCTCCGGCTGGCTCGGTATACCAATGTGCGGCTGCCCTGATAGAGCAGGCTGGCGTCCTGATAGCCCTCTAAATTCAACATGGTCATCTAAAGCTGTGATATCCCGTGACAGCAGACATGATTTTGTCTTCTCTGATTATGACGATGAATCCGCAGAACTCTCCAGATCTCAAGATTCTTAAACGGTGTTGAGCTGTGTCAATTACAGGGCTGTCCTGGCACAACCCGGAAATAGTCTGTAACCCTCAGAAGCAAGAAGCAGAGTAAATCCGCTAGAGTCTAAAGGGAGCTTGCTTGGGACTTGGACACGACAACCACGAGCTTGTCGGGGCATCAAACACTATGCAGATTCAAAACTTCCAACTTTCAGTTACACCGCTGGGGGGCGATCGCTATCTGGTTCGCACCGAGCAGGTTGAACCGGGTGTGCCCCTTGCTGAAGCCCAGGTCACTTGGCCCGTGGCTGATTGGCTAGCCCATACCCAGCAAGCAATGGATGATCCCCTCGTCAGTTTGTTTCAAACCCAGTCAACACGGGGCACCGGTACGCTGGATAATCTGACCCTTGACCTGCGTCAGCTTGGCCAAGAACTCTACACAGCGCTTTTTGCTGAGCGCCTACGAGACAGTTGGGTCTCCGCCCAAAGCATCGCCCATAACCAACGGGCGGTGTTGCGCTTACGGCTGGGGTTGCGGGGCGATCGCCTGACGCGGCTGCCATGGGAAGTGCTCCATGCTCCACCCGCCAGCCAAAATGAGCAGTTCCATCCCCTCACCACGGGTACAGAGATTCTATTTTCTCGGTATCAGATGGCGGCAACACGCTCCCTCCCTGCCGTTACGCTGACTTCCCCCCTCAAGATTTTGATGGTGGTGACCCAACCGGATGATCTGGGGAGTTTGGATTTGCCCCAAGAAATTCGCCATCTCAAGACTGAACTCGAACGAGGACCCACGCCTGCCCAGCTTCGCTTGCTCGAACAACCCAGTCGTCAAGAGCTGGCACAAGTTCTAGAACAGGGCCAATACCATGTCTTTCACTATGCGGGCCATAGTGATCTGGGTGATGCGGGCGGTACGATTCATTTGGTGAACCCCGTCACTGGGGGTACTGAATCTCTGGCAGGGAATGATCTAGCAGGATTGCTCGTGAATAACGGTGTGCAATTAGCGGTGTTCAATTCTTGCCGCAGCAGCGATACCACATTTGGCAGCGTGGATGAGCAAAGCCTTAGTCAAGCCCTGGTGCAGCGGGGTGTGCCCGCAGTACTGGCGATGGCCGAACAAGTGCCTGATGAAGTGTCACTGGCTTTTACCCGCCTGCTCTATCGCAATGTGCTGCAAGGTCATCCCTTGGATTTAGCCCTCAGTCGTGCACGGCAGGGCTTGCTCTCTAGCTATGGCTCTAGCCAGCTCTATTGGGCGCTGCCTGTGCTTTATTTACATCCCCAGAGTCAGGGGGTTTTGGTGCCCGAAACCGTTCCAACCGCGGTGGAGAGTGAAGCGGCGATCGCAGCACTGCCCCAATGGCTTCAAGATGAGCTAGCCCAAGATGCCCAAGACCAGCAAATACCGCCGGAAAATGGGGCAGCCGATGCGGAAGCCGCTGCGTTTGTGGGGGATGTACTCGCCGATTTTGCAACGCCACCCCAGGCGACAAGCTCGAATACTACTGCCACCGCAACATCTAAGCCAACGGTTCCGCCTGATCCTGAACAGACAACGCCACCTCCCGTAACGCTCCAGCGTCCCAGCCATCCCTCTGGGGCGAAATGGCGATCGCGCCTGCTGATTGGTGGCAGTATTGCCGCCATTTTGGTGGCGGTTTCGGCCCTAAGTTGGCAGTTTTGGCAAAGCCGTCCCTCCGGGATTGCGTCAGCCCCCCAGAATTCCTTGTCCAATGGTGAAGCCACTGCTGAGGAAACGGAATTGTTAGCTGTGCAAGCGATCGCGGCATTGAGCAACAGTGAATATAGCCAAGGGTTAGCTGCTGTTGCTGTACTGCTGGATCGCAATGCCATCCCCTACGCTGAATCGGCTTTGGGGAATATCCCGCCAGAACATCAGGATGACCCGGAGGTACTCTATCTGTATGGTCGGCTGGCTTGGCAAGGTTGGCTTGCTGAGGGGGACTACAGCTCAGACGATGCTCGTCGTTATTGGGAAGAGGCGGTGCGCCGCAATGACTCGGTGGTGGCTTACCACATTGCCCTCGGTTTTGCCTATTACGAAGAGGGGCGTTTAAATGCCGCAAATCAGGCCTGGCGAGATGCGCTCAAATTGATTGAAGCAGACGACGATGCGGATCTCCAAATCCAGTCAATGATCTATGCAGGCTTGGCCCTTAGCCTGAAACAATTGGCGGACGAACCCAGCCCCAACCGCAATACGCTGCTGATTGAAGCTCAGCAATTGCGCGATCGCGTTTTTGCCCAAACCCCTACCGAATTCACCATCGATGCCCTAGCTCAAAATTGGTTGTGGACAGAAGCAGCGATTGAAGATTGGACATTGGGTTGGTAAGTGGACAGACTCAAGCTGCTATCTCGTCCGCCGTTTGCACAATCAAGCTCCCCAGTCGTTTCAAGATCTGCACCACCACCTGGAGTTCATTGACCCGCCGATGAATCGTAAACTGATCAGAGAGGGCATAGTGACCATTCATAAGCTTGATAAATCGGAAGTCTGAACCGTTAGTCACCAGGCCATAGGTTACAGGTTGGGGTTCAGGATGATTGAGCATATAGAACAAAACTTGTGGCAAACCCGCCTCAAGGGCTAACATTCGGCGTTTGGCTTCGATCGCCATGACCCAAAACTGCTGATACACCACCAACACATCCAACCGACCCCGTACAAATTGGTCTTCGTCAGCAACGGTTAGCTCAACGCCCACCTCTGCTTTAGGAAACAGGGGCGCACGGAAAAATCCCGCGATCGAAAGCAAAGGAGCCAGAATACTCATTTTGACCACTTCTTCATTGAGCGGTTCATCGCCGAGAGAGATGAAGTCAGCTTTGACTTGGTCGAGATAGGTGCGCTCAAACTCTGAGAGATTGGGCAAGTCAGTTTGCCATTCCGTAAAAAAATCCGGTTCATCATTGCGCTCTAGGGCAAACTGCTGCTTAAGCTGCCCAAGGGTCAGATCACTGGCAGGGAGGGGCTGAGTCATAACCGACGGTGAATGCATTCACTTCAATTCTAAGCTGATTCATCAAGTTGCTGTGATGACGAGAGTGGCAGGCTTAATAACGATCATGGAATAATGGCTAAGGAGTGATGGGGACGGCAACCAGAGTATGGAACAACAAACAGCTTTAGAGCAGCCTTGGGTCGAGCAGCAGCGTGTGGCGTGGCGCGATCGCATCCAAACGGATCACCCCACCCTCAAACCCACCACCACTCAAAGTATTGTGGACTGGCTGATTGGCGAGAATCCAGAGCGCTTTGCTGAGTTGGATACCAAGCAGCTTCGGATCGCTGAACAGGCGATGCTCTACCGCTATCGGATTTTGGG
Organism: Spirulina sp. SIO3F2; assembly: GCA_010672165.1. GTDB lineage: Bacteria > Cyanobacteriota > Cyanobacteriia > Cyanobacteriales > Spirulinaceae > SIO3F2. Next base: position 11,488 of record JAAHHN010000110.1, on the reverse strand, counting down.
GCAGCGGTATCTTAATGTCAGTCCAACCCGGGCCTATCGCAACCTGATTTCCCGGCTGGGGGCCTTGATGGTGGTGCGCAATAAAATTCGCACTTGGGTTTCCTTGAGCCGCGATCGCAACCGGGCGGTAGCCGATGTGCTCCAAGAGGTGATCCAAGAAATGCTCAACAGCGATCGCTACATTCAAGCGACTGTGGCTTGGATTAGCCATTGCACCACGGATGAGCGGTTGCGGAATACGCTCTTGCTCACCAGCGTGGAGGAATATTGTCTGCGCCCGATTCGCAACCAGCCTTTGCTCGTTTTCCGATTTGTCAACTATCTCCGTCGTTCCCAAAAGGGGGGGATGACCCAAGTGCCCCAAAAAGAACGGGTACGAATGCTCTCGGAGGAAATTACCCTCGATGATGGCGATTCGGCGATTAGTCTTTTTGACACGGAGGCAGTGTCCCATTATGAATATGAGCAGGATTGGGAGCAGCAGCAGCGCCTACGCCAAGAGGTGCAAACGGAGTTTGAGCAATATCTGGCCCAAAAGGTTGACCCGATTGCGGTGGAATGGCTACAACTCTATCTCCAGGGTTGCCCCCAAGAGATGATTGCTCAGAAGTTGGGGGTTCCGGTTAAGCAGATTTATCGGCTGCGGGAAAAGGTGAGCTATCACGCGATTAAGATCTTTGCGCTCAAGGGTCGTCCGGATTTGGTGGCGAATTGGTTGCAAACGTCGTTGCAGGAGCATAGTTTGGGGTTGACGCCGGGCCAATGGTCGAGTTTTTGGGCAGATTTAACCGAGATGCAGCAGAGCATTTTGGGCAGGCTGAAAATGGGGTCGAGTATTGAGGCGATCGCCAAGGAGATGGGGGTGCGCAAGACACAGGTGATGGCGGAATGGGGCAAGGTATATCAGATGGCGTTAGATCTGCGATCGGAATAGGCCCAAGCGCAGATCCCAGGTTAATGATGCATCTTGGTTAGGAGGATGTGTTGGGTTGAGTTTTTGGAGTTTAGATGAGGGTAAAGTTGTTGGGTTGGAAGATTAAGACAAGTTGGTCTTGTGCTACGATTAGATCGTACAAATAAACTATATTTATGTGTACGATAACTTTTGCAAGTATCTCATTGAAACCTATCCCCATGATTTCGCAAACTGGCTGCTTGGTAAGTCCATTGTTCTCACTCGCCTAGAGCCAACTGAACTCATCACTGAACCCATCCGGGCAGACTCGTTGATGCTTCAGGGTGGGGATGTGGTGTTGCATGTAGAGTTTCAGACTCAGCCGGATGATGAGATGCCAGAGCGCATGGCAAATTACTATCTCCGCATTCGTAAAAAGTTTGCAGATAAGCAGATTGTGCAAGTGGTGGTGTATCTGCGTAAGACCAGTTCACCGTTAGTCAAAGAAACAACGTTTCAATCGGGTGGCATGACCCATCGGTTTAAGGTGATTCGGCTTTGGGAACAACCCAAGGCGGTGTTTTGGTCTGCACCAGGGTTATTACCATTGGTGATTCTCTCTAAAGCGGCGAATCAAGATGCGGAGGGGTTGCTTGAGCAGACCAGAGTACGGATTAGGGAGGTAACAACAGATGTAGGAATGCAGGGCAATTTGGAAACAGCGACAGCGATATTTGCTGGGTTAAAATTGAAGCTGGATGTGATCAAACGAATTATGAGGAGTCAGGCAATGCAAGAATCGGTTTTTTATCAAGACATGGTTCAGGAAAGTTTGGAGCGGGGCCGCCGCGAGGGGCGTGAGGCCTGTCGTGAAGAATTTCTGGAGGAGGGTGAGCAGCGTGGTATCCGGAAGGGCTATCTCAAGCTCCTCCGTCAGCTTGCGCCGTTTTTGAATGGATTAAATATCTCCATTGAGCCATTGCTAAAGCGACTCAATGTGACTCAGGAGGAGGTAGATGCGGCTGAGGAGTTGGATAATTAACAGATTTCCAATCTTCTAGATGAAGCGGTGCAGGGGTTTGTGCGTCAGAAGAATCGTGAGTGTTGCCGGAATATGGCGGAGCGGCTATTAGAGGCAAATCAGCGGGGGGTATGGGAGTAGGCTGATCCAGAGATTCTGGTGCAGTTGCGAGATTTGGTGCATGAGGCGGAGGCGCAGGTGGAGAATATAATTGGATTGGGGTCTGGGTCGTTAAACTGGGTGGGGCGGTTTTGTCTTCTTGCCTCGAATCATCACCAAGATTAAAGAAACTAAACTATAGACAGATTTCAAGTGCTGCTTTGGCAAGCACTTTAGACCTCTCTAAAATAAATGAGTTAAAGTTGTCAAGAAATAAGGATTGTGGACACATAGAGTGTTTCAGTATTTGAGCAATATCACTTGGCATCTTAGAGCGATATCTACTAGGTGATTCACCTCCCAAAGCATTATTATCAGAACGTGATATGAAGCAAAAATTAGCTAGGCAGTTCATATCATAGTTTATTTCATTCTCAACGGTACGAAGATAAGCTCGGGGATAAAGATGATGGAATTCTTTTCTATTATACTCACTAAGAACTTCTTGAAGGGATACATTATTGCCTGACACAAAACTCTTTGGCCGCGATTGAGCCAACAACAGAACAAAAGACTTGCTGTTGACATTATTCATTCGAAATACTTGGTTTGAAAAGAAATCTGGTGTTACTGGTACGAAAGCAAAGCTTCCCAAAGGTGACTTATGTCCCTCACGAAGATGAACAATATCCTTTATGTCACGCCTAATAGTTTTTGTTGGTTGACTGTTGTAACGCCTTGAAAAGCAAGATCGCCAAAACCATTGAAGTATCTGCTTACGCTGCTCATCGCTGTAATTGACTTGCTGGTTACCGGGAACTGCGAAAAAGACAGACAAAGGAATCAGGAGAGCAGGGTAAGGAAGATTCTCTAATGAGAATACGTTTAAGTTTGACTGGAGAAAGTCAATTGCTCCCTTCAGACCGTTAGAAACTTCTCTAAACCTCTCCCTAACATTTGATCCATTCAAACTAATTAATGTATCAACAGAAGCATCATGAGCTAAAACAGCAGAGCATATTCTTAGCAAAAGATTATTATTTTGATCAATTTCATTAAATCCAAAGGTCTCTAACTCCTCATTTATTTCATTGAATTTCTGATGTAAGTCAAACTCCTCACTCCAAGTCCATGCTGTTAATAGCTGTAATGTGTCAAGAGGAACACCTCTTTGGTTTACTCTCTCAAAAACTATAGCAACAGTGGTTCGATCATCCGTTTCAATCTGCTGAATTGGTATTTGTGATTCTTTGAAAATTGCTTGGATTACATCAATTTTTTCTGCAGCCTCATCACTTAACTCACGTGTCGCCTTCCTGTATCCAACAGTATCAAATAATACTCCGAGAGGAAAGTGAATCTCTGGGCTTATATCACCTGGAGACAAAGCTATTATTTGTGATTCTTGTACGTCATTATTCGCACTTAGATCAAAATAAATATTAGTCCAACTATCATCACCATCTGGATGTAAATCTGTCTGAAATACTCCAAATATAGATGTGATCCGCTGTTGACCATCTAGAATGTAGTCAACTGGGTAATCCTCTTCAAGTTCAGGTAGTTTAAACGGACCCAACTTTCGTTCAAATTTTAAACGCTCACCTGTTCGCCAAATCAGTAAAGAACCAATAGGATAGCCTTTGTACAAGCTATCCATAAGATAAGCAACTTTACTAGCATCCCAAACAAATCCTCTTTGGAATGCTGGGACTCTAAGTTGTCCATTACTAACCTTATTTAATATTTGACGAATTGCTAAGTCTTCCATGCTCATTACACAGATTATTCTTCTTATAGGTTTTTCCTACCGACCATTAGCTTTAATAAGTAGACACTCCCCACCACAGCTCAATCATTACTCGCTAACTAAATCAATACTATCGAAAAAATCGGAACTTATACTAAATCTTTCAGTCAAAACCCAAGAATAGAACAGCCCAGAACTCGACTCGGTAAATCTCAGCGCACCCTGGATTCTTGGGGTATCCAAGCCGGATTTAGTATTAGACTTGACTACCTCGACATTACAAAACCTAAGACTCTGGATGCGTCTCTGAATAATATTAAATGATAATTACGAGAAAGCAAACATTGAAAGTGATTGTACTGCTTCAACTTAACCTCATTCGCTGAATCTCCTCAACTGTCAACCCCGCCAACGTCACCAACAACTCATCCGAAAGCCCCTGCTCAATTCCCTTCTTCACCACCTCCGCTAATCCTTCCACCTTCCCCTTGCGGTGTACCGTATCCAGCGAATTTTGCAAATTCCGATATTCCTTGAGGCTATCCTCGTAAAACTGCACCTGCCCAGGGGTGAAGCAGGCATCTTGGCCTGAAAAAACAAAGTCCTCTCGGAGAGCGGGGGCCTAATGCTGCGTGTCGATGAAGAGGTTCATGACGATGCCCCCTAAACCACCGCCTTAAACCGAATCTTGAGATAATCCTCCTCCATCTTCGCCCCCGCCGGATTCAACGCCGCCAAGGCCTGGGGCAACACCAAATTGCGACGATGATTGCCGATGCGCACATTCAACTCATCCGCCGTCTTATTGAGCTGAATTTGCTCTTTGTTAATGCCCGGTAGATAGAGTTCAAGACTGTAATGATCCTCCTTCTGCACCACGCGCATTGTGCTCTCAGCATGGTAGACCTGAGTCGGATCTTCATCAGCGTAGAGTGTTTCCTTGAGGCGATCGAGCGCCGCCAAACCACACATCTCCTCAGAATAGAGCGGCACTTCCTTAACGGGTAAAGGATGGAAATTCTCATGAATTTCTTGCTTGTACACCTGTTGATTTTCCTTCCACTTCTGGAAGAACGGATCTTGCACCGTTTCAGGGATAATGCGATTGGCTACGACCATATCGGTTGCCACATTATAGAGACTTAAATACGCATGGGCACGAAGGGATTCTTTAATTACCATCCGCTCCGGATTGGTTACTAAGCGGACGGAGGTTTGTTGATTATCCGTAAGAACTTTTTCAAGCGCCTCAATTTGCTCATAAAACTCGTAGGGTGCATCCATCACTTCTTTGTCTGGCAGCGAAAACCCCGCGATCGGCTTAAACAATGGCTCCACGAGCGGCCGCAGCGCGACTGACATCCCTTGCAACGGTTTATAAAAGCGCCGCATATACCAGCCCCCCACCTCAGGGATACTCAATAATCTCAGGGCTGTGCCTGTGGGAGCAGAGTCAATCACCAAGACCTCATAATCTCCCTCGTCATAATGACGCTTCATCCGGACTAAGCCGAAGATTTCGTCCATACCAGGCAGAATCGCCAATTCCTCGGCTTGAACTCCATCAAGACCCCGTGCTTGCAGCACCTGGGTAATGTAGCGCTTAACCGCGCCCCAATTGCCTTCCAATTCCATGAGCGCGTCCAGTTCCGCTCCCCAGAGGTTGGGTCGCACCGATCGCGCGTCGTGACCCAATTCCACCTCAAAACTGTCTGCTAGGGAGTGGGCGGGGTCAGTACTGAGCACCAGGGTTTTGTAGCCCAGTTCAGCACAACGCAAGCCTGTGGCTGCCGCGACGGAGGTTTTGCCTACGCCGCCTTTGCCCGTCATTAGAATTACACGCATGAGCGATCGGTCGAGATTTCAGAAAAGTTTAAGTTTCTTTACTTTAGCGGGTTTTGGGGCAAGGACTAGGTGTATGCGCAATACAAGGAGGCTGAGCATAAGTCAACAAAAATCCCAATACGGTCATTGGGGTAATGCCTGCCCCTTTCACAAATCTCAAACTCCAAGCTGCTGCCAGAATATCTGCCCTACAATGAAAAAGCCATACATCTGGCCTAAATATTTCCTTTTGGTCTGAGAACTGTATTTGTATTATGAATAGCTGCATCCTGATGGCTCGCATTGTGGAAGCCCCCGTCCGTCGAATGACGCCGGACGGTCAATCTGTCCTCGCTGATATGTTTGTTGAATTTGATAGTTTGCGTGACACAGATCCACCCCAACGACTCAGGGCTGTGGGCTGGGGCAACTTAGCCGAAGATATCAACCAAAACTACCAAGTTGGAGATGTGGTAATTTTGCAAGGCAGCCTGCGGATGAGCACGTTCGATCGCCCTGAAGGGTTTAAAGAAAAACGTGCAGAACTGAATATTTCCAAGATTTATAAGCAAGCCCCCGGAATGGGTTTCCAAGCCAACAGCCTGCCAACAGCAGGCTATGGACAACCTGATAATGTTGTGCCGATGGGGAATTATAGTCGCCCACCAGAGCCAGCACCGATGCCAGCTGCCCCCGTTGCCCCACCGCCAGCACCTGCGCCAGCGCCAGCACCATCGACGCTGAGCGATGACGATCTAGACAATATTCCGTTTTAGAAAGGGGCTGAAAATTTAGATCTCTAACTATAGGGGCGTCGGTTTCCGCGCCCCAACCCATTATTGGACAACTCGATCAATCAATCAGACAGTGGATTGTCAAAGCCATTGAACTGGCGCGGGGCAGGGAAACCCAGCCCCTACAGAACGTTTGTGTTTATTTGAATCAGTAAATATAGTAGCGATAAATCATCTCAATGCTCGGATGCTCTCTGGGGTGGCAGTGCCGCAATCATTGCATCTACAACTTTCCCCACCGAAATAATCTCTAAATTGATACCTGCGTAGCTCGAACCGTTGGGGACGATCGCCCGTTTAAAGCCCAATTTCTCAGCTTCTTTTAGACGCAATTCCATCTGGGAAACGGGACGAATTTGACCGCCTAAACCCACCTCGCCAATCAGCACAGTGCGGGGGTCAACGAGGCGATCGCGGAAGCTGGCCACTAACGCCACCGCCACACCTAAATCAGCCGCAGGCTCAGCCACGCCCAAACCACCCGCCGAGGCAATATAGGCATCTAGCTTGGAGAGCGGGATACCCACCCGTTTTTCTAGCACCGCCAAAATTTGTAGCAAGCGGCTATATTCCACACCGGTGGTGGAACGACGGGGCGATGAATAGCTAGTGGGGCTGACCAGGGCTTGGATTTCCACCAGTAGCGGTCGGGTACCTTCGCAAGCTACCACTGTAGCGGTTCCGGGGGAGGGTTCTTCTAAATTACCTAAAAACAATTCGGAGGGATTACTCACTTCCCAAAGACCCTGCTCCCGCATATCAAAAATGCCAATTTCATGGGTTGCCCCAAAGCGATTTTTCACCGAGCGCAGCAGCCGATGGGAGGCATAGCGATCGCCTTCAAAATAGAGCACCGTATCGACCAAATGCTCTAGAACTCGGGGGCCAGCGATCGCCCCTTCCTTGGTAACATGACCCACAATCAGCAAGGTGATTCCCTCTCGTTTCGCCAATTGCATCAGGGCTGAGGTGCATTCACGCACCTGGGCGACAGAGCCAGGCGCTGAGTTGAGAGCGGCAAAAAAGAGCCGTTGAATACTGTCGATTACCGCCACTTGGGGCCGCAAACTAGCAATTTCTTGCAGCACCAGTTCTAGATCGGTTTCGGGAAACACGTAAAGACGCTCTTCTGGCTTTTGACGGTTATTCCCGTCATTATTCATGCCCAAGCGTGTGGCACGGAGCTTGATCTGCTGGGCGGATTCTTCAGCACTGACGTAAAGCACTCGATGTTGCTGGGTCAGCTGGTTGGCAGACTGGAGCAGTAGCGTGGATTTGCCAATACCCGGATCGCCGCCAATAAGTACTAAAGAACCCGGAACCAATCCACCGCCAAGGACGCGATCAAATTCGCCATAGCCAGACGAGAAGCGCACCTGACGATCGCTGGTGATTTCTGAGAAGGTTTGGGACTGACGCACCGCATTTTTTTTAGCGCTGCGTGAGGCTCGGGGCGTAGCCACCCGAGTTGCGGTGCTGGTGGGCGGATTCGCTATAATTTGCTCCTCTAGAGAGCCGTAAGTGCCACAGCCCGGACATTTGCCCAACCATTGATGGGATTCCGTACCACAGTCATTGCAAATATAAAGGGTGCGAGGTTTGGGCATGGGTGATTATCGTTTGATCCTCTATGCTAATGAAACCGCAAAATTCTGCATCAGGGTTTAATGAGAAAGCCTCGACTTTTTCACATACTGACAAAAAACTTTAAAATTGTGTGATTTCCTTAAGAAACTCCAGAGCGATGGGTTGAGGGCAATCGACACAGGCTAATATCATTACAGGCCAACTGTTTAAGGACTTTCAGCGATCGCCTCAATTTTGCTTGAATTTGAGGAGGTATTGTAGGTTAACAACGGTTTAGTTTTGTATCGAGAAGGAGATTGAGTTCTTTGGAAACTCATAAAGAAAAAATCCTCGTCGTAGACGACGAAGCCAGCATCCGTCGCATTTTAGAAACCCGCTTGTCGATGATTGGCTATGACGTGGTAACAGCCGCCGATGGTGAAGAAGCGATCGGCACATTCCGGGATACAGAACCGGATTTGGTTGTGTTGGATGTGATGATGCCCAAGCTGGATGGCTATGGGGTTTGTCAAGAACTACGCAAGGAATCTGACATTCCGATTATTATGCTCACCGCCCTTGGGGATGTGGCCGATCGCATCACCGGCCTAGAACTGGGGGCAGATGACTATGTGGTTAAGCCCTTTTCTCCTAAGGAACTCGAAGCGCGGATTCGTTCAGTGTTGCGCCGTGTGGATAAAAACAGTGGTTCTGGTATTCCCAGTTCTGGGGTGATTCAAATTGCCTCAATTAAGATCGATACCAATAAGCGTCAGGTTTATAAGGGTGATGAGCGCATTCGCCTCACAGGTATGGAATTTAGCTTATTGGAGTTGTTGGTGAGTCGCTCTGGCGAAGCCTTCTCCCGTTCCGAGATTTTACAAGAGGTGTGGGGTTATACCCCCGAGCGCCATGTGGATACTCGGGTTGTGGATGTGCATATTTCGCGGCTGCGTGCCAAGCTTGAAGACGACCCCAGCAATCCAGAACTTATTCTTACGGCTCGGGGGACAGGCTACTTGTTTCAACGGATTTTAGAACCAGGTGAAGAGTAGGCCTGGCATAGAATCAGGATGACGACATTGGGAGTACTCCGATGGAAAATGCAGCGGATATATTCATTGCCCTCCTCTCACCTCCATCCTCTGATGATGGATTTGATGAGCGGATTCTGTCTTTAGAATCAACGCTAGTAGAGCTGCCCCTGCACCACGCTGTTATGGATGTGGCGTCGTCTGTAGCTGAGGCGATGCGTTGTTTTGAAACAAACCCTGCAGCGCCTGGGATCATTCTGATGGCGGGCGATCGCTTGGTTGGCGTGCTCTCCCGACAGTTATTTCTCGGGCATATGCGTCATCCATCCTCGTTAAAACTATTCTTAAGGCGCTCTCTGGACTCACTCCATCGCTCTGCTGTTATTGAGGCCGAGATTTTTTCTGAATCCCTTTCGATTGTGCAGGCCGCCGACCAAGCCCTACGACGTTCCATCGATCACTTCTATGATCCCATTGTAGTTCAACGCAGTGATGGGGATTGCCCCTACATGCTGCTAGATACCCATCAACTGCTACTCGCCCAATCCCGCATCCATCAACTCACCAGTCGTTTGCTTCAGGAACTGGTGAGCACTTTATCCCATGATCTGCGAACACCTGTGTTGGCGAATCGCAGTGCCCTTAGTGCCATTATGGGCGGGGCGTTTGGCCCCGTGGGGAACTTGCCGAAAGAGGTTTTGGGCGAATGCTGTAGTGCAAATGACGATCTGATTAAGTTAGTGGATACCCTGCTCGATATCAGCCGTTACGAAACGGGGGGGAGCCGGATTCTGAATCGAGAACCGATTGATTGGGCAAAAATTTGCGATCGCGTGATTACTTGGGCCCAGAATAGTTCAAACCATAAATGTAAATTGCTCACCCGCATTCAACCCGATTTACCCACCGCTTGTGGAGATGCGATCGAACTTCAGCGGGTGCTCCAAAATCTTGTGGATAATGCCGTCCGGGTAAGTGAACCTGAGCAACCCGTTTGTATTGAGGTACTCCTCGCTCAACCCACCCATAAGAACCAACAGCTCAAAGTTGCAGTGCATGACCAAGGGCCCGGCCTCAAAAAGCAAGAAGCCAAACGCCTATTTCGACGATTTATGCAGGGTTCCGGTCGTCGTGGCCGAGCTGGACTCGGGCTCTATGTCTGTCGCAAAATAGTCGAAAGCCACGGCGGTAACATTAATGTAGAGAGTGTGGTGGGACTTGGTACAACCTTTTGGTTCACGATCCCCATTCAGCCTCAGGCAGCCTGCTGTCCCAAACCGGAATGAAATCTAATACCAAATCTGCACTGCAAAACCCAAGAGATCCCATAGGGGAGGGCTTCAAACCATCCCCTACAAAAACTGGTGTGAACGCTATAGATTAGCGTGTTGCTTTCTAATGAATAATCCCGGCTAAGACCGAAACTGCTTGGACAAAGAAGGATGCTGCCTTCTGCCTGCTACACGTGGGCAAAAATTTACATTGCTCTGACTTTCACAACATGTCCCATCCTATCAAACCCCCACCCATTCGAATTTTACTTGTTGAAGATCATGTGCTCTTACGCCGCGGCCTGCAAGGCCAGTTTAGTCTAGTTTTAGACTGTGAAGTGGTTGGAGAAGCCGATGATGGTGAGCAAGCCATTGAGCTAGCTGCGCAGCTCCAACCCGATATTATTTTGATGGATATTGAAATGCCTGTACTCGATGGTATTGCAGCTACGCAGACAATTAAGAAAACCCATCCTGAGATCCGCGTCCTAGCATTGAGTGCGTTTGGCAAAGATGAGTCGGTACTTGGGATGCTGGCGGCGGGAGCTGATGGTTATTGCCTCAAAAGTATTGATTGGGAACAACTTCTTTCCGTCGTGCGGGTGTTGCAAAAGGGCGGCACTTATCTCGACCCGAAAATTGCTCACAAGCTAACCTCGATGCTCAAATCGAGTACGAATTCGATTGCGAGTCCAGCAACAGCAACCCTTACAGACGAGCCCCCACAATCTTCTGAGATCGCGGTTTTAACCAAGCGGGAACAAGAGACTTTGCGCTTGATTAGCGAAGGACTATCCAACAAGGAGATTGCCCAGCAATTACATTTGTCTTATGGAACGGTTAAGGCGTATGTCCGAACAATTCTTAATAAGTTAAGTGTCAACGATCGCGTACAAGCAGCAGCTAAAGCAATTCGTGAGGGATTGATCTAAGGATTTGCTAATGCAGGCATTGTATGTATCCTAATCTACATCGACAAAGAAGATTATAAGCATAATGTCTTTAGCAGCCCTTAGAGCGCAGCGAGTCAGTATTCTGGTCATTTTTGCCCAGAGTTGGAAGCTGTTTATCAAGCATCGTCAATGGCTAAGTACAGGACAAAAAGTAGAGAGGCGAGAAAAGTGGATTGAAGAGTGATTCATGTCCAGTCGTAGGATTGGAGAAAAAACGGCGAAGAATATCAAAGCCGTAACGGAAAAGGCTACGGGCTCGACGCCCATGCTTCTTGAGCTGG
>JAAHHN010000011.1 GCA_010672165.1 Spirulina sp. SIO3F2 | reverse complement strand
ACGTCTTCGGCTATACGAAAACTACTCTAACGGCTCGCAACCATCGCTGACGACATCGTGACCCACTTTGAGCAACGGCAAACCGCCAACCGGGGTAAGGGCATGGTTGTTACCCTCAGTCGCAAGATTGCCGCCAACCTCTACGACCAGATCATCCACCTGCGGCCCGACTGGCATAGCGACGACCTCAACAACGGCAAGCTCAAAGTGGTGATGACCGCGAGTGCTGCCGATGCGGGCAACCTGCCCCAACACCACACCACCAAGCGCGATCGCCAAATCTTGGCCCAACGGCTCAAAGACCCCGATAACGAACTGGAGCTGGTCATTGTCTGCGATATGTGGCTCACCGGCTTTGATGCTCCTTGCCTCCACACCATGTATATCGATAAACCGATGAAAGGGCATAACCTAATGCAAGCGATCGCCCGCATCAACCGCGTCTACTTCGAGAAACAAGGCGGGCTGATTGTGGGCTATCTCGGCATTGCGCACGAACTCAAACAAGCCCTGAACTTCTACTCCAACAGTGGTGGCAAAGGCAAACTGACCCTTGACCAAGATGTAGCGATCGGGCTGATGCTGAAACAGTTAGAAGTTGTCGAAGGTATTATGGCAGGCTTCGACTATCAGCCCTACTTCACCACTAGTACAGGTAACAAACTCAGCCTCCTCAAAGCGGCCACAAACTACGCGGCTAATCCGCAAATTAAAGAACGGTTCAGGGATGCGATCGCCTCCCTCTCCAAAGCCTATGCCCTGATTGCCCACCATCCCGAAGCCCAACAACGCGCCGAAGAAATTTCCTTCTTCCAAGCCATCCAAGCCAGCCTCCGCAAACTCGAACCCAGCAATGGCGGCCTCAGCAACACCGAGATTGAAACCGCCATCCGTCAGGTGGTCGATCAAGCCCTGGTGTCCGATACCGTAATCAACATCTTCGAAGAAGCGGGCATCAATAACCCTGGTATCTCCGTTATCTCTGACGAATTCCTGGCAGAAGTCGAGGGCATGGAACATAAAAACCTTGCTGTTGAGCTGCTGAAACGACTGCTCAAGGATGAAATCAAAGCCCAAAGCCGCACCAATCTTGTCCGTAGTCGCAAGCTAGCCGAACTGCTTGAAGATGCCCTGAACCGCTACAAAAACCAGGTCATCAGCGTTACCGACGTGATGCAAGAGCTGATTGATTTGGGCAAAGATATCCAAGCCGCTCACCAACGGGGTGAAGAACTGGGACTCGAACCCTATGAGCTAGCCTTCTATGATGCCCTGGCTCAAAATAACAGTGCGCGGGATGTGATGGGGCAAGAGCAGTTACGGGAGTTGGCGATCGTACTGGTAGCCCGTGTCCGGCAGAATGCCTCGATTGACTGGAACCTTAAAGAGAGTGTGCGGGCCAGGATGAAAGTTATGGTCAAGCGTTTGCTCCGCAAATATGGTTATCCACCAGATATGCAGGCAATGGCGATCGAGTTGGTGTTGGAGCAAGCAAAGGTGTTTACTGAATTTGAGGTGGAACAGTTGGTATAAGGCGTGATCTGTGCTCAAGCCTGAGAAGACGTGATGCAACGGAAGCTTTCCCATCGCATTGCTTTCCTAAAACCCCGCACGATCGCCCACAATCTGAGCTAGGGTTGAAGAGTAATGTGCATCTCCCCGCTGCTGCGATGACATCGATCCCTGAGCCCAGCTTCGCCAAAGGTCAAGCCGCCTTTGCTCAAAAGGACTACGAAACCGCGATCGCTCACCTCCAACCGATCGCCGAAACCGACCTCGACCCGGCGACCCGCACCCAAGCCTACCAAACCCTGATCCTGGCTTACTATCGCGCTGATCGTGTCCGGGATGCTATCGATCTGTGCAAACGCATCAGCCAGGATACTGAAACTTACCCCTGGGCCGCTAAAACACTCAAAGATCTCACCCGCCGCTACCGTAAAGCCAACGCTGCCGCCTTCCAACCACCGGGTCAGCAACGCTCAACCCCGAAAGCAAAATCTGAGGATGCTAAATCGCTTCAGCGTCCCCTGCCGATGCGCACCCCTGAGGCTCCAGAAGTGGCGGCCTCGGTCTTTGTCTCCGGGCGGGAATGGCGTAACGCCGAGCGAGCCCAAAAGTGGCAGCCAATGCGCAAACCCCGTCGCTGGAAATTTTGGTTGCGTATTGCCCTCACGATGGTGGCGCTCTTTTGGGTGATGCAATGGGGCTGGACTATTACCGCTGCTGTGCTGCAATGGCTGGGGTTCACGTTGCCCCTGCTCACACCGCCTCGCTGGTTAGATGCCACTGCAACACGCCCCATTATTGGCTCGATGATTGTTTGCGCGATCGCCTCCCCCTGGCTCCTGGATGCCATTCTTACCTATCTCTACAAACGTCAATCTCTGCCCCTCTACACCCTGGCAAATCAACATCCAGAAACCGCGAAAGTCCTGCAACGGCTCACCCGCCAGCACCAGATTCCTATGCCTAAGCTGGGGTTGGTTAATCTGGGGGCACCTTGGATTATCACCTATGGTAACTGGCCCCGCACCGCTCGCATCGTGATGAGTGATGCCCTCTTGGAGCAACTGGAAGACGAGGAATTGGCGGTGGTTGTGGCCAGCCAATTTGCGGCGATTGTCCAGTACGACTTGATTCCCATGTCCGGCGCGATCGCCCTGCTGCAACTGCCCTTTTTGGCCTATCAATACTTGGCTCAGAGCGGTAATTGGCTGCGCACGTGGCAAAAAATCCCGTCTTGGGGGGGAATTATTCTACAAACCCTCTGTGGCTGGTTGGCTTCAGGGTTCTATGGCATCTATTGGCTCTGGCGGCTGCCATTACTCTACTTTGCCCGCCAGCGTATCTATTATGGCGATCGCTTCGGCGCGGAGTTTACGGGGAATCCCAACGCCCTCAGCCGTGCCCTGCTCAAGCTGACGATGGGCATCTCGCAACATATCAGTCAGCGCCAAGAAACATTGCCCCTGCTTGAAGCCTGGGATCTGCTAATGCCCCTGAGCCATCGTCAAGCGGTGAGTTTGGGTGGCTTACCAGACAAAACCCCGTTCAGCGAGATGTTGGTCTGGGACTGCACCAACCCCTATCGGCAATGGTTAGCCCTCGTCAATTCTCATCCGCTGCTGGGCGATCGCATCTATCTGCTTAATCGCTACGCCAACTATTGGAAACTCCAACCCGAACTAGAATTACCCACAATCATCCCCCCCCCGAAAACCCTTAAAGACCATGCGCAAAAGTTTAAGCGTAGCTACACAGCACTGCCAATTCTGCAAAGTGCAGTTCTAGCAGGTATTGCCTTTGGTATTGTCTCCCGGTTGACCCTCTGGTTGATTGGCAGTTTGGCCAAGATTTTCGGGGAATGGTTCTCTCTGTGGCGCTTGATTTGGCTAGCAGACGCCAACCCATTTCTCAATGGCTGCATTGCGATCGCCTTTAGCTTGAGCTTGATTGTGTGGATCAATGGCTATTTTCCTGACATCCGAATTGCTCCCTCCCGTCAAGATCCCCGCATCGAAGATCTGCTACGCAATGCCCGCCAAGTTCCCCCCAAGAGCTATCCAGTGCGACTAGAAGGAACGCTCCTGGGTCGCCCCGGTGCACTTAATTGGTTGGGACAGGATCTGATTCTCCATACCTCCTCAGGTTTGATGAAACTCCACTTTTTCTCTAAGCTCGGGCCACTGGGGAACCTCTTGCCTTGGCCTGCCCGCCCAGTCGAGTTAGTGGGCAAAAAAGTGACGGTGTTTGGCTGGTTTCGGCGGGGCAGCACCCCTTGGGTGGATGTGGATGTGATCCGCGCCACGGCTACGGTGAAGACCCGCAGTGGCTATCCGGTTTGGGTGACGATCTTGGCGATCGCGGCGGCACTCTGGGGCGCTTATAGCTTGTGGCAGGCCTAATTAAGCAGAGGCTTACAGACCAATGCAAAAAACATCTGCTAAACTGGGCTTCCCATTCCCGCTTGTTGAAGCCCCCATTGATGAATTGGGATAACTGTCCCCAGTCGCGTTAACACAAGCCGAGAACAATCAATCGATCCCTAAAGTAGCAATCTGCGACGCGAACCACCCTGCCGTCGCAATATTACTCTGGGTTTTGAGCTGTTCCAAAGCCTGCTGAAGCAGCGCGATCGGTAAACCTGCCAGGCATCCGGAGACCTGTACCTCTTGATAGGTTTGCTCTGAACCCAACCGGAAAGCAAACACGCGCCGCCCCACCACATCAATCACCCAATATTCCGGAATGCCCAGCGCAGCGTAAAGATGCTTTTTCTCATCCAAATCACTAGAGAGCGTTGTATCAGAAATTTCACCCACTAAATCTGGAACTCGCCACTTTGCTAGGTCAATGTAGCGCGTCTTGCCAGGTTGCCATTGAGGATATCCCTCGCCGACATAAACAACGATATCCGGAGCAGCAGCACTCTGCCCTGTTTTCTCCAGCAAACAACCATTAAACGAATTGGAGATGGGTGCATCCGGCTGGCTAAACCAAGCAAATAAAATCATGGCAAACAGATCGCCAATGCTGGAATGGTTAATCCCTTCTGAACCCATCTCAATTCGTAGACGCTGTTGGTAATAGTAGAGCTTAGTTGACGACTCAGACTGCCGATCGCGCTCCGCTTCATAATCACACCAGTCGACAAACCGCCATGAATTAAGCGAATTGATGATGGGGGGTGATGGAGCTAAAGTAGCCATGAGTCTAGAGACGCATTGAGCAGGACGACTATAAACAAGATTGTAGTCGATAGCCTAGAACTGAAGCACCCGTGTGCGAGAGCAACATTACAACATTGATTTAGCGCTTGCCCTCGCCTCCAGAGTAATGCAACGATGAAGACAAACACGGGTTTAGACCTTGCTGGTCTAGAGCAATGTTAGTTTAGGTTTTCTGCACCATAAACTATCCTGATTTGTGCCCTCAAGTCAGGGACAAGGTACAAAGTACACCGTTGTAGGTGGATAAAATCACCAATGGCCGCAAGTTTTGGACAATCCGACCCAAATATCTTGGGGGCAGACATTTTGGTTGTAGATGACACCCCTACCAATCTCCGTTTGATCTCGCAAATCTTGACCAATCGGGGTTATCGGGTGCGTGGCGTCACGAATGGACCCACAGCGCTCAAAGCAGCGCTCGTTAAACCGCCCGATCTGGTTTTGCTGGATATTAATATGCCGGAGATGGATGGCTATACGGTCTGTCGTCGCCTCAAAGCTGCCCCCCAAACCGTCAAGATCCCTGTTATTTTTCTGAGTGCCCTGAGTGATGCGTCGGATAAGGTGAAGGCCTTTGAAGCCGGTGGGGTGGACTATATCACCAAGCCCTTCCGCTTTGAAGAGGTGTTGGTGCGGGTTGAAAATCAACTAACGCTGCAATATATCCAACGACAATTGGCTCAACAGTCCCTGATCCTGGAGCAGTTTAGTACCCATCTTAAGGAACTTCATCGCCTAGATACGAATGATCATGTTACGTTGACCGATCGCTTTGATGATTATCTCTCCACAGGTTGTCGGCTGCTGAATCTGACCAGTGGCAGCGTCAGTTGCATTGAAGGAGAACAGTACCAAGTCATTGCTACTCATACTGAGCCAGACGGCATTGCGCCCCAAGACAACGTGCCCCTAGCTCAGACCTATTCAGCCCAGGTGGTCAAAAGCCAACAGACCCAGGCCTATCATGATGTGAGCCAGGTTCATGAATTAACCGATGCCACCGTTTCCCATAATCTGGGCGTTCAGACCTATATTGGTGCGCCGCTTTGGGTACGGGGTCAGATCTATGGGGTACTGGTGTTTATGGACTCAGGGGTGCGATCGCACCCGTTTACGGATCGGGAAGTCGAGCTGGTGGAGTTGATGGCTCAGAGCCTCAGTAAGGTGATCGCCACCCATCAAGCGGACGAACAACGCCTCCAGGCTGAGCAGGCCCTCCGTTTGGAAAAACAAAAGTCAGAGAAGCTCCTCTTTGATGTGCTGCCCCAAGAGATCGCCCTGCGCCTGACCAACGCCAATGAGTCGATCGCAGATCAGTTTAATTCCGCGAGTATTCTGTTTGCAGATATTGTGGGCTTCACGGAACTCTCGGCCCAACGCAGTCCCTTTGCCCTGGTGCAACTGCTCAATGACATCTTTTCCCAGTTCGATGCCTTTGCTGAGCAGTTGGGTCTTGAAAAGATTAAAACCATTGGTGATGCCTATATGGTGGCGGGCGGGTTGCCAACCGAACGGGCTGATCATGTAGAGGCGATCGCTCAGATGGCCTTACGTATTCGCGCCTATGTTGCAGATTTCTCAGCGGCGCAATTTCCTGAGCGCAATTCTACTCAACCCATGCTTCAAATTCGGATTGGCATACATACGGGTCCGGTAGTCGCAGGAGTGATTGGAGCCAAGCGTTTTACCTATGATCTATGGGGTGATACGGTTAATGTGGCCTCTCGCATGGAATCAAGTGGCGATCCTGGCCAAATCCAAGTCACGGAGGCAGTATATAACGCCCTGAAGGATCACTACCGTTTTGAAGCGCGGGGCGAAGTGGCGATTAAGGGTAAAGGCCTGATGTTGACCTATTGGTTGATTGATCGGCTGTAGTTAATGAGAATGATGGGTCGGCGTACAGTCTAAGGCGATAGAACATTAATTCTAAAACGCTATAATAGCCCTAACCGATCGCCCCTTTTGGTTATGTCACCCCCCAACATCTCCAGACCGTTGGTTGACCCTCAAACTGCTACACCAACAAAACCAGATCCTGCTGCGATTGAACGAAACGAGCGGGATGTGGAAGCATATTCCGTCCCCGAACCCGACATCAGCCACCTTGTCCTGGAGGATGAAGCACCTGTGGATAATTTGATTCAAGAAAAACTCCAGCGATTGTTGGTGCAATGTCTCTACAGTGCCTATAGGCCAGGTCAGCCGTTTTTGGCGATGGCGGATGTGGGGATCTTCTTCGGCTTATATCAACCCCCCATTGTCCCGGATGTGATGCTGAGCCTGGGTGTTGAAGTCAGCCCCGACTGGCATGAAAAAAAGCACCGCTCCTATCTGGTGTGGGAGTTTGGCAAAGTTCCTGAAGTCGTGATCGAGATTGTCTCCAATCGAAAAGGTAACGAACTCACCCGCAAACTAACGGATTACGCTCAGATGGGTATCCCCTATTACGTGGTGTTTGATCCGCTCCAGCAGCTCTCTGCCCAGTTGCTCCAAGCGTATATCTTAAATGGCAATCAATATCAACGCCTCCCTCAGCCTCAGCTACCGAGCCTGGGTCTAGGCTTGACCATTTGGTCGGGCAAGTTTGAGGGCAAACAATACGATCGTTGGTTGCGGTGGTGTGATTTGGCGGGTAATTTGCTGTTGACGGGGGATGAGCAAGCCTTGCTAGCCCAGCAGCAGTCAGAGATTGAGTCTTTGCGAGCTGAGCAAGAAAAACAGCGGGCTGAGGCTGAATCTCGACGGGCTGAGCAGCAAAAGCAACGGGCTGAGCAAGAAAAACAACGAGCTGAAGCCGCAGCGCGGCGAGCCCGGAAGGCCGAAAAGCGAGCAGCTCGTCTGGCGGAATTACTCAAGGCTCAGGGGATTGAATTAGAGGAAGAATAGAATCGATTCGCAGTGGGCAGTTGCTAGCTCGCAATTAAGTAAGCGGGTTGACAACTGTAGCGGCTTACAGAAAATCTTGAGCCGCTGCATAAAAGTGACGTCATTGTGCGGAGATAATAGATAGCAGCCCCGATTGTCCATGGTGTCTTGGGTGTTGCTATCTACCGTTTATCTCTGCTCAAGTGTCATGAAATCTAGTTTTGTTGCGAGTCTGACCCTCACCACGTTATTTGCTGTTTCTCCTCTAGCGGTGCAAGCGCAAGTTGTGTCGGATGGGACAGTCGGAACAATTGTTAATGGGTCGCAGATTGAGGGGGGTGCAATTCGAGGGAGTAATCTCTTACATAGTTTCCAGGAGTTTGGCATTCCAGCGGGGATGGCAGCGTATTTTGCGAATCCGGCAGGGATTACGGACATTATTGGGCGAGTGACGGGGGGCAATCCGTCAGAAATTTTTGGGACATTAGGTGTTAATGGGGATGCGAATCTGTTTTTGTCGAATCCCGCAGGATTTGTGTTTGGCCCGAACGCGCAGTTGGACATTCGCGGGTCGTTTATAGCGACAACAGACAGTGTGTGGTTGGGCAATTATGAGTTTAGTGCAATGAATTCAGATGTGCCGCCGCTGTTGACGATTAATGTACGTCCAGGGTTGCAATATGGTACTGATCCAACGGGCTCGATTATTAATGAGGCACGGCTAGAGATGCAGTTGGGTGAGGAGGTGATTTTCTTTGCCCAGGAGGTGCGTCATGGGGGAGAGATTGTTGCGCCAGGAGGAACGGTGAATCTTGTCGGCGATCGCGTTGCAGTGGCAGATAGCGCGGTGGTGGATGTGTCGAACCCGGATGGGCATGGGGGGACGGTGCATGTTGGTGGGGATTGGCAGGGTGAGGGGGCGTTGCCGACGGCACAACGCACGTTTGTGGGGAAGGATGCGAAGATTTTGGCGAATGGGGGGGGTGAGGGGAATGGAGGTGAGGTTGTGGTTTATGCCGAGGAGATGGCTGCGTTTTATGGAGGGATTGAGGCGCGTGGGGGTGCGGTTGCAGGGGATGGCGGCCAGGTGGAGGTTTCGGGGCGAGAGTTTTTGGATTTTCGGGGGGTAGTGGATACGTTGGCGGTGAATGGGGCAGCGGGGAGTTTGTTGATTGATCCCAGGAATATCATCATTGGTAACTCTGGAACAAACGATACTCAGTTGAATGACAACCAAATTCTGTTTGGTGAGTTCCCTAATTCGGATTTTGAAATTAGTGCAACCACGTTAGCGGGTTTGAATGGTAATGTCACACTTCAAGCCTCACAAGATATTATTTTTAACGCTTCAGTTTCTACAAATAATCTCTTGTTTTTGGATATTCAAGCTGGCAATGAAATTACTTTTAATGCTGATGTAGCCATCAATAATGGTAGTGGTGGTCAGATCACAGCAACAGCAGGAAATAATATCAACGTCAACAATAGTATTTCTGTGCCAAGAGGAGAAGTTGAACTGACAGCTATACAGGGAGATATCAATGTTAACAGTAGTATCTCTGCTGCTGGAGGCAGTGTGAGCATTTATGCTAATCAAGGTGATATCAATGCTCAAGGTAATACTATTAGCACAGATACATTGTTTGTAGATACAGGAAATATCCTCCTTGAGGCAGAGGGTGATATCACTACAGGAGAGCTAGATACATCAACACTGGGTGCTAATGCTGGAAGAATTGATTTAATTAGTCATAGCGGCTCTATTGATACAACAGCAGGTATTACTAATACGGCTGGGGGTGGGACAGGTGGGAATATCTCGCTTTTAGCTTATGAAGATATTAATATAGGGGAGACCCGTTCAGTTAACGTCAACGAAAATGCAGGTTCAATTAGTTTAAAGAGCCAAAACGGCAGGATTGACATATCCCAAGGTGATATCATTTCTAGTTCACTCGCTGGTAACTCAAACACAGTTACGGTTGAAGCAGAAAGTGACATTGTCTTAGGAGGAGTGATCAACGCATCGAGTAATGGTCAAAGTTCGGATATAACTATCATTAGTAATCGTGGCTCGATTATTGGTGGGAGTGTAGTCATTAATTCTGGGAATCTGGGCAATCGCAACCGTTCTGAACTTGCTTCTCGTGGAGTCAGTTCACAACTCATCTTGCCAACAGATGCTTTGGAGACTACAGGTGGAAACATCAAGCTTCAAGCAGGACAGAACATTGATCTGACTGAAGTAGCTGTTATTACCTCAGGTCGTTCATCTGGTAATCCTTTAGTTGGGGCAGGTGGAAAAATTGACTTTATTGCTTCAGACACAGGCTCAATTACGTTAGACACAGCCTATATTCGGAGTGTTTCAGAACAAGGTGTAGGTGAAGATTTGACCTTTTCGGCTGGCTCACTAACAATGAAAAATAAGAGTGCAGCAGTTTTGAGATCAGAAGAAACAGCTCAATCTGGAAACATTAATATTATTGCCCCAGAGTTTGTTCAGTTTAATAATCTAAGTGGTGTGGAAGCCCAGAACCGTACTAACGAAGTGAGGGGCAATGTTACGATTCACCCTACGCAACGCTTAACCCTGACAGGTGGTTCAGTGGTGTCAGCATCAACCGCTAGTACATCACCAGATGGACGGGGCGGGCTCTTAGACATCACTGCCCAGCTTGTGGAAGTGATCGGCTCAGATCCGAATGGACTCACACCCAGCACGTTGACCAGCTATAGCAGTCGTGAGGGCACAGCAACTGCGGGTGATGCCGGAGATATTCGGATTCGAGCCGATCGTGTTGAACTCCGTGATGGCGGTAATATTTTGGCCTCTTCGTTGGGTGTGGGGGCAGGGGGCAATATTGATGTGGAAGCGGATTCTATCTTGGTCGAAGGAACCACCAATAGTCAGTTTCTAAGTAGCGGTATTGCCGCAGATGCATATGGTGATGGGCGATCGGGCAATATTAATCTCAAAACTAAATCCCTAACTGTCGCTAATGGTGGGGTGATCTCAACGTCTACCTTTGGCTCCCAAGCTGGAGGAAACATTGCCATTCAAGCTGATGAAATGCTGATCCAAGGTACATCAGCGAGTGGGCAAGTCCGTAGTGGTGTTTATGCCCAGTCGTTTGATGCAGGCGATGGGGGAAATGTGACATTGAATATTAGTAACCTCCAGGCCAACGATCGCGCCAAAGTAACCGTCAGTAGCGATCCCCTCGCGTCAGATTCCCAATTTTTGATTCAGAAGAGTAATAGTTGGATTGATGCCTTGCGCAATTCTGACTTCCGCGATTCAGATAATATCCCCACCAACTTCACAGTCGGAACAGGTAGTACTTCGGGGGGCGATGCAGGCAACTTGAATATTCATGCCAACCAAACTATCCGTCTCGATCACCAAAGCAGTATCGTCGCCGAAACCACATCGGGCCAAGGCGGGAATATTAGCCTTAATGCCACTGACTATGTTCTACTACGTCGCAACAGCCAAATCTCCACTACCGCAGGAGGCACAGGAGAAGGTGGCAATATTAATATCAACACCGGCTTTTTGGTCGCGCCCCCTAGCGAAAACAGCGATATCACTGCCAATGCTTTTGAAGGGCCAGGAGGCAGCGTAACCGTAACAGCGTTTGCAATTTATGGTCTTGAATTCCGCCCTCAGTTAACAGAGTTAAGTGATATTACCGTCACCTCCACGTTCAACACCAACGGTACATTTGCCTTTAACCCTCTGACGCTGATTGACCCTACCAGTGACTTAACGGTTCTGCCTCAAAATCCAGATACACCTGACTTCGACAGTGGTTGTCAGCTTACGGAAAGTGGAGAGCAGGGAGCCAGCTTTGTCAATGTAGGCGCAGGAGGGTTGAACCCTGGCCCGGAGCAGGTAGCAAGTTCAGCACAGATTCCTTTGCCGTGGGTGGATGTTGAGGATGTCAATGCCGAATCAGGAACGCCTTCAGCCACAGGAAGTGAAGCACAGAATCCAGTGAGTGGTGAGGTTGTGGCGTTGAGTGGGTGTGGATTATCTGGGGGGTGAAAAACTTTTTTCCTAGATTGCGCATAAAATTTGCGCTGATTCGTTGACACATAAATAGAGGCTTCTACTCTTAAGAGGTGGAGTCTATGTAGTATTTTTGTTTGAATTCAATATTCAGGAGTTTCGTTGATGTCTACTGTTTTATTCCGTTTTGGGCAATTATGGCAGGGGAGTATGCTCACTGCTGGATTAGCGATAGGGATGCTGAGTGCATCGTCTGCGATCGCGGCAGATTGGGTTTCTCCCAGTGCCAACCGCCAATATTCAGTGAGGGATCTTGAGCACTTTGCCCAAACAGGAGAAACCAATACCGCGATCACAGAAATTCTTTTCATCAAGCCAGAATATACAGCAGAGGATATGCGAAAAGGCTTGAATCGTGTTATCGATGTTGATCTCGATAATATTAAAGATAAAAGTATCAGTGATCTAGACCAGAAAGATCAAGATGACCTCTACGGGATCTACCCTGACCTGACAGATGACCAATATCGTACTGCACTACGTCGCATCGGTGAAACGGGCAACGAAACAAGCGTCATTTCATTTGTTCGAGCGTTTCCTGTCGAGACAATTACTACTGCAGACTTTTTTGACATTGTCACTTCCCCCTTTAAAAAGTTCATTGACAAGCCTAGTATTAGCTTCTGGATTGAAGGTGAAAACCGAGGAGATCTCGGTCTATTTCCTGTTCTCGAAAATGTGACAATCATCGATTTTGAGCAAGGAGTTCCTGAAATTGACAACCTGACATACTCTTCTGACAATAGCTTTGACTTAAAAACTCTCGTTGAGCGAGACACATCTAAATCAAGATCAACAGGAGGAGCTGACAACCAATATCTTTCTGTTTTCTACTCACCACTAAATAGCTCAAAACGAGAAATAAAAATCGAATTCAAAAAAACATTAGACTATTTTGGTATGCACTGGGGAACGGTTGATGCATACAACTCTATTCACTTCATGAAAGATGAGAAGTTGATTGATTCTTTTACAGGGCGAGACATAGTAGATGGGTTTACTAATAATATTTATGTGAACTTTCTGTCCAGTGATCCAGAGAGCTACTTTAATAAAATAATTCTGTCATCAACATCACCGGATTTTGAGACTGA
This sequence comes from Spirulina sp. SIO3F2, assembly GCA_010672165.1. Lineage (GTDB taxonomy): Bacteria > Cyanobacteriota > Cyanobacteriia > Cyanobacteriales > Spirulinaceae > SIO3F2. The sequence goes on along the minus strand of JAAHHN010000011.1, from coordinate 47,534 downwards.
TAATCATGCCTATCGATCTGTTCCTGAGCCAACTATGTTGTTGGGGAGTCTAGCGTTTGGTGTGTTCTATGGTGTCGCCAAACGCAAGCGTAAGTAGTGCTGAGGCACGATGAATCTCTACTCTCTGAGCTGTTAGGACTGCTGTCTGCTACTCAGCTCAGAATTATGAATTCAGGCTCAAACTGTCAATGTCTCTAAGCTTATTCAGGTGTCAAAACTATGTTCTTAAATCAGAAATATTTCGGATTCTCACTTCTTTTCGCAGCTTACATCGGGGTGAGTTTTAATGAATCTGTCCAAGCGGCAGAGTTTATTCAATTTGGAACTCAAACCTATCTGATTGAGCAGCTCTCAAGCTTTGCAGAAACAGGCGAAGAAACTCCAATTATCACAACCTTTATCACAATCAAGAAGCCAGATAGCTCCCTTAAGGAGATGCAAGATAGCCTCAATCGCAAGATTGATGTGGATGTTGAGAGAATTGATGAACTGACGGTTAAGGATTTACATCCAAATGACTATGACTGGTTAACTGGAACCTTTCCAGGGATTACTGATCAAGAATTACAGGATGCAACCCGAGCTATCCATCGTCGTGGTCAAGATGTAACGGTCATCAATTTCATTAAAAGCTTTCCGCTAGAGACAGTAACGAGTCAATCTGCACTGGATGAATTGTTTTCAAAATCCATCAAAAATCAGCCAAAACTCACCCAAGATTTTAATCTTGTCTACAATGGTGATTTTAGCGCTGGAGATATAGGTTTTAATAGTGACTATTCATCAATTGGATCTCATGATCTTTTTCCATTACCAGCACGATATGCTGTTGGGAAAAGTCCATATGATCATCATACTTTATTTGGAGATTTTGGCGACCACACTACTGGTGATGGTTTGATGATGATCATTAATGGAGGCTCTTACCCTGAAGAAGCTGGGCCTCTCATCTGGTCTCAAACTCTCGATGTCGAACCAAACACGGATTACAATTTATCAGCTTGGATCGCTAGTGCGTGGTATCGCTCATCCGCTCAACTCCAGTTTGCAATTGATTCTGAGGGAATTGGAGCAATCCTAACTGTTTCTACGGACATGAGTGGAGTTTGGGAAAATCTCAATGCCACATGGAATTCTGGCAGTAGCAGCTCTATTGAGTTCTCCATCATCAACCATAACCCTATCTGGAACGGGAGTGATTTTGTAGTGGATGATATTTTGTTCAGTTCAGTAGCGAATCCAGAATCAGTTCCTGAGCCTTCAGCGATGCTCGGAATTTTGATATCTAGTACAGTAGGTATTTTGCTCAAGCGTCGAACATAATCTTGATACTTAAAGGCTCTGGCAATATGTCACGAATGAGTTGCCAATGATACACAATACAAATTAGTGAGTATGAGTAATGAAAAGCAAAAAAAATAGCTTGATGGTTGGTGTGAGTCTCAGTAGCCTAATGGGATTAGGGCTGGGCCAGTCAGCTTTAGCAGCTAATTTTATTCAGTTTGGGACTCAAACCTATCCGGTTGAGCAGCTCTCAAGCTTTGCAGAAACAGGCGAAGAAACTCCAATTATCACGACATTCATCACAATCAAGAAGCCAGATAGCTCCCTTAAGGAGATGCAAGATAGCCTCAATCGCAAGATTGATGTGGATGTTGAGAGAATTGATGAACTGACGGTCGAGGATTTACATCCAAATGACTATGACTGGTTAACTGGAACCTTTCCAGGGATTACTGATCAAGAATTGCAGGATGCAACCCGAGCTATCCATAGTCGCGGTCAGGATGTAACGGTGATCAACTTCATCAAAAGCTTTCCACTTGAGACTATAACAAGTCAATCCGCACTGGATGATTTACTAGCTAATCCTATTGTCGTTGATCAACCAGCACCAGGACAAAGTAATAGCCTCACAAATATCCTATATCTCAACTCAATACGAGGGAAAGGAACAGGTGGCTTTGGAGGATATCGCTACACCATAGCTGATGCCCTCAATAACTATGAAGATGGTAATGTCTTTAATGTCGACTTCATCCCCATCCACTCTGGAGGTAATTTATCTGATTTACTAAATGATAATCCGATAGAGCATTACAATCAGATTTGGTTTGATACCACTATATCTGGTGCCAAGATCCTCAATCAAGAGGATTTCCTTGCACTTAATCGTTGGTCAAGCTATTCTCAACCTGAATTCATTTTAGATACATCCTTCTTTCATCGAAATCTTAGAGTCCATTCTTTAAAAGATGCAGCTTCGGCTGTCACTATCAACGAAGCACTTGCTTTACGAGATGCAGGGGGAGGGATTTTTATTGGTACAGATGGTGAACCATTTGCTCAAACTGCTAACCAAATTTTAGAAAATTTCGGATTTGATGGTCTGTTTAAACAGAATAGCTGGATCACAGCAGATGGTGAGTTTATCGGAGATTTAGCATTACTGCCAGAAATAGTAGGCTCGGAATTCTTCTACGATAATCTTCGAGGACTATCAACTACCAATATACCTATCGGAGTTCATACATTGAATGAGAATGCCGGAAATCGAACAATTGAGTTACGTGAGCATTTATATGCAATAAATACTCGTGGTGATCGAATGTCTCTAATTGCAGCAAGTTTTGAGTTTGGAAGTCGCCGTAGCGATATCACTGACCCCCAACCTGTCCCGGAACCTTCTACATTAATAAGTCTTATCGTCTTCGGCACAGTTGGACTTCTTACCTGCAAGCGCTAACTCTTACGCCTGCTAATCTCCTCAAAATCCAGTCCTAAACATCGAAAGAATCATACAGGAACAACAATCATGTTCTTTCCAAGAAAATATTTAAAACTCTCCATATTCTTCGCCATTTGTATGGGTTGGAGTCTTGCAGAACCCACCCTAGCCGCCAACGAACTGGCCTTTAATAACACAACCCATTCCCCAACCAAACGCATCAGAATCTCCCAAGAATCCCAGCCCCACCTCGGCGACTTTGATGCTAACGTGCTGGGCTTTATCGACGCCATTCAAACCAAGCAAACCGCTGCTGAATACTACGGTTATAACCAACAAAATGACGCCTCATTTAGTGGTGCATTCAACCTGCTCTCTAACACCTCTCATCTCTTCTTGGTTGATGCCGCTGATGGCTTATCCCTCTTTGTAGTTCACGATCGCCCCCAAGATTCCGGCTGGGGTCGAGCATCAATGCAAGTTGATTTACTCGGTGATGATGCAGACTTACTGGTCATGGATGATTCACCTCAATATGATCGATACATTGCTCAAGACAGTACCTTCCTCATCCAACACGGTTGGGGTACTTGCTGTACTGATGGCTTTGCGCTGGGCGCACTCGAAAACGACTGGCAAACCCTGCTCCAATTCACCCAAGCCCCCATAGGCTTACAAAGCTGGCAAGCCTTTGCCGATTCAAATACAACACCCATAGATTTAGAGCTAGCCGTCCATCAACGAGTGCGGCTAGATTGGGTCGAAGACGCTGAAACTATACCCGAACCTTCTACATTAATTGGGCTGATGGTGCTTGGAATAGTTGGGCTCCTTACCCGCAAACATTAACAACAAAAAGCCAAAGCCGGATAAAGCGATCGCACTTTTCTCCCTCTCCAGAAAGTGCGATCGTGCTTTTGTGTCTCTAAAAGGCCAAATCTTGGCTCCCCACTGCATAAAAAAATGCCCCGCCGCCTGAGAACCATATAGCGAGCAATAATCGCCTGAGATCGATAACTTGAGTAACCACGTACTCGATATGTATGACTTAGAAGATGAACTGAGAGCATTGGTCAATGAAGCACAGCGACATCCTATCCAAAGTACCCCGCGCCGCAACGCGATCGATCGCCTCTATCGCACCCTGTCAACATCCGGCAGACTAACACGTCCATCCATACCCCAGCATTTATCCGGGTCTTACAATGAAATCTACAATATTGCCCTTCAACACCTTTTTAGCTACCTCTACCAAAACATCGAAAAATACAATCCCGAGCGGGGGGCGGTGCTGCAATGGGTCAATTACCTCCTCAAAATTCGTTTCCCTGATGCCATCCGCGAAGTAACTCGCTTTATTCGCGGCGCAACCCACCAGCAAGTCCAGCGTCTCTCTCTTGATGATCTGCCTCAGGGTGATATCGCCACGACCGATCTGTGGAACTCCTCCGGTGTGCCGACAGTTGCTCAACATGCCGATAGCCTAGAGCCAACAGCCGCTGATGTCCTGGACTTCCTGACGACGGATCAAACCTGTGCCTTCCAACAGACTCATGTGCAAGGACATCCTCAAGCGAATTTTCAGTTCATCGCTCTGCGATACCTCGAAGGACATTCTTGGAAAGAAATTTCCATCATGTTGGAGGTTCCCATCCCTACCCTGAGTTCGTTTTATCAGCGGAGTCTCAAAAAATTTATTCCCCTATTCCAAGCCCATCTTGCTTGCTAATCTAGCCGCGCAGAGGAGTTTTTAACCATGCCCATGCAACCCGATTTGATGTTAACCATGCCTGTAACCTTGTCTGCTCATAAACGAGCCCAAACTCGACACCGCCAACAAACACGACCCCACAAAGCGAGACAAGTTTATCTCAATACCCTGGCGATCGCGGTGGTCAGTGACTACCTTAATGCGCTGGGAATTACCGCTGACCCCAGCCATAGTGACAATCTGGTGTTGCAAACCCTCTCGGATAGTGCGGCATTATTCATCCCTGGCTGGGGCGAACTGGAATGCCGGCCAGTGGAACCGGGTAAAACTACCTGCTATGTGCCGCCTGAGGTATGGGCAGAGTGCCAGGGCTATGTGGCAGTACAGTTTGATTCAGAACTCACCCAAGCAACATTGCTGGGCTATCTCCCCGTAGTTGCCGAAGAACAAGTGCCGCTCCATCGCTTTGAGGGCATTGAAACCTTACTTAAGGCCCTCTCCAATCAGCCTTTAAGCCAATGGTTTAATGGTGTGGTAGCGAGGGGTTGGGAGACTGTTGAAACCCTTTTTAATAGCTATAGTCAGCCTGCGTTCGCTTTCAGAAGTGTACGCAGTGCTTCGACTTCAGAAAAAACCATACAACGAGGGAAATGGATTCACTTAGAACGAGACCATAACCAAATTGCGCTACTCGTGGAGCTGGCCAAAACTCCAGAGCCAGACCTGGATATTTCGGTGCAGGTGTTTCCAGAGCGCGATCGCATTTTACCCAATGATCTCAAATTGTTTATCCTGGATGATCAAGGTGAGTCGGTGATGCAGGCATCCGCTCGGGAAAGCGATAGCCTCACCTGTGAGTTCAGTGGCCAGCCGGGAGAACAGTTCGGCGTCAAGCTGAAGATGGGGCAATTTTGTTTGATTGAAGAGTTTTTAATCTAGGAATTGTAATGCGGAATTTTATGCCGGATTTAATACTGACTTTGTTGGTGCAGTTCAAAGGAGGGGGTGAATGACCAAACTCGTCGTCCTAGAATTTGATGGTTCCCTGGATATAGGCTTTCGAGTCACGCTGGCCTTGGGTGAGGAAGGGCAAACGGCACGATTGCGCCGCAAGGGTAATTTACCCGCTGCGCCGGAATTGCTCTCGCAACTGGAGCACCATTGGCAGGAGAGCTATCGCCCGTTGGGTGCGCCCTACAGCCGCTTTTGGCAGGGGGATGAAGCGGGGCTAGATTTCCGAATTAAGCCCAAGCGGGTGTTAAGCCATAGCCCACTCAAGGAGCAGATCGAAACCTGTCATCGTTCAGCCCAGAAACTAGAAACGGCCTTGAATGATTGGCTCTCTTCAGATTCCTTTCGGGAAATCGATCGCACCCTCCGTCAAGAACTCAGCCCCCAAGACCAGGCGCGGGTGCTATTGCACACCAACGACTTGTCATTCCAGAAGTTGCCTTGGGAGGAATGGGACTTCCTCGATCGCTACCCTCAAGCGGTCTCTTCATTTAGCCCCCTCGAAGCTAAGACCACTATCGAGCTGCCACCGATCACAAGCACGGGCACGGTGCGGATTTTGGCGATTTTGGGTCACAGTGGTGGCATTGATGTGGAGCACGATCGCGCCTTGATCCAGCAGTTGCCCTATGCGGAGGCGGTGTTTCTGGAGCAGCCGACGCTCAAGGACATTAGCGATCGCCTCTGGAATGAGTCCTGGGATATCCTCTTTTTTGCGGGCCACAGCGAAACCCAGGGCCAGCAAGGCATCATCCACATCAGCCCCACGGAGTCCCTGACGATCGAGCAGCTCTGGTATAACCTACGGCGGGCGGTCGATCGCGGCTTGCAGTTAGCGATTTTCAATTCTTGTGATGGTTTGGGGTTGTCCCAACGGTTAGATGATTTGCATATTCCCCAGATGATCTTGATGCGGGAATTAGTTCCAGACCGTGTGGCGCATCAGTTCTTGACCCATTTCTTGCAAGAGTTTGCGGCGGGTGAGTCCCTCTATGGGGCGGTGCGCCAGGCTAGGGAGCGGCTCCATGATGAGCTGGAGCGGGAGATCCCCTGCGCCAGTTGGCTCCCGGTGATCTGCCAGAATCCGTTGGTGTTGCCGCCGAGTTGGGAGCAGTTGGCGGGCTTGGAGCTGGAACCACAACCTCAAGCCGCCCCGGTGATTGCACCAGAACCCTCGCCTCGCTCTCAGCCTCGGCGGGATTGGCGTTGGAGTTTAATGGTGAGTCTGTTGGTGGCGATCGCGGTCATCTTTGTGCGGTCTTGGGGGTGGTTACAGCCGTTGGAATGGTGGGCATATGACACGATGCTGCGATCGCGCCCGGTTGAACCACCGGATGATCGGGTGGTGTTGGTTGAAATTACTCAACATGATTTTGAACATTATCAGTTTGAGAAATATGGCCAGGGTTCGATCAATGATGAGAAGTTATATGAGTTGCTCCAGAAGATTGATGAGCAAAAGCCAGCCGCGATCGGACTGATGTTCTTTCGGGATAAGCCTGTTGATGTCAAACTACCTGAGCTAAAAGACTATCTACAAGCTAATAAGCATATCTACGGTATCTGCTATATGGGCAACCCACAGGGAGGAACTCATGACATCAAAGGTTCAACTAGCATACCGAACACCCGTTTAGGCTTTAGTAATACTATCAGTGATGCTGATGCTGTGATTCGTCGCCAGTTTCTTTACTTGAAAGCTGAAGAAAATTCAGATTGCCCCGTAACAGGCTCAATTAGCTTGAGGTTGGCCGAGCATTATATTAAGGTCAATGCACCTGAATACGAGTTTGAAATGCTTAATGGTGAAGATCTGATTGCAGGCAACAAGCCATTCACTCGTTTGAGCTTGGCTCGGGGAATATATCAAAAAGATGAGGCTTCAGCCTATCAAGTCTTATTGAATTATCGTGGCAAACCTGAAATTGATGATGGAATTAAGACGTTGAGATTAAGCAATATCTTGGAAACAGAAGATATTGAGCCTTTTGAACTCTCCAATCGAGTCGTAATCATTGGCATTACAAAACGAGATATCCATCGACATTTAACCCCTTATGGTGATATGCCTGGAGCAGTTTTACAGTCTCAAATGACAAGCCAACTGATTAATTATATTCTCGAAGATAGACCTTTAATTAGATTCTTGCCAAATTGGTTGGAATATCTTTGGATAATGGCTTGGACTATCATAATTGGTGGTATCAGAAAATATAATGTGAAAACTTGGTTATTCTTCATCTTAACCCTTTGCATATCAGTGATCTCTTTCCAGATTCTATTAAGAGGTTTCTGGGTTCCATTGATCCCTACTCTGATAGGAATCACTTTAGTCTTTGTGCTTTCTCAATCCAATTCAGATTCCATGATTTCTCTCGCAAGGAGAAATAATAATGATATTTAGAGGATTTTTATCGAGTTTTTGCGAAAGTCTTGCTCGTTTGAGATTTTTGCGGTATTCACTGGTGATTGTGATTTTTGTCAACTCAGGCTCCATAGCGTATGCAAAGACTGAATATGAGCCTCAAGATGGTAGTCCGAATCCCACGAGCGATCCACCTCCTGGTTGCGACGGTGGTACAGGATGTCCACGTTGAAACTGTGTCAATCTTGAAAAGAATATCTTTGTATTTTTAGGTTAGACTACTATGCTCTTGAACAAGAAAATAAACCATTTATTATTTATTTTTGGTGCTATCTTCGCTCCACTTCATTTTTGGACTTACATAGCTACCGCACAAACAACTTATAATCCACCAGAAGATTCTAACCCTCAAACCGATCCTCCTTCTGCTCCTCGCGATCCAGCCTGTAATGAAGACCCACTTAACCTCTTTAGCACCCTAATCCCCAATCATATTGATCGCGAACTTGCAGAAGGTGAATTTGATGCTCAATACTCGGCTGCAACCAGCCAGAGTCACCCCACCTTTTGGTTCTACATTCCCGAAGCCTACCGAGTGCGTAATGTTGAATTTTCAGTCCGAGCGATGGAAGCCCCCTACCAAACCTACGAAACCGCGCTTAACACCATTCCTTCTGGTATCTTCGCCGTTCAAATCCCTGAGTCCGAGACAGGTCTAGCCGAAGGCGCGACCTACGAAATTCATCTCTACATCAATGCCCACCTCACCGAAACATCCCTAGCAGCCGAATGTGAAACGATTAACTTCGTGAAACGGAAACCATTGACGACAGAAACGGATTTAGACAATTTACCCACCGAGCAACGAACTGAAATCTATGCTCAAAACGGATTTTGGTTTGATGCCCTGACCGAACTTGGACAAGCCGTCTGTGGTGGAGCTAGCCCAGAAAACTGGCGTTCGTTTTTGACCGATCCCCACTTTGCCGAATTCCAATCCTTCGAGCCTGTCATCGCCAACGCGACAATCACCACCTGTCCTAGCGCCAATCTCCAATCAGAATAAACATTGCCCAAGAGTTGGGTTTTCGTAGGTCGTCAGGTTGCTCTAGCATCGCTAGTTGGGCCTGGCGAAGGGCCTCAGCACGGCTACTCTGACCCGTGGCAAGCTGCCGATAGAACTCCGTCATCAGCATTTCTGTCGAGCTATCTCCCACTTTCTGTAGAGAGGCGATCGCGCTTCTGGCGCCAGTCTGCACCGCAATTCCAGCTAGCCCAAGTGCTGCCCGCCGATCCCCTTCGGCTGTTCGACAGGCACTCAAAACCAAAAGCTGAATCGCTTCAGGGCGACTGGCTGAACGCTGCTGCAAAAGTTGCGCCATACCATTCAGGTCAACTCTACCTTCATGGGTCCAGATAAAAGTTTCTCTCGGATTAGAGCCAAATTCACCATGGGTAGCCAAATGCACAATCGAAAAAGGTTGCTCTACAACACTGTTCTGCAAATTTTTATTACTAAAAGCTTCTTCCTCAAGAATCTGAACTACATCTGCTGGTGCTTGCTCAGTGAAAATTTCCTGAATGCTTGCTAGCTCTTTAGCAACATTGGGTAAGCTAGAATTCCTGAGTCGGGAATTTGAAGAATTTTTGTCAAAGCCTGCGGTTGTTCCAGCAGCTAAGATTTGTAAGTCCTCTAGCTTGGGCAATGTAGAGTTATTGTATAAAGGCAGACCCAAATTAATTGTAACTGCATAGTTTCTAATCAAATATTGATCTCCGTCATGAAGGGCAGCTACAGGAATATTCTGAAAGAATCGATCTAAACCAAAGACTAAAGTATCCGGTGCAATTTTCTGTAAATCTGATTCAACTGGTGTAACTAAGAGATCATATACCTCTATGAAAATAAGTTTATCCCTGCCTTTTGGTTCTCGACGCTGCTTGATGGCATCCCTAAAATCAGTCAACTTGGTATTCAATTCATTTGCAGTGATTTCTTGAGACGAACGTTTGATCACTGTACCCGTTTGTGGATGACGGACAATAATCTCGACTCGATCCTTTGTGAAGATTGGATAAATAAAAGCTGTATTATTATTTTCAGCAACTGTTGCCGACCCTTCAATTGGGATTGGTGAATCTGCTTGAAGATTACAACGAAGGTAATCTTCAATTGTTGCTACCTGTAAAGCCTCTAGGGTGTCTGCAGCTTTATTAAGAGCAGATGATGGGTCAGCAATTACTGACTTCTCACCTTGTTTAAGTGTCACTCTATCTCCAGATGTAATGAGTAGATCAATCAGCTCTCGATAAACAGGTTCAATCTCGTCTCGAAACGAAAAACGGAACTCAGACTGCTCTAGACTAACCAAGTCTGCTCGAATTTTATCCAATGTGTCAATGGTGCTTTCATACATCACCACCGCTTGCTCTTGGGTTTTGGGCGATCGCGCCAGAATGCGACCCAACTGCCACTGAATTTGATATTCAAGCCGCTTCTCTTGTAATGACTCTGCTATCCAGAGTGCTTCCTCAGTACAAGCCTGAGCTTGGCCCATTTGTCCTTGATATTCGTAAAGCTCACCAAGATAAAGCAGGCTGTAGGCTGTCACTAAGGATTCATTACTTTGAGCAAAATTGACCTGACAAAGATTTTGACGTTCAAAAGTAAGATTACTGGTTTGGAGCGTTTCAAGCAGGAGCGCTTGGATAAATCCAGCTTGTGTTTCCAACTCGTTTGTATCTTTATAGTACTGGGTTAATTGATGCGCCAGGTTAATCTGACTCTGTAAGCGTTCCCAGCTCAGGGGAGCTTGCTTAAGCTTGGTTAGCAAACTCGCTGCTTCTCCAGCCATATCAGTTGGTTTATCGACTGTTTCTGCTAAGTTTGACTGAAGAACTTCAACCGTTAATGCCAAAGCATTAAGTTCAGCTTGAGTAGAACCTAAACTATCCGATTCGGCCGCTGTCTGATAGTAGCGGAGTGCTGTATTGATATAAGTTTTTTGTCTCTCCGGTTCAGTGATGGGCCGATAAAACCGTTCGTGGGAATTTTTGGCCCAATGGTAAGTTGCCCGTTCAAGGTTGCCCAATTCCAACTGAATTCCAGCCTGAAGCTGAGAAGCATTGAGATTTTGCGCAATTTGCTCCGCGGCTTCCAGTAAGGTCAGTGCCTGGGCTAAATAGTCAATACGATTATCTGTTACTGAAGCGGGAATCTTGAGCTCAGTCGGGAAGCGACCCAAGACCTGTCCGACGATCGCAAACTCTTTATAAATCCGAGCTTTCAAAGCGGTATCAGGTTGAGCCGCCACTTGGAGATATAACCGCTGCAACACCTGAAAGGCAGATCGCGTTTGCCCCAAAGCTTGCAACGCCCTGGCCTGATTTAGCTGCGATCGCTGAGAGCTTTCAACATGACCCGTTTGCCCAAACCCTTCTGCCGCCCGCTCCCACGCCCGAAACGCCTCTGCATATTGCCCCAATGAGAACTGCAACTTCCCCTCCGCTTCCTGGAGCGCCGCCCACAATGCTAGCTGGGGGTTCGCCACCAAAATCTGCTCGGCTTGAGCAATCGCCCCTTCAGCCGCTGCCCAATTGCCCACTTCCAAATACGCCGCTGCCAAATTAAGCAACACCTGCACCCGCTCATGGGGCTGCTCCGTTAACTCTAACCATTGCTCCAGATGTTCGATCGCCGCCTCATATCTGCCAGCGTCATAGGCAGTCGCAGCATCACGCCTGATCGCGTCAAGCCGTGATGTTACTTCCGGTGTCATCCCCGACAATAACAGCGAGCCACTGAGCAATGCTCCAGCGATCAAAAAGGACTGTACAGCAATTGAAAATAAAGACCGTTTTCTTGCCATGTTTCGTTGGTATCAGAGAGGTTAACTAAAGGAATGCCCCAATCGAGGCGAGCGGAAAACACATCAGAAAGAGACAACCGCAGCCCCGAGCCGATTGAAATTAGGGTTTGGGTTTCAGGCTGGTCACTCTCGCCACTGTTCCAGCCCGTACCAATGTTGAAAAAGGGAATCAACTCCACGAGCCAAGCTTCGGCGCCGATTTTGAGCACCGGGAGATAGAGTTCCGCGCTGCCCAGCAGGCCGTTGTCTGTGAGCAGGGCATTCTGACGATAGCCCCGGATTGTGTTTTGGCCGCCCAGCCCAAACTGTTCCCCCGAGAGCAGAGGGCGATCGCTCAGTTGGGCTTCCCCCCGAACAATCAGTTTTGTCTCTTTGCCGAGGAGTTTGACCCATTGGGCCTGGCCTTGCCAGGAGAAAAAATGGCTATCAGGCGAAGTTTCGTTGATTGTGGCTTCAAAAAGGTCAAGGCCAAGGCTAAAGCGCGATCGCACCGCGAACAAAAAATCTTCCCCTTGGGTTGTCCAGTCCTGCCCCAGCCGGATCGCGCTCACCCGTGTCCGTCCCTGCAAGTCTGCCCCCGGCGAGAGGGGAAAGGGAATATCCAGCAGCGTGGTTTGACTGCGGCTATGGGAGAGTTCGAGACTGAGGGCGATCGTCTCGGTGGGAGTTTGCTTGAGAGGATGGCGCAGACCAAGGTTGAAGTAGCGGGAACTAGATTGAATATCAAGGCGATCGAACGGTTCTTCAATAATTGTGCTGTGGCCGATGCCGCCATTCGCGTAAACCGTGGTGTTGTGAGGGCTGACGGGCAAGGTGTAACTAAAGTTGAGGCTGTTGCTGCCGTCGGTAAAGCTGGGGCTAATGCTGAGACTATCCCCCCAACCGCTGGCATTTTGGATGTTTAGCCCTGTTCCCACGCCTTCGCTACCCACACTGGGGGAACGATTGTTGTTCGTGAAAGTTGAGGCGCTGAAGCGATCGCTAGGCGTCACGATGACATTGAGGATACTCAGTCCAGTCTCTGGAGCCTCGGCTAATTCTGCCTGGATTACATCAATATTGAGGTCAAGCTGCAATTGTTTCAGGGCGGTTTCAATGGTCTCCACATTGAAAGGAGTTGTAGTCGCCAAATTCAAACGTGACTCAACATAACCCGCTTCTAAGTTCCCTCCCTGCACCTGCACCTTGACCTTGGCCCGACCTTCAATCGCTTGTAAAACAATAGTGCGATTTTCAGATGAGTATTGTTCTTGGTTGGCTGGAACAAAAGCGCCAGACGTGATGAATCCTTTCTCTACGTAGAGCTGTGTAACCAAAATTGCTGCCTGCTGCAACTCTACAATCGACAACGATTGACCGTAAAACTTTTTTAGTTTTTCGTCGAGATCATTTCGGCGCAATGCTGTATTTCCTCGCACCTCAAAGCGATCGACCACAACCTGTTGTAAGGTACTGGGTTGAGATTGGGGTACGACTGGGGGCAACGCCGGAACTTGCAGTTGTTGCTCTGGTATTTCTGGCGCATTGGGCCAGGGCTGCTCGGGTTGTTCAGGAAAGAGATCTCGTGGATCGAAATTTGTATTCGGCGTATTCGGTACTTGGCACCAGGCCGCAACAGTTATAAAGGGCACAGTAAGCAAGCTGCCCAAGGCAATCGCGCTCCAACATCTAACCCAACGGCCAGTTGGACGAAACGAGCAAGAGTTCAGTGACGGGGACGGAGTGAGTTGCACTTGCAATTGAGTTGAATAGGGCTACTATCTATTCCTCCGCACATTTAAGCCAAATTTATGCAAACAAGCAAGAGCACAATTGGGCGTGATTGTGGATTATCCAATAGCAGACCAGAACAATTGCGCTACCATAAGACCATGTCATTCCCTAATTGCCAATGACAACTGTAATTGAAACCATCACCGCTCCTCCCAAGCCTGATCAGGGTCATGGAGTTGTCGCCAATGGACAGGATTCGACCCAAAAATTACCCACCGAGTTGCCCCCTGAACCGGATATCAGCCATCTTGTCCTGGAAGATGAAACACCAGTGGACAACCTGATTCAAGAGAAGCTCCAGCGTCTGTTGGTGCAATGTCTCTATAGCGCCTACCAGCCCGATCAGCCCTTTCTCGCTATGGCCGATGTGGGTATCTTTTTTAGTGTGAATCAACCCGCGATCGTCCCGGATGTGATGCTGAGTTTGGGGGTTGAGGTCAGCCCCGATTGGCAGGAAAAAAAGCATCGCTCCTATCTGGTCTGGGAGTTTGGCAAAGTGCCGGAAGTCGTGATTGAGATTGTCTCGAACCGCAAGGGCAATGAACTCACCCGCAAGCTGATGGATTATGCCCAAATGGGGATTGTTTATTATGCAGTGTTTGATCCACTGCAACAACTCTCCACCCAGATGCTCCAGGCCTATAGCCTCCAAGCCGGTCAATATCAGCCGTTGTCCCAGGCCCAGTTCCCCAGCTTGGGTTTAGGGCTAACGGTTTGGGAGGGCATGTTTGAGGGCAAGCAATACGATCGCTGGCTGCGATGGTGCGATGCAGATGGTAACTTGCTCCTGACTGGGGTAGAACGGGCCGAAGCAGCGGATCAGCGGGCGGCGCAGGCCGATGAACGAGCCGAGCAAGAACGTCTACGGGCGGAACAACTGGCGGCGAAGCTGCGTGAGTTGGGGATCAATCCGGAGACGATTTAGGCAAGCGCTGGATTAGGGAGGGGCAGGGAGACCAGCCCCGACTGAATTTGCTCAGGCTGTGGGTTCGGTATCCGTTAACCAATCAGCAAACTCTTCAGTGAAGCGATCGCTCAAGATCGACTCCCGAATCCGGCAGGTGAACTGCACCAACTCCGTGATGTTGTGGAGCGAAAGCAGAATGTAGCCCAGCATTTCCTTGGCTTTGACCAAATGGTTGAGGTAGGCGCGGGTAAAGTTCTGACAGCAATAACAGGGACAATCCGGGTCAAGAGGGGTGAAATCTTCCCGGAATCGAGCATTTTTGAGGTTGTAGCGTTCTCCCTTGACGATCGCGGTGCCATGACGCCCAAACCGTGTGGGAATCACACAGTCAAACACATCAATCCCTGCCGCGATTGCTCTGACCATTTCTTTGTGTGTACCCACCCCCATCAGGTAACGGGGTTTGTGGGCGGGCAAGATCGGCGCAACCGCTTCTACCACCGGATACATCAGCTCATTCGGCTCCCCTACGCTGACCCCACCAATGGCATAACCGGGAAGATCGAGGTCAATCAACTGCCGCGCTGCCGCCACGCGCAAATCGGGATAGACACCACCTTGGACAATACCAAAGAGAGCCTGCGCTTTGGGGCGTTGGTGGGCCGCGATCGAGCGCTTGAGCCAACGGTAGGTGCGCTCAGTGGCTTCAACCACTGCATCTCGCTCAGCTGGGTAGGGCGGACATTCATCAAAGGCCATAATCACATCTGCCCCCAGCGCATTCTGGATCTCGATGGAGCGCTCTGGAGTGAAGTGGATGAGGCGGCCATCGCGGGGAGATTGAAACGTAACACCGTCTTCGGTGAGTTTGCGCAGTTCGCTGAGGCTAAAGACTTGAAAACCGCCGGAGTCGGTCAACATGGGCTGCGACCAGTTCATAAAGCGATGAATACCCCCTGCCGCCTGCACTAAGTCTTCACCGGGTTGGAGATGGAGGTGATAGGTATTAGCCAATACCATCTGTGCGCCAGTGGCTGCAACCTGTGCAGGGGTTAAACCTTTAACCGTGCCCACGGTTCCCACCGGCATAAAGCGGGGGGTTTCAACAACCCCGTGAGGGGTATCAAACCGAGCTGCCCGTGCATGGCTATGGGAACAGGTTGCTTCAATCTGAAAGGAGAATGCTGAATTCAAAGCACAATCGGACTCGTTCACAATGCGCAGTCGTCATCATCGATCTGCACATCCCACTTGGCTGAGAGCACCTCTCCCAGCATCGCTTCCAGAGCGGCTTCATCAATGTTTTGATGGGTGGCTTCTTCTTGAAGGGGGTTAGCCAATGGCACAAGGCGGAGCACACGATTATCCTGAACAAGCTCATAATATGCCTCTCGGTTGGGCGATTGATGTAGTTCTAGGTAATCAAAACTGAGGACATTGAGACAGAGGCCATGGTTCGCAACCAATGTGGCTTGAGTCGGGTCAGCGAAGACTTCAATAACGAAACCTTCTCCCTCACTTTGCACCTGATGATCGAGAGAGTGGACGTAGCTGACGCGACTCAAGGAATTGAGCAAGCGTAGCATGTCATCCTTATTTACCACAGTGCCCTTGTCGATAATGCAAGGGGCGGGTAGAGAGTGGGAGTATGAATTGTGACTCATGGGAAAACGCCGGTGATGCGGACATTGGCTGTTTGGGTCAGGCCATGCCACGGGGCTTTAGCGAATTTCAAAAACAAGTACATTGCTGTTCTGCACTGAATCAAACATCACAGCGTCAGACACGATTGCATTGCTAAAGACATGACGAAGCTTGAGGTAAAGTCGGATGGGGTTGAATTACAGTTGTAAGCTGCACTCCGTAACCCTTGCATTCATCTTAACCCAACTTTTCCAAACGGCCGGATTATTACACGGTGGATTGAATTGTAACAATTATGCAATACTTTCAGCGCCTTGGCATTAGCCTTAAAAATCAAGTGGCCGCACTGGGGGGTGCGATCTTGTTTTATACCCGGTTTCTTTGGCCAGAGTCATGGCCTGTGGATTTGACCCATATTGCCTACCTAGCGCCGTGGGTAGGCTGTGGATTAGGATGCTTACTGGCGATCGGCGATCGCCTCCTTATTTGCCTGCATTTCCCACCCTTAACTGCCAGCATTCTTCTGGTTGCCCTATGGCTCTGGAGTACTGGCGGTCTGCATCTGGATGGGGCGATGGATACTGCCGATGGCTTGGCCGTCACTGATCCAGAGCGACGCTTGGTGGTAATGCGCGATAGCGTCACGGGCGCTTTCGGGGTAATGGTGGCAGTGTTGATTTTGGTGCTGAAGGGGGGCGCGATCGCAGAGCTAGAACTGTTCCGGGGCTGGAGTTTGGTGATGGCAGCGGGATGGGGTCGTTGGGGTCAGGTGCTGGCAATCGCTCAATATCCTTATCTCCGTCCGGAGGGCAAGGGTGCTTTCCATAAGGAGACATTTAAAGCACCACAAGATTTGCTCTGGGGTCTTGTTTTGTTGTTGGGTCTGATGGCATTGCAGATATCTCTGGCCAGAGAAAAATATCTCTGCATCCTTATCTGCATGGTCTGGGGTTTATGCGTGAGTTGGCTGGCAGGGTGGTGGTTCGCTCGACAGCTTGGCGGCCATACAGGCGATACCTATGGGGCGGTGGTGGAATGGACGGAGGCAGTTTATTTGATGGGGGTGTTAGGGATTAGTCAGTGGGTTTAATTGTTGAGCATCATCATCTCTGGTTGGAGATTCTGAAACAGCGGTGTACTCAAATAACGCTCGCCAAAACTCGGCTGGATCATCACAATACGCTTACCCGTATTCTCTGGACGCTGGGCGACTTGCACCGCTGCTGCCAACGCTGCCCCGGTAGAAATCCCTGAGAGCAAGCCCTCTTCCTTAGCGAGACGTCTTCCATAGTCGATCGCGGCTTCATCTGTCACCGTAATAACCTCATCGATCACTGCCACATTCAGCACTTCTGGGATAAAACCCGCACCAATACCTTGAATTTTGTGGGGCCCCGGTTCGCCACCTGAGAGCACTGGACTTCCGGCTGGTTCGACTGCGATCGCCTTAAACTCCGGTTGGCGCTCTTTCAGAATCTCAGCAATCCCCGTAATCGTGCCACCTGTGCCCACACCAGCCACCAGAAAATCCACTTCACCCTCAGTATCTTGCCAAATCTCCTCTGCCGTCGTTGACCGATGAATACAAGGATTAGCTGTGTTACTAAACTGCTGCAACATATAGGCATTCGGGGTTTGATCCACAATCTGCTGGGCTCGCCGAATACAAGTTCCCATTCCCCCAGACCCTGGGGTAAGTTCTAGATGGGCCCCATAGGCGAGCAGCATCGCTCGGCGCTCTCGACTCATCGTATCTGGCATGGTCAGAATCAGTTGATAGCCTTTCGCTGCCGCTGCCATTGCCAGCGCAATACCTGTATTACCGGAGGTAGGCTCGACTAAAATAGTTTCGCCCGGCGTGATTTGACCCGCTTGTTCGGCCTGCTCAATCATGTTGACGCCAATGCGATCTTTAACCGAAGCTGAAGGATTCATTCCTTCAAGCTTAACGACAATCTCAGCCACACAGCCTGCCTGGTGGGGAATACGATTGAGTCGAATGAGGGGGGTGTGGCCCACCAGTTCTGTGACGTTGTTTACAATGCGTACCAATGTTCCTCGATCAAATCAATAGTTGAAGGTCAGTCCGATCCCATCATATCGACTGGGCTTGCCGAATTCTCAAATCCAGCAAATTAAGTGCATTTGAACCGCAAGAAATTGCTCTGTTTTTTTGACTTTTCCAGTTTGACCTTTCTATGATGGATGTGTTTTCAATGACTGTAGGGCTATAGCCCCATGCCTCCAGAGGATTTACACCATCAACGGCGGCGAGCGCGTCAGCGTCGTCGGCAGAAAGGCCTTGGCCCACCAATCCAGGCATCGGCAAAGGCACAACAGCCCGCACCTCGATCCCGCGCCAACAAAAAGCATTTGCGACTGTTGCCCACCACAAATTCAGCATCCATTGCGCCTGGATTGGCCCCATCCGAACCTAGCATCACATCGTCACAGCAGCCCAGCCAACGTCGCGCTCAGCATGAATCTCTTAAACTGCCGTCCTCTCGATTAAATTCTCCTCAATTAAGAGCCGTCTGGGTCTTACGCTGGTTAGTGAGAGGTTTGATCGGGGCAGTTGGGTCGACTGTGATTTTGGGCACGATATTAAATGTATTAGGCGGATCGCAATACGTTGAAAACCCCTCAGACAACCCGATTGTTGCCCAGGTTAGTGATTCCCTTGAAGCAATGACCCAACTCCCATTAGGGACAGAAATGGTAGTGCTCAAAGAACAAGTGGTAGCGATCGCCCAAGAAAACACTGCCCTTGACCCTCATGTTTTTGTCCTCGACCTCGACACGGGCGCGTATCTTAATTATCGAGGGGGCAATCCAGTGCCAGCAGCGAGCACGATCACGCTACCGATTTTAGTCGCCTTTTTCCAAGATGTGGACGCAGGCAAGATTGACCCCAAAGAGATGCTGGTGGCAGATGCAGAAACGATCGCTGGAACCCAGAGCAAATTAGGAACCCCATACAGTGCCCTTGAAACAGCCACTCGAATGATTAGTCTCAATGACCACACTGCAACCAACATGTTGATCAAACGCATGGGAGGCGCAAACCTGCTCAATCAACGGTTTGGCACTTGGGGTCTCAACGCCACAGCAATTCATGAGCGTCTTCCGGATTTGACTGGGCAAAATCAAACGAGCTCAGTGGACTTAGCCCATTTGCTGGTGCAAGTTAACCAAGGCGAATTGGTCTCGTTGCCTGCCCGCGATCAACTCCTGGGAATGATGCAGGCGGTCAAAAACAATACCCTCCTACCCAAGGGCTTAGATAGCAAAGCCACAATTGCCCACAAAACAGGTGATATCAAATCAATGTTGGCAGATGTAGGAGTAGTGGATACACCAACGGGTAAACGCTACACAATTGTGGTGATGGTGAATCGCCCTGAGAATAGCCTGACGGCTCGGGGTCTCATCCAAACCATCTCGCGGCAAGTTTATCAACATTTCCAGCAACCCTTGCCTACTGCTCCGCCCGCTTCTCCCGCGCCAGAGGGAGTCATTGCTGATGAGCGTCCGCCTAAAGTGGAAGCCAATGCCCAACCGTAGCCTTCTGTTTTGTTTAGGGGCTGTCGTCGATTAGACTTCAAACTCTTACTATGACTAACTTACAGCCCCTTTTCCTATTGTTTGAGTCGGGCGTTCTATCCCTTGTATTGTCAGACTTCTAATGTTAATTGACGACACGCCCTAAAGTTCCAATCGATATAGAAGTGGACAATCGGTTTTGTCTGACTTTGGCATTGGTGCATTCCACGTTAACGACAAAGATGTTTGTGCCACAGTCTACCAACCGCTAATTGCGGTGAATTACGAATTTAGCTGCTAATTGCCGCAAACCGCTCTGCCCAAGGTTGTTCTGGTGCATCGGGTGTGGCAACGGCCTCGATAATCTGATTATTCGTACTGTCATGATCAAGAGCCGCGATCGCAATTTCGGCCACCTTCGTGCGGGGAATCCGACCCTCAAAGAGGGTATCGGCTTTCTGGAGCACAATGCGATCGCTGTTGTCTTCGCTTAACAGACCCCCTGGTCGCACAATCGTATAGGTCAGGCCGCTAGCTTGAATGTACTTCTCTGCTTGCTGCTTCCAAAACAGCACCAACCAAAAGAGATTGAGCGGATGGAAAAACTGGGAAACACAGAGGGATGAAATGAGGATAAACCGCCGGAGACCTTGAGACTTAGCGCGATCGACGAGGAGCTTTGTGCCTTCATAATCCACCTTGTAGGGTTGGGTGAAATCCCAGGATGGTGTTGCCCCTGTGGCACAAAAGAGCACATCACAGTTCTTGAGGTGATCCTCCCAGCTTCTGGGGTTAAGTATATCGCCAACAATAACCTCAACTCCTTCAGGTAAGAGGGGTGTTGCCTTGGTGCGCGATCGCACCAAGGCCATCACTTCAATCCCTTGGGCATGGAGCTGCTTGACAATCTCGATACCTGTACGCCCAGTTGCCCCTGCAACAAATGCTTTCATTGGTTTACTTATCTCTCAAAAGGGTTCTACTCGCATGAACTTGGATGACTATGATGACCAACTTAGGGGAGAACTTAAAGCTCCTCCCCTGCCATTCTTCGTATCTTCACAGAATTCCATAATTGCCATGGTAAGCAGAGTTGAATTTAATCGTCATCTGACTTCCGTTGCAATTCTAGACCCGCTGTTTCAGCATACCGCTCCATAAACCGCAAAAACTGTTGCCATTCAGCAGCAGTCTGCATAATCAAGGTGGCTTCGACAACTCGCGCTTTCCCGTCGTAGAACTTAACTTTGACATCGCGGGTTAGCAGTTCTCCATCCTCATCAATCAGATACATGCCCGTAACTTCAGCAGTGTTATCAGCGGCTAGAATCTGAGGATCTTCAAAGGTAAAGGTTGCTGTGCCACTTTCTCCCCGACGAGCCCGGGTCACTCGGATATCAGGAACAGTGTCTTCAGTAACACCACGCGAAAATTGAATTTTAGCTGTCATGCTTTAAGGCTTCTTAATGTTTTGCAACAATTATACGCGATCGCCCTCCCGGCAAACGGCTCAATCTTGATCTAAACCTGCCCCCCCCAGTTCACTATCCTAAATTTCAGCTATAACTGACAAAGACCTCTAACCCGCTAGCAACTCGGGTACACATCTCCATGGCTTTTGTCCTGCTTGACTTTGATGGCGACCTCCAGGCTGGACTTTTTATTACCCTGGAGATCCGCATCGCTTCCCAGGAATTGGATGGGGCAGAGAGCGAAACAATTACCCGAGCGAAGGGTCAACTGCCAGCCGCCGATCGCCTCATTGCGGATTATCAACATTGGCGTTCACTCTACGAAACGCTCTGGGGAATTGGCCGCTTGGGTGAACCGAAGCAAGCCATTATCCAAGGAAATGCCGATGAACTGCTCAGTCAATTTATCGTTGCGGGGGAAGTGCTCACTCAAAGTTTAAATCAATGGCTCCGCAACGAGGGCTTTCGGGGAGTGCGAGAAAAGCTGCTGGAGAAACTCCAGCCGAACCAAGAGATTTGCTGCATTCTCCAAACAGCTAACCCCTGGTTACGACGATTGCCCTGGCATTTATGGGATTTCTTTGAACGGTATCCTAACGCAGAGCCTGCCCTCAGTGCACCTAGCTATGACGCGATCGAGAACCTCACAAGTTCACGTCAACACGTTCGGATTTTGGCGATTTTGGGTCATGGGGTGGGCATTGATGTGGAACGCGATCGCCAATTGCTGGCTCAGCTGCCCCAAGCCCAAGTGCAGGTTTTGGTCGAACCCGAGCGCCAAGAACTCTACAGCGCCCTATGGGATGCCCAAGGCTGGGATATTTTGTGTTTTTCTGGCCATAGCAGCAGCCACCCAACAGGCGATCGCGGCTATCTAACCATTAATGCTCAGGACACGTTGCATTTGGGGGATCTAACCCATGCTTTGAAAAAAGCCGTGAAGCAGGGGCTGAAAGTGGCTATTTTTAACTCCTGTGATGGGTTAGGACTGGCCCACCAAATGGAACCCTTGGCGATTCCCAATACAATCATCATGCGCGAACCGGTGCCTGATCCGGTCGCCCAGACCTTTCTCAAAGGGTTCTTACAGAGTTTTTGTCAAGGTCAACCCCTGCCAATAGCTGTGCGTGAGGGTCGGGAACAACTCCAAGCCCTCGAAGCTGAGTATCCGTGTGCGAGTTGGTTACCGGTTCTTTTCCAAAACCCGAGCCAACGTCATCCCAGCAGCTCCCTTACCCCTACCCTCTACTGGCAGGATCTTTACCAAGCACCGACCGTTGTGCCTCCTTGTCCCTATCGGGGTTTAGCCCATTTCACCCCTGAGGATGCAGCGGTCTTTTGTGGTCGAGAGGAAACCATTGAAAAACTCGCCTATGCAGTCTATACGAAGCCGTTTGTAGCGTTATTGGGAGCATCAGGGAGTGGCAAATCCTCGTTGGTGCTTGCGGGGTTAGTACCTCACCTTGCCACAGAGGCGCTACCCCTGATTTTCCGACCCACTGCCCAACCGTTGGCCCAATTGGTGAGCGTATTACTTCCCCATCTATCCACCACTGATTGGACAGTGGCTACTTTACAAACCGCGTTGCTCAACGCTCAAGTGACCTTGGGACAACTGCTAACCCAAATCCTTGCAGCCACAGCCCAGACTCGCTTGCTATTAATTGTGGATCAATTTGAGGAGCTTTACACCGTTTGTAGCGATCGTGCCACCCGAACCGCATTTCTCCGGATTTTATTGACTATTCTGCCAGACACCGAAGCCCTATCTTCAACGCGATCGCGCTTTGGGGTGCAGAACACGACCCCCTTGATTCTGACGTTGCGAGCTGATTTTTTGGAAGCCGTCTTAGCCGACCCTCAGCTCGCCCCCGTGTTTTGCACCTATCCCCCTGAGCTGCTCCGGCCGATGGCGCCATTGGCGTTGCGTGCTGCCATTGAACAACCCGCCCAGCGACAAGGGATTCAACTCGCCCCGGGTTTAACCGAGCGCCTCTTAGCGGCGGTGGGGGATAATCCAGGTCATTTACCCCTACTCGAATTCACCCTCACTTTGCTTTGGGAACATCAGCACCAGCAACAACTCACCCACAGCGCCTATGAGGTGATCGGTGGGGTAGAAACGGCCTTGGCAACCTATGCCGAACGCATCTATACAGAACTAGCGCTCCTACAACGTCAACAGGCACGTTATGTTTTTGTGCAATTGGTTCATCCGGGATCAGCTCGTGCCGATACGCGTCGTCTTGCCGAGCGCGCCAGCTTTGACCCGACGTTTGAAGACCTCTTACATCATTTGGCCAATCAACGGTTGATTGTGCTGGATCAAACAACCGTTGAACTGGTGCATGAAGTTCTCATTACAGCTTGGACACGTCTCCAGACCTGGTTAGAGGAAGATCGCAGCTTTCGAGTCTGGCAAGAGCGACTTCGCCACGAATTAAGCCAATGGCAACAATATGACTGCCCTGATAATCGTCTGCTGCACGGAGCCGCCCTAGAAGAAGCCCAATATTGGCTGACGGCCAATGCCGCTGTGCTCACAGATTCGGAACAAGCTTATATTCAGGCGTCCCTGGCGCGATCGCGCCGAGACTACCGATTGCGCCAGCGCCTACAAACGCTATTGATTACGGGTTTTGTCTCAGCCTCAATTTTAGCAGTGGTTTCGCTCTGGCAATGGCGGCAGGCGGTGCTGGGCCAGATGAGCACTCAGCTCAGTATGCTCAGTGGGGCTGCGGAACAACTTCTCGCATCTAAAAAGGAGCTAGATGCTTTGTTAGCAAGTATTCAAGCCGTAAATCAAGTGCGTGATGCCCGGGGTGAGATCAATCCCGAAACCCGGATGCGGGCGATCGCAACGCTTCAACAAGCAGTCTACAGCATTCGTGAAGTTAACCGTCTTGACGGCCATGGCCGCAGTGTAATTGATGCGGCCTACAGTCCCGATGGCAACTATCTCGTCTCAGTAGGAGATGACCAGACCGTTCGTCTTTGGCAAACTGATGGCACACTCCTGAAGACCATGGCTGACCACCATGACTCAGTCCGCAGCGTCAGTTGGCATCCCAATGGACAACGCTTTGTCACCGCCAGCCATGATCAAACCCTGCGGCTCTGGCAACGAGATGGTCAACTGTTGACAACTCTCACGGGCCATACTGCTAAGGTCAATCGGGTGGCTTGGCATCCTGGCGGGGAGCGAATTGCCTCAGTGGCCACGAATGGCGAGGTCATTATTTGGGGCGAGACCGGGGAAATTGAGCGTCGCTGGCGCACTGGCCAAGGTTGGTTAGAGGATGTAACTTGGAGTCCTGATGGCCAAACCCTGGCGATCGCAGGCGGTCGTACAGTGCAGCTTTGGGACGCCCAAGGCCGCCGCCGTGCCCGTCTAGCCGGTCATGAGCAGACGGTTCATGCTCTCAGTTTTAGTCCCGATGGCAAAGCACTCCTCACCGCAGGCAAAGAAGGCGTGGTGCGACGCTGGACGCTGGGTGGTCGTTTGCTCAATCGTTGGGAGGCTCATGGTGAGCGCATTTTGTCAGTCCGCTTTAGTACCGATGGGCAGCAGGTGGCCACCACCAGCACCGATAAAACTGTCAAACTCTGGACGCCGGACGGGCAATTGCTCAAAACGCTCGCCGGCCACAACGCTGCCGCCTTTCAAGTTGCCTTTCATCCAGATGCCCCGTTTTTAGCGACTGTCAGCGCCGACACCTCGATTCGGATTTGGCATCTGACGGGGCTTCAACATTTACGTCTGCGCCACACGAGTCCCGTAACAGCGGTGCGCTTTCATCCCCACACGCCTCAACTGGTCACTGGCACGGAATCCGGCGACATTCGCCTCTGGCAACGTACAGGGCACTTTTTACGACGCCTCTATCCCCAGGGCTCAGGGGTGCTTGACCTGCAAGTTAATCCAGACGATCAGGCGGTTTTCTCTGTTGGCATCAATCATCAGGTGCAGGCTCAAACCCTCAAGGGCAAAGTTAAACAGACCTATCGGGGCGATTGGGGGGTGGATCTTAGTCCTGACGGTCGCTGGTTAGTAACAGGCAACCAGGGCTCAGCCGTTCGCTTACGGGAGGTTGATGGAGAACACCGTCAGTCCCTAACCGGGCATCAAGCAGCCGTGACCACAGCACAGTTTAGTCCTGATGGTCGTTTGCTGGCCAGTGGTAGCGAGGATGAAACCATCCGGATTTGGCAACGCCAAGGCGATCGCTTTGCCACCGAGTCACTGTTGTTGCGGGGCCATAGCAGTCGGATTAATCAAGTTATTTGGACACCGGATGGTCAAACCTTAGCGTCAGCCAGCAACGATGGTACGATTCGGCTCTGGCGACGAACCCGAAGTTATCAATTCACGCAACGGGCAGCGCAAGTGTTGCAGGGGCATCTGAGCAAGGTGCGGGCGATCGCCTTTAGCCCCGATGGTCAAATCCTCGCCTCAGGTAGTGATGACGGTATGGTTAAGCTCTGGACGATTCAAGGGACATTACTCACGACATTTGAGGGCCATAGTGATGCTGTATGGCAGCTCGATTTTAGTCCCGATGGTCAATGGTTGGTGTCAGCAAGCGCAGATACCACTGCCATCTTGTGGAATTTGGATTTGTATTTTCTACTTGATCAAGGTTGTGCTTGGCTCCAGGACTATTTGAGTACAAATCCGTCGGTTAGTAGCAGCGATCGTCGTCTTTGTAATTTGTAAAATTGCAGCTATAAAACTTCTATTTCATGCCTTGTTTGCAATTCAATGGAGAGCGTTTTTGGGGCCTTATGCTTGAACAAGCCAAACTGCCCCAATACCTATCGATGCAGAGCTTGGGACAGTGTTTAAAGCTGATCCATCTCTCGCTTCAGTGCCTCTAGCTCCTCATCCACAACGTTGGTTTCGAGCTGTGTTTCAGGGGTCTCCGATGCGGGGAGTGCGCCTTGGGGCGGTGCAGAACCCGCCAACATTTCGGCCTTCATCGCCGCCAGTTCTGCATCAATATCACTGCCACTCTCCAGAGCTGCAAACTGACTCTCTAGATCATTACCACCAATTTCATAAACCGCTTGAGAGCGAGCTTCAAGTTCGAGGACTTTTTCTTCCATGCGCTCAAATGCGGCCATTGCACTGCCCGTATTCATCGAGCTAACAGTGCTTTGGAGCTGCTCGTTGGCTTTGGCTGCTTTGGCGCGGGCCTTGAGAATATCCTTCTTGCCTTGAGCCTCAGCAATTTTATTTTCTACGAGGCGTAGATTGTTTTTGAGGCTTTCAACCTGTTTGTCTTGCACCTCTAGCTGCGCCTTCAATTGAGTAGCGCTCTGGGCACTATTCTGCTTACGCTGAAGTGCGTCTTTGGCCAGCTCCTCATTGTGATTCTCTAGAGCCAACCGTGCTCGCTTTTGCCACTTTTCGACAGCCGCATTGTGGTTGTTGTATTCCTGTTCGGTGCGTTTTTTCGCCGCGATCGCTTGGGCTACCGACTGACGGAGCTGGACATAGTCTTCTTTCATGTCCTCAATCGCCTGCTCAAGGATCTTCTCTGGATCTTCGGCGTTGCTGACCATATCATTGAGGTTCGCACGAACCAAACGGCCAAGGCGATCAAATAGTCCCATAGTCTTTCTTTCGTTGATGTTTGCGCAGTTGCGATTGGGTAATGTAGATGGGTTGAGCTGCTTCGTCTGGCCTACAAAAACATATCTCTTCGAGGCCACCATCCTTTTAATTTTAATCGTTTTAGGAATGCGCTTGCTTTTAGCTTCAAGACGGCCAGACGTTTTTTAGGAAATGTAGGTTAATTTTAATGCTCGTTACCGGACTCTGCCTGATAATGCGGGTTGGGAGGCTCTGCCTCTCATTGCTCCGAGGTTTGCTGTGATCTGGAGGCGGCAGAGCCGCACACGATGCGTGTCACTCCGCCGTGACACGAGGCAATATTCATGAATAATTCAGGCTAATCCGCCAATGCCTTACCGAGGATCTGTAAATTGAGCAATAAATACCCCAACTCCGGGTCGGTTGTCTGGGCCAGGCGTTGCTGAGCAGTGTGGACAAGGTCACTGAGATTGGTGGCCAGCGAAAAACTAAAGGTAAAGCGTTCAGTGAGCTTGGTCAGTAACCACTGGCGGGGGAGCCATTTTTTTTGGGGGGAAAGTTCAGCCAGACAATGGGTTTTCAACAGAGCGATCGCCTCTAGCTCTCCATTTTCAAGGAAGGTCAGAATTTCTTGGTAAAACTGATTAGTGAGTTGCCCCGTGACATATTTCATCAAAACAGGTTCAAGGCCAAACTGAATCCCGCCGAGTTCTGCTCGGTGCATCTCTAGGAGCGATCGCCGCTTCAACGACTCCAGGGTTGCTACCACCACCGAGGTTGAGGGGGCCATAAATCGAAGATATTGCCGTAACTCCTGCAATGTCACGGGATGATTCGCCAGGGCCAACCAATTGATCATGGCCCGTTCTAAGGGTGAAAGGCGTTGGAGTTGATCATGAAAGATCCCCGGCATCACATCCCCGAAAACCAGCGTACTTTGGTTGAGAAATTCATAAATTTCCCCCCCGAAAATATCTTGAATAGTTGTTGCCATCAACTTGAGGGCAAGGGGATGACCACGATATAGCTGAATTAACTCAAATGTTCCCTTTGCCTGGGGATTAACCCCTTTCATCTGTAGAATTTTTTGGGCAGATTCTACATCCAGACCCCCAAGCTGAAAATCCCGAATTGGTGCACTTTCTCCAGCTAATGAGGTGATGTTCCTGGGTTTTTCACGGGTAATGAGCAGCACGCAACTCTGATGACGCTCTTGCCCCAGACGGGTAATCAAATCACCGTAGGCTTGATACCCCTCACGGTATTGGCCAGCTAGTTGCCCGCTGCGCAAAATTGTTTCCACATCGTCCAAAATTAGCAAACACCGATAGTTTCGTAAGACCTCTAGGAGATAACTCAAGGGGTCGGGTGGGGGATTATCAGGCTGTTCACCCAGAAACGTGATGCATTCATGCAGCAGATCAGGGAGTGCAATGCCGTGGCGTAGCGATCGCCGCAACACAAACGTAAACTGATCTTGGAGTTGACGGGCAAGCTTAACTGAGAGATTGGTTTTGCCCAGACCCGCTATGCCCGAAATGACCACCAGACGGCAGCGATCGCCCACAATCCATTGCTCAAGTTCCTGTAATTCTGTAGTGCGACCATAAAAGGTTGTCACATCGATCGCCTCATCCCAATCCTGCTGGGAGGGGTCAAGGCGACTACTGCGGCGTTCAACCACCTCTTGCCAATTCAAGCCCAAAATCTGGCAATAGGCTTGAAACGTCCGGGCACTAATGGGCACCTTCCCCGCTAGAAAGCGTTTCCACGTCCCCAAGGACACTCCATAGGCATAGGGACCCCCCGTATCCCAATTTCGACTCGGTTCCAGGATCTGGCTCGCCTGGATAAAACAAGTGTCATCGTCCTCATTCCAACGCCAACCGCGTTCCTTCCGTGCTTGTTGTATGCGGGCGATACCAAGTTGAGATGCTTTGAGGGTAGCCACAATGGTGTTGTGAGGGATGACAGTGAGGATTTCCAGACGTTAGCGCCGCTAATGGCGATTATGCCAGATCCATTCTGAATAATTTTGAAAAGAATTCGAATGGCTAAGGGATGGTTTGCAGCCCTCCCCTAAAGAATTTCAGCCCATGATAGATTTATCCCGGAGCATTTAGCAAAAATCTTCATAGCAAATTTTAGAATGGTCTGCAAGATCAGTTTAAGCTCAGATATGCTCACCTTTGATCGCTTTTAAGTTGATCTTGTCACGACCCCAGCAAAACAGCGATTCTATAAGTGTCATCACCAATCACCCAACACAACCACTCGTGTTCTGGGAGGTGTAGCTGACAACTCCTGGGTTTATTGATTGAATAAATTCAGCCAAGCTGGCAACTACACCTCCTTTTCTCCACTCTAGTAATCTGCTCTAAATCAATTGGGAGTCTTTCAACCGCAGAGATTTCAGTCTCGCTGAATCCTCCTCCCTCCCTTGCGAGAGAACTGCTCACAATGATTTTGTCCAGATTTGAGTTTTATGGTGGTTGTGTGGGTTTTTTATTTTTTGACCGCTCGCTCAGCATCGCCATGTTTTCATCCCGTCTTGTTCCCCTCTTGGCCGCGATCGCAATTGGCTTCCTCTTCCCCACAGTGCTCGCAACTCTAGCCACTACTTCATCACCACCAACGCAGACAAAGCCTCCTCTCGCTGCTATTCAGCAATTATCTCGTTAACTGGATAATTGATTCTTCCGGAGCATCAACGATAGTAGTTAGATACGTCGCCGGTCGCTCGGAATATCATCGCAATGGCTTGAGCTTTAACTGAATCATCGCCCCTAGTGTTCTGTCAGCTCTAATTTTGTGTGTTGTCTATCGATAGAGCCATTGCCGAGTAAGTGATGTGGAAACGAATAACTCACAGTTTTAAGCTTGACGCTGCACTAGTGCAGCGTCTCAATTAAAAAGAGGGGTTGCTGACCTTGGAAAGACTTGTTATTCAAGAGCTTCAGAAAACACCTACCCCACATCTTAGAGTTGACACTGCACTAGTGTTCTGTCAGCTCTAATTTTGTGTGTTGTCTATCGATAGCACTATTGCCGAATAAGTGATGTGGAAACGAACAACTCACAGTTTTAAGCCTGACGCTGCACTAGTTGTGATCATGGACGCGATCGCTTAATTCTCCCAATTGGGTTTGTAACTCTTGCATCTGACGATTGAGCTAATGGCGGCAGCCCCGCGCTGTACCGTTGGCGAAGCCTGCGCGAAGCGCATAGGTCAACGTCGGGAAGGATAGCCCACCGATGAAGCAGAGCGGAATCGGTTAATCCGGGGTATTTTGCCCCTCAACGTAAGTCTTAAGCTGGCTCACCGTAACGCCACCACAACTGGCAATGAAATACGACTCATTCCACAACACAGCCTTTCGATAATGACGGTTGATAGTATCAGCAAACTCAGACCGCAAGCGACGGCTGGTGACGGACTTGACATTACCCACAAACTTGGGCAGAGAAAGCTGGGGGTAGTACTGAAAAAGAAGATGAATGTGGTCAGTTTCACCATCCATCTCAATCATCTTGCAATCCCACTTCTGGCACAATTCCCAAACAATGTCGCGTAGGCGTTCAATCATCAAGCCAGTAAAGACCTTGCGCCTGTACTTAGTTGTCAAAACCAAATGGGCTTTTAGGTCGGAAATCGACCGGCCACTGGAAACAAAATCATCTTTCACAAATATCACCGTAGGCTATTTATGATACAGTCATCATGGTACAGGTTAATGTCATGCTCACCAACTACCAATACAAGCTATTGCCAACAGCAGACCAAGCTAGCCGCATGACTCGCTGGCTCGATATGTTGCGGCATCAATACAACTGGCTGTTGGCCGAACGATTTGATTGGTGGGAGCATCACCGTTGCCCTATCAATGCTTGCCCTCTCACCTGTAGCATTGCCGAACCAAGGGAACGCCCTGAATACTACGGTCAAAAACGCTCCTTGGTGCAACTCAAGCAAGAGCGGGAATGGTACAAGGACATCCACGCCCATGTGCTTCAGGACATGGTGAAGCGAGTAGACTTAGCCTTCTCGCGGTTCATCAAAGGGGACTACAACGGGAATCGCAGCGGCAAGCCCCGATTCAAAGGTAAAAACCGCTATCGCACCTTCAAGTTCCCCACTGTTAAAGCTGATTGCATCCAAGGAAACCGAGTCACGCTGCCCAAGTTGGGGGCTATCAAATTCATTCAGCATCGCCCGATTCCCGGAGGATTCAAAGTCAAAGGTGCAATGGTGACGCTCAAAGCAGATGGTTGGTATGTGACGCTGGTGTTGGAAGACAAGACTGTGCCCGTGCAACCTGAAACTACCACTGAGCCAACCCCAGAGAATAGCATTGGGGTTGATGCGGGGCTGGAATATTTCATAGCCTGCTCTGATGGTTCGACCGAAACTCCCACCAAGTTCTATCGTCAGGTTCAAGAGCAACTGTCTAAACTCCAAGTCAAGCGAGAAGAACGCCCCAAGGGTTCAAAAGCCAGACGTAAGCTCAACCAACGCATTGCTCGTCTGCATCAGAAGATTGCTCGACAGCGGCGACAGTGGCATTTTGAAGTAGCAGGTCGCCTGTTGGACAAAGCGGATGTGGTGTTTGTTGAAAAGCTGCGGGTCAAAAATATGTCCCGCAAGAATAAGCCTAAGCCTGATGGAGACGGTGGATTTGCCCCTAATGGTCAGGCGGCAAAGTCAGGGCTGAATAAGAGTTTTGCGGATGCAGGAATCTCTGGATTCTTGAATGAAATCTTGCCTTACAAAGCTGCGAAAGCTGGTAAGCGGGTGATTCAGGTCAATCCAGCGGGAACGTCTCAGCATTGTGCAATCTGCTTGAATCGGGTTCTCAAGGAACTTTCTGACCGCTGGCATGATTGTCCTAACTGCGGGGCTTCTCTGCCACGGGATGTGAATTCGGGCATTTTAATCAAGAAAGTGGGGTTGGGCATCGCCTCACTCAAAAACGCGAAGTCTCGGCAACGGGATGGAGAAGCCCGCGCTCTATGCACTGCATGAGCGTCGGGAGTATGTCACAGCATCAAGCTCCTCTGTTGTTGCGAAGTCTGCAATAGATCTTGCAAAGGGTCGTAGGCAAGCAGCTAAACCTGCGGCAAACTCATCCCGGGAAACAGGCGGCTCTCCCCGAAACGTGCCATCAGGGTAGCCTTGAATCCCCCAGTTTCCAGACGGGAAAGTCGGTCAAAATCCCCTTGTTTTTGGGTTCGGGTGCTCTATCGCTTTTCCTGTCAGGCTTCTGGTGTTAACTAACCATCTGCACCACGGGTTTTCCTCAATTACAGTCCGTAACGTGGGCTTTTTGGATACTGCGTTCAGACATTTTGGGTAGAACTCATGAATAATATAGGTTAACTCATGACCCAAGCAAGGGGTGAATCATCAGCAAACAGACTCATCGATGAAACTTGGGCTTGATAATCGTTGGGACTATCCCAAATGACTTGCTCGGCGATCGCATCTGTCCAGTTCACCGCGTCGAGTTCGGCGCGTCGTAGAATGGCTCCGGTCAAGTTAGCCTGGGCTAAATTTGCCCCACACAAATTGGCACCAGTAAAATTAACCTGTCTTAAGTTGGCTCGTTTCAAGTCTGCATCTTGTAAATTGGCAGCTCGACAGTTTGCCCCCAGCAAGTTGGCTTGAATCAGCCAAGCACCTTGGAAATTTCCCCCTTCCAGATCTGTGCCTCCTAGATCTAATTGTTGGAGCAAAGCTTGGCTGAAGTTCACCTCATGGAGTGTTGCCCCTCGCAGTTGAGCATGGATCAGACGTGCTTCGCTGAAGTTGGCCCAATTTAAATTAGTATTGCTGAGATTCGCTTGACGAAGGTTAGCTCTACGCAACATTGCCCCGCAGAGGTTTGCATTGGGCAAGTGCGCTTTGCGGAGATTCGCATGGGAGAGATTTGCCCCCGTTAAACGGGTATTTGACCAACGGGAGGCTACCATAAACGCCCCTTCTAGATTCGCTTTGGTGAGATCCGCATCTGAAAAATCACTTTGGCTCAGTTTGGCATAGCGAAAATTCGCCCATTGTAATGTTGCGCCCGAAAAATCAGCGTTGGTGAGAAATGCACGTTGAAAGTTAACGCCACGTAAATGCGCGTTATGAAAGGTGACGCCAATCAACGTGACATTGCTGAGATCAGCGCCTTCAAGGTTGATGTTGTTGAAGTTGCGTCGGCCAGCTTCGTATTCCTGTAAAAGACGGGCAGCATGCATGGGAATCAGCAAGGAAGATGATGCAGAAGTACGAACAGGCAGCATAGGTCGCACTCGTCGTAGTTGTCGTTTGCGGGCAAGGGGAATCAGCACAGCAGTTTAGCCTCCTTGCGTAAGGATTTAGGATGGGTTGGGGTAATGGAAAGTCGCAATGCGATCGCAGCCATTTCTCATCCTCACAAAGCGCTTAAGATTATCTTAATATTTTCAAGATGGAGCACAGGGGCTAAAGGGTGTGTTTGTTTATAGAAGTTTGACAAACTCAACCTTTCTGGTGTTTTCGTTACAAAAGAGCGAGTAGAGACTCAAACTGATTGAGCTGTTCAGGGGTGTGGATGGCCATAACTGAAAACCGCAAACGACTGGTAGGAACAGTGGGGGGACGAATCGCTGGGGCAAAAATCCCCTGGTTTTGGAAGCGTTGGGCTAGTTGCAGGGCATCTTGAGGGCTGTGGAGTTGAATGCAAAGAATTGGAGAATCTGAGGGGAGAACCTGGAAGTGAGCACTTAGCAATGCTTTGAGCTTTGCTGTGTTGTCCCAAAGACGCGATCGCCGCTCTGGTTCTTGGTTAACAATTTCAATGGCTGCGATGGCTGCTGCTGTGTCCGCAGGCGTCAGTCCCGTGGTGTAGATCCAACTGGGAGCACGATTGCGCAAAAAATCGATTAATGGCGCTGAACCAGCCACATAACCCCCTAAACTCCCCAACGCTTTGCTCAGGGTTCCCATCTGGATCAGGGATTGGCCAGTACAGCCATAATGCTCTACCACCCCCGCACCGCGATCGCCGAGAACGCCAGTGGCATGGGCTTCATCCACCAACACCATCGCTTCGTACTGTTCAGCCAATGCGAGTAGCCCTGGCAACGGGCAGAGATCACCATCCATGCTGAACACTGTATCGGTGGTAATTAAACAGCGCCGATAGTGTGCCCGCTGGGTTTGCAATTGTTGAGCCAGATCATCCAAATCTACATGGCGATAGTCTCGTACAGTTGCGCCACTGAGGATAGCTCCTTTTTTTAGACTAGAGTGATTATATTGATCACCCACAACCAAATCACGCTTGCCCACCAAAGCGGCGATCGTTCCGATGTTCGCTAAATACCCTGAACTAAATACCAACGCGGCTTCCGTTTGTTTGAGCGCCGCGATCGCCTGTTCAAGTTGCTGGTGAATGGGCCGATGACCCGTGAGCAAACGAGAACCTGTACTCCCTGTGCCATAGGTCTGGGTGGCGTCCCTTGCCGCTTGAATCAGACGTTTATCACCCGCTAGACCTAGATAGTCATTGCTTGCAAAATTAATTAAGTCTTGCCCCTCAACGGTAACAACTGACCCAGTGCGCCCGGTGATCGTTTTAACGTCTCGATACCAGTGGGCCTGGTGTAATGTTCGGAGCGATCGCTCCAGCCAAGCATAGGGGTCAGACAAGTTCTCAGTTGGCAAGGACCTAGTACCGCAGGGCGGAAGTTCAAAGTGCAGAGTTCAAAGTTCAAAGTGTCTGTATGACAGATATCGGGTGGATTTTGAATAGGTGGCTTACTTCCGCCGTCGAGTACTAGGATGTCTTCAGCGGTTTAGAACTTTTGGGGATTTTGAGTTGCACCGCTGGGTTGTTCGGATTGCGAAGATCAATATAGTCCACTTGACCAGACTGAACATGATCGGGCAATTTGCGCATCTGTGCCAAGGTGCGAAGTTGCTGGGCAAAAGCAGAGTTAAGGTATGGGCCAAAGTGAACCGTGCCCAACTCTGTCTTCAAGACGATGTTATGGGGTGAGCGTAAATCGATTTCAAAGATCTTGAGCGTCGATTGGCTAAGGGCATGATAAATTCCTGGCCAATGGTGACGCGTTTCATCTGAGAGTCCCACGACCGTCAAATTGGGCAACTCTGGGGCTTCTTCGAGTTCGATGTAACTGTTTTGCGGCATCCAAAACCCCTGAGCATCTACCAGCCCCACCGGATCAGGTTGGGTCTTTTGCCCCGGCATCGGTGGCCCTGGCAGCGCGATCGCCACTGGTTGATGTTCAACAATTTCAATCGTTAAGCTCGGCGGAAATAAACCCCGAGTTACAATTGCCGTTTCAATCGGAGCTTGGTTTTGAATAGTGTCCCGAAGGAGCTGAGGCCGAATATTGAGTAGGGGTTGGGGGTAGTTGACGGGCAGGAGGGAACGGATAGCTGCATCGGATAAATAGGTATTACCTTTAATCGTGACTTGGGCTGGATCGCTAATCATCCAGTTTGGGCGTGTCACGAACCAAATCATGCCACCGCTTAAGGCGGCGATCGCTAATGAACGCCAAATCGCTTGAATAATACGAGTTTGACGGCGTCGCTTCAAGGATTGGCGGCGGACTTTGAGGTTATCAGAGGAAACTGAGCTAATCCCAGTCATAAATGATGCAGCAAACGCTGGGTTAATGATGCGGTACGTCAAAGTTAACACAGACTTTAAGTGTTAAGGGTTCAGAGTTCAAGGTTCAAAGTTTTTGTGATGATATAAGGTGCTGCGTAAAGCGATATTGCTCATTACAAGAGCGGCTTTCCATTTGCTTGGGTTCAGAATTGATAGTTTTATTTATTAGCGTTTCTAATCCTGACCCCTGAATGCTGAACTTTGAACCCGAGACGCGATTGGCATTCGCCAACCCGTACCAAAGGCGCGATCGGTGATTTTTAAACCGGGGGGAGCTTGGCGACGCTTGAATTCAGCACGATTGACCAGCTTTAAAACGCGCTGCACTGTTTGGCGCTCATGGCCACTCGCCACAATTTCAGCAGTGGATTGGTGCTGTTCAATATAGCGAGCCAAGATATCATCGAGGATATCGTACGGCGGCAGGGAATCTTGATCCACTTGATCGGGTTTAAGTTCAGCGCTGGGGGGTTTAGTGAGAATGTTGTCTGGAATCACGGCTTGGTCACGGTTGAGCCAGCGGCAGAGGGCAAAAACCTGGGTTTTGGGCAGATCGGCAATGACCGCTAGACCCCCATTCATATCGCCATAGAGAGTGCAGTAGCCCACCGCCATTTCAGATTTATTACCTGTTGAGAGCAACAGATGACCGAATTTGTTAGCGACGGCCATGAGTAAATTGCCCCGAATCCGGGATTGCAAGTTTTCTTCTGCCACACCAAATTCTGTCCCCGAAAAGAGGGGAAGCAGCATCTGGTCAAAGGCTGCCATCGCAGGTTGAATCTGGATGGTCTGGTGTTGAATCCCTAAATTCTGTACTAGCACTTCAGCATCTTGGATCGAGTGATCGGAGCTGTAGGGGGAGGGCATAAGAATAGCCAGCACATTCTCAGCGCCGAGGGCTGCGGCAGCGATCGCCGCCACTAACGCCGAATCAATCCCTCCACTCAAGCCCAGCACCGCCTTTGTAAAACCACATTTTCGGGCATAGTCTCGCACCCCCAAAACCAATGCTGACCAGATTTCTGCCTCTGGGCAATCAGGGGCAGCCACAATCTCGCTCTGGACTAAATCTCGATAGGTGGGGTCATAGGTGGCAATTACAACTCCCGTTTCAAAGGCGGGGGCTCGGCAAACCAATTCACCCCGGCGGTTGACTGCGACACTGGCACCATCAAAGAGCAGATCATCATTGCCCCCCACTTGGTTGGTATAGACAATCGGTAAGCCAAAGCGTTTAGCGGCATGGGTCAGCATGGCTTCTCGCAGTTGCTGTTTACCGACGGTGTAGGGCGAGGCAGACAGATTCACCACTAAATCCACTCCCAGCTTGGCTAAATCCGCGATCGGATTGTCTTGGTAATTGCGATGTCCCCAAAATTGCTCATCATTCCACAAGTCTTCACAGACGGTCACGCCAATATTGCGCCCGGCTAACTTGAAAATATTGGGCCGATGACGAGCTTCAAAGTAGCGATCTTCATCAAAAACATCGTAGGTGGGCAGCAATCGCTTTGAGAACAGCCGTTGGACTTGGCCCTGTTCTAGCAGTGCAATGCTGTTAAAGAGGGGTTTTTGTCCTTTTTCAGCAGCTTGGGGATTAATCGCCACCACCCCGACTAAAACGGCAAGTTGGGGGGGGAGCTGACGCGCCAGTTCAGGCAGTGCAGTTCGCATGGCATCCACAAAAGCGGGGCTCAACAACAGGTCTCGCGGGGGATAGCCACAAAGAGAAAGTTCCGGCGTCAGCATTAACCGTGCGCCCTGAGCAACGGCAGCTTCAGCAGCGCTACAGATTTGCGCAGCGTTGCCGATTAAGTCCCCAATTGTGGGGTTAAGTTGAGCGATCGCAATTTTCATGAACCCGTTATAGCCAAGCTAGATCGAGGTGGAACGTTTGAGAATACTCCTCCCATCCTCTTCTGGTGGACATTGCCCATCTACGCATCCTAACCCGATCAATCATTGCCATGCTAGCCTATTCTTGGGTGTTTGTGTCGTCTGTACATTAACTACTCGGAATCTGGGTTACAGACTCAAGTGTTTCAAATTTCTATTTACTTTTCTTATTCTTTCTTCACAAGAAACGTTTATGCTAGCCAAGATATTGAATCTTCCCATTGAAGCTTATGCGTTCACTAATGAACTCTCATGGATAACATGGCTGCGATCGCCATTGTCTTTGGCGCTGCCCTCGTGCAGTCTACGTTCGGGTTTGGTGCCGGTTTGATTGCCATGCCACTGCTGACCCTAGTGCTGGGGCTAAAGACCGCGACACCGCTGTTTGGTTTGTTAGGAGCCACCATGTCAGCGCTAGTGGTACTTGGCAATTGGCAGCAAGTGACCTGGCAGGCGGTCTGGCGCTTAGCGATCGCCACCGCGATCGGTATTCCGTTGGGGGTGCTGTTGCTCAAGTTTGCGCCAGCATCCCCCATTATCTTTGCTTTAGGGATATTCTTGATTGGGTTTAGCGTTTATCGACTCGGGCAATGGCAACTTCCCCCCTTGAAGGCGGCCTATTGGCCCTACGCATGTGGTTTACTCGCGGGAATCTTAGGTGGAGCATACAATACCAATGGCCCACCTGTGATCCTCTATGGAACAGCTCAACGCTGGCCACCCCAGCAGTTCCGCGCCACCCTCTTTGGTTATTTTTTACCCTCTGGTTTAATTACAACAGCATCCCATGCGATCGCAGGCCTCTGGCAACCCGAAACCATAAGCCTATATTGGATATGTCTACCTTGGGCATTAATTGCGCTTGCTCTGGGACAACTGCTGAATTCCCGTTTACCTGCAACCAGTTTTGACCAAGCCCTTTCAGTGTTAGTCGGACTCCTTGGAGGACTACTCATTTGGGAGGGAAGCAGCAGCTTCTAGGGCACGTCGTCAGTCAACACCAGAAATATTATGGGACAAGTGATAGAGCGCCCGACCCCAAAACAGAGAGAGGGGCTGTAAGTCAGTTACAGCAAGAGTTTAAGCTCTAACTGACGACAACCCCTAGTGTTCTGTCAGCTCTAATTTTGTGTGTTGTCTATCGATAGAGCCATTGCCGAGTAAGTGATGTGGAAACGAATAACTCACAGTTTTAAGCTTGACGCTGCACTAGTACAGAACGGCAGAAATAAGCTATCCATTCAAAATTCACAGAATCCCTGTTGTACAAGCACTTTGAACTCTGAACTCCGCCTCGCGGTACTAGTTTTGCCAACCCAGCACCTCAGAAATTTCTGCGCCTAGGGTGGTGGGATCAAAAGGTTTGGTAAAAATTGCCTCAACCCCCGCCTGAGCCAGTTCTAGTTGATCTTTGACTTGCACCTTTGCCGTCAGAAAGATAACAGGTACAGCTTGAGTTTGAGGATTTTCCTTCAAATGGGCACAGGTGGCTTGGCCATCCATATCTGGCATCATTAGATCCAACAGAACGAGATCGGGTTGGCGATCACGCACCATATCTAAGCCTTCCTGGCCAGAGGCGGCTGTGCGCACATCCCAGTCCGTTGTCACCGCTAAACTGAGTTGGGTGATTTCTCGAATATCAGCTTCATCGTCAATTACCAATACCTGTTTTGTCATTGCAGTGAACCTCTCGTTACTACTCAAATGGGATACAAAACACACATCTCTTAAATCGGATAAGGATAAGACTAGAGGTCAGTTGTGAAATTCTTGTGAAGATCTGGGTGACAGGGAACCGGCACAAACAAAAAAATAGAGGCGAGTGGAAACTTACCTCTATGGGATTAATTC
This sequence comes from Spirulina sp. SIO3F2, assembly GCA_010672165.1. GTDB lineage: Bacteria > Cyanobacteriota > Cyanobacteriia > Cyanobacteriales > Spirulinaceae > SIO3F2. The sequence continues at coordinate 8,493 of JAAHHN010000011.1, read as the reverse complement.
ATGTCTCTTGATGGAGTGGGGGCCGAGATTATGCCCCCCTATAAATGCGCTCTGTCCACCTGGGAGCAAATGAGGAACAAAAAGCTCTCCATGCTAGAACTCAAACGTGGTACGAACCGTCCCAATGAGCGCACTCTGATCAATTTGGTTAGGCGCACTCAGCCAAATCAGACCCGGAGTGATCGAGATCTGATCATTGAGTTGGTGTTTGTAGAAGGCTTCCACGTGATAGGGGATATTGTCGTTGCGGAACAAGCCTGTCCCCCCAACCGAAGGGGTGACACCGCTGGACGTTCCCAAACCATGGTTGCCTGCAGTGTAGGGTTGAGCCCCCGCAAAGATCCCCAGGATATTGCCCTCTTTGCCAAAATCTGGGAAGGCAAAGCCCAAACCATAAGTCCAAACATCCATTTTGTCACTAAAGGCGGCTGTGCCAGCACGATGGTTCGTGTTGACGTGGGTGTAGGCAAAGAAGCCACTGATTGAGAGCCAATCTGTGGGTTGCCAAGCCGCCTCAAACCCATAGGAATTGGTGGTAGAGGACAAACCCCTGTTATTCGCCAAAGCGCTGCCCACCACGGGAACCGTCCCAAAAGCAATATCGAAGATTTGCGGGAAACTACTGGGGTGGTAGCCATGGACATAGGTTAAGCCAAACTGGAGATCCTCTGAGACATCAAAGGCCGCCTGAGCCAGCATGGCATAGTCTCCGGAAAACAAACCGCTCGTGGCAGTGTTCGGTTGACCGGCAAGATATCCCACAGAGAGGGTGGGCAAGCCGAGATCTGTGGTGTAGATGAAGCCTGCATTACCGCCAATCCGATAAATCGGGCTTTCTGTGGCGAAGGTAGAGAGCGCCCCATTCCCGTTATCGAAGTCTTCAAAATAGGGGTTGAGGGTGGGCACATTGTCGCTCCAAATACTGCCCAAGACCGGGATATAGAGTGTCCCATCCCCGAGGGGCATGTAGTAAGCCACCCAGTCAATAAATGCGGAATTATTGGTGTCGCTGAGGTTAAAGCCTTGGAAGGTTTCACCGGAAGCCGCAGTTCCGGCAGTATTGATGGCTAACTGACTTAAGTTCCCGGCGGCAAGTTGCATCGCCAGCAAGTCTTCGCCGCTGAAGCTGGTGTAAAGCCGCAGTTCCGCCCGATGACCAAAGAGGGTTTCGCTATTGTTATCCACAAATCCAGTTCCTAAGCTACCATCCGCTAGGTTGGTGTGGGTTGCGAGGGTGGCCGGATCATCGTTGGTAAAGGCCTGAGTCAGGGCAAACATCACTTCGCCCTCCAGTTTGGTGGTGGTGGAGAAGGCGTTGTCCTCCAAGAAAGAAGTCCGGCTCTCTAGGGCATCAACACGACTGCCGAGGACGCTGAGTTCGGCTTCAAAATCTTGCATTAACCGTTGAAGGGCTTCGAGGTCATCCCGAGTGACGAAATCAGCAGTGGTTTCAGCGATCAGGCGTTCAATTTGCTGCATACAGGCATTCAATCCAGCGGCAAATTCGTAGCGGGAGAGGGCGCGATTGCCCCGAAATGTGCCATTGGGATAACCCTTGAGGCAGTCGTAACGACGGACCAGATCGTCTAGGGCTTGATAGGCCCAATCACTGGGGGAAACATCGCTAAACTGAGCCGCCCCAACGCCTTGGTTCATGACCGGGCGAGAGATGCCATAGGCCTCCACTCTGTCAAGTAACTGTTCTTCAACTGTGCTAGCAGACTCGGTCACGCTGGGGTAGCGATCTCGGGCGTAGTTATCCACTTGGCTGAGATAGTCACTCACATCTTGGGCTTGAGCAACGGGGGCGATTAAGCCCATACATAATGTTGATGCAGTAATCGATTGAATTAAACGTTGGGTCATCACGTTACACTCCTCAAAAAATAACCAATTAATTCAGCAAATTTCTTGCTTTTGCAGTCTAGATCAGTTCATTCGACATGGGGATGATTGTGTCAGAACTTTCTCATTGTTGTGGACTTCCGCTTTACAATCCAGTGAGCACTATTACACCCTGACTCCCCAATGATTAGCCTGTGGCCGATTATCCGGACAATGCGACCCATGTTAGGCTATCCAGGTCAAGGTCTGATGAATCTAATTTTGTTGCTCTGGCATTATTGCCAGAATCTGGGCAACCTTAGGAGGCTAAACCAGAAGAAATTCATCCCTCAAGCACCACAATGCATTTTTATCTTGCGCAATAACGACTTGGGCGATTTGTTAGTGATCACCCCGCTGTTGGCCGCCCTCAAACACCATTACCCTGATGCGAAATTGGTGGTGGGTGTGGGCAACTGGAACCGTCCGACGCTGGCCAATAATCCCCATGTCGATCGCATTTTACCGATCAATGCACCTTGGCACAATAAAGGAATTAAACCTCAGACTTTAAGATACCGTTGGCATTATTTGCTCAACTCTCCCGAGATTCAATCGCTACGCCAACTCCAACCTGATATCGGCATTGATGTGTTTGGCAGTGCCTGGGGGGCAATGCTGCTGCTACGGGCAGGGATTCCCTATCGCTTGGGGGTACGGGGCTATGCTGGGGGGGCGATCGCCATGCAAGCCTGTATTGACTATGACCCTCACCTGTACGTAGGACAATCTGCTCTGCGGTTTGCCCAGCTTTTGGGAGCAACTGAATTTCCCGCCGCACGGCCCCAGATCTTTTTGACCGCAGTTGAGCAGCACGAAGCTCAAGATCGTTGGACGGCGATCGCACCGAAAGAACACCATCGCCTGATTATCGGCCCTGGCTCCGGGCGAGACACTCGCTATTGGCCGCTGGAGCATTATCAAAAATTAGTTGCAAAACTCGCAATCTGGGAAAATTTGTCTATAGTGCTGGTGGGCAGTAGGGGCGATCGCGCTGCTTGTGCTCAAATCAAGCAACCGACCGTTCAAGACTGGAGTGGCCAGCTCACCCTGCGTCAGACCTTTGCCTTGGTGGCTCAGGCAGATCTAGTCATTTGCAACTCCAGTATGCTGATGCATACTGCGGCGGCTTTTGAAGTAGAAAGCTTAGTATTGTTGGGAGCAGCGTTTGTGTCCTGCGATCAGCATGATCGCCAATGGGGATATCTCAGCCATTACCGGAGCCTAGGCAAAGAGCCAGGGAAACAGGGTGAGATTGCCACAGTGGGGGAAGCGATCGCCCAGATTCAAATTCTGTTGGAGAGGGACGGGCGGAGTTGATGCTCACCAAAAGAGGGAGTAACGTGGAATTATCTTTCATCTCTCCCTACCCATGCGTTGCTCCTCGCTATCTCGCTTAACCCACCTGCTCGTGCTTGTGGGGTTGACCTTGATTGGTTGCGCTAGTCCTCCCGATTTAGCATCTGAGAAATCAGTGGTTTCGAGTACAGAAACTGACCAAGCGAATTTCAAAACTGAGGCCGCCAAGGACAGTGAGTCAGCAGAAGCGGTGGCTGATGCAGTGACAACACCAAATGCACCTCGCGTCCGCACCCAACTGATTAAAACTGCGGCTCTAGCTCTGGAAGTGGAAGCTGTAGACACTGCGATAGAAGCGTTAACGGAGATGCTAGAACGGCAGCGAGGCGATGTGCTGTCACTAAACTACGAGCAGCCTGATGCGGATAAGGTGGCAGAGTTTGTCAGCCTTCAGGTACGCGTTCCGCAAGAAAATCTAGAGTCCACTCTCAAGAAATTCAGCACCTTGGGCACAGTAACGCGCCAGACGATCACCGCTGAGGATGTCAGTGATCAGCTCGTTGATCTCGGAGCACGATTGCGCAACTTACGCCAGGCTGAAGAGTCCGTACTCAAGATCCTCGATCGCACCGGGTCTATTAGTGAAGTCCTGGCAGTGCAGCAAGAGTTACAGCGAATTCGTCAAGAAATTGAGCAAATTGATGCTCGACGTAATGATCTGCAAAATCGAGTTGCTTATTCTCTGATTGATATTGAACTCGATGCTATTGCGCCGATTGTTGGCACGCGTACCCCACTGGGTGAGCAGTTTGAGCAAACTTGGCAAGTGGCAACGCGATCTCTCCAAGACTTCACAGTAGTGATGCTGCGGCTATTACTATGGCTTTTAATTTGGAGTCCTTACTGGGGGGCAGTTTTTGTTGGTGTATTTTTAGCCCGGAAATGGCGCAAAAAGCAGAAGCAACCAACAAATCCAGATTAGATTAGCGTGGGGTGGGCAAATATCGATGACCCTGCATTTCAGTTTTGAACCGCGTCATTTTGCCCACCTTTTCACTAGAGCTTCACTTCAATATCAACCCCAGCAGGTAAATCCAGTTTCATTAGGGCATCAATGGTCTTTGAAGAGGGTTGGTAAATATCAATAATGCGGCGGTGTGTACGGGTTTCAAAATGCTCCCGGGAATCTTTATCAACGTGGGGAGAGCGGAGCAAACAATAAATCTTGCGCTTAGTGGGGAGCGGAATGGGGCCAATGGCAGTTGCATTGGTGCGATTGGCTGTATCGACAATCTTTTCGCAGGAGGTATCTAAAAGACGGCGATCGAACGCTTTGAGGCGAATACGAATTTTTTGCTGTTGAATGGTAGCCATAATTTTCAGTTGTCAAGGTTCAAGAGTATGAGTCAAGAGAACAGGGACTTAAACGTAAGTCCCCGTTAAAGCTAAGGGATGTTATTTGTGTTGATTACTCTTACTTAAGAATCTTGGCGACAACACCCGCACCAATGGTGCGACCCCCTTCACGAATTGCAAAGCGCATTCCTTGTTCAATCGCCACAGGGGTAATCAAGTTCACAGTCATCTTGATGCGATCGCCAGGCATGACCATTTCGACAGTAGAACCATCATCAGCAGTGTAGGAATCAATGGTTCCAGTTACGTCGGTGGTTCGTACATAGAACTGGGGACGATAGCCCGAGAAGAAAGGTGTATGACGGCCGCCCTCTTCTTTAGTCAGAATATAGACCTCACCCTCAAATTGGGTGTGAGGATTGATGGAACCAGACTTGCAGAGCACCATGCCCCGTTCGATTTCTTCCTTCTGAATACCCCGTAAGAGAACACCCACGTTATCACCAGCCATCCCTTCATCGAGAGTTTTTTGGAACATTTCCACACCAGTAACGGTGACTTTACGGGTGTCCTTTAGGCCAACAATTTCAATTTCGTCACCAACTGTAACCTTGCCGCGCTCGATTCGGCCAGTTGCCACAGTTCCCCGACCAGTAATGGAGAAGACATCCTCAACCGCCATCAAGAAGGGCTTATCCATTTCCCGTTCAGGAGTTGGAATATTTTCATCCACGGCTGCCATTAGTTCGAGGATCTTTTCTTTCCACTCACCCCCTTCTTCGATGGCCATCAGAGCAGATCCCGTTACGATAGGAATATCGTCGCCAGGGAACTGGTACTCGTTGAGAAGGTCACGAACTTCAAGCTCAACCAATTCGAGTAGTTCTTGATCATCGACTTGATCTTCCTTATTCAAGAACACCACCAGAGCGGGAACACCCACCTGACGAGCTAGGAGAATATGCTCACGGGTTTGAGGCATGGGGCCATCTGCCGCAGAAACCACCAAGATCGCACCATCCATTTGCGCTGCACCGGTGATCATGTTTTTCACATAGTCAGCGTGACCGGGGCAGTCCACGTGCGCATAGTGGCGATTCTCGGTCTGATACTCCACGTGGGCAGTATTGATGGTGATCCCACGCGCTTTTTCTTCAGGAGCCGCATCAATATCTTCGTAGCTCTTCTGTTCAGCATTACCAGCATCTGCCAGGGTCATAGTGATCGCGGCAGTGAGGGTGGTTTTGCCGTGGTCAACGTGACCGATCGTACCGATGTTGACGTGGTCTTTTGTCCGTTCGAATTTTTCGCGTGCCATTGACTATATCGTTCCTTGTTCTCTGTAAAAGTGTGTGTTCCTGAACTGCTGATTTTGTATTTTAAGAGCGTGGATCGCCGATGCGAATCCAAATTCCATATTCTAATACATTAATCGCTAGGTATAAACCATATTTTTTGCAGCGATCGCCTCCGAAATATGAGGCGGAACCGCTGCATATTGTTTGAACTCCATGGAGAAGATACCCCGCCCTTGGGTTTTAGAACGGATATCTGTGGCGTAGCCAAACATTTCTGCCAAAGGTACTTTAGCAGAAACTTTTGCCTGCGCACTCTCGGAATTCATGCCTTCGATCTGACCGCGACGGGAATTGAGATCTCCCATCACGTCCCCAAGAAATTCTTCGGGGATTTCCACCTCCACTTCCATGATCGGTTCAAGAAGCGCAGGAGAAGCTTTTTGGATGGCTTCGCGCATCCCCATTGAACCCGCGATTTTAAACGCCATCTCTGAGGAATCTACATCATGATAGGAGCCATCAACCAAAGCAACTTTGACATCTATTGTGGGATAGCCCGCAATTACGCCAGAGTCACAGGCTTCCTTAACGCCTTGTTCAACAGCAGGGATGTACTCCTTAGGAATTGACCCACCCACTACTTTGGATTCAAAAACAAAGCCGCTGCCAGATTCCCCTGGTTCAAGCTCCAGTACGACATGCCCGTATTGGCCTTTACCACCGCTCTGGCGCACAAACTTAGTATCTGCTTGGGAGGCTTGTTGAATCGTTTCGCGGTAGGCGACTTGCGGTTGACCGACTGCCGCCTCAACCTTGAATTCGCGCAGCATGCGATCGACCAAAATTTCAAGGTGCAACTCACCCATCCCTGCGATTACCGTTTGATTAGTCTCGGGGTCAATGCTAACGCGAAACGTTGGATCTTCATCAGAGAGGGCTTGAAGCGCTTTCCCGAGCTTTTCCATATCCTGTTTGGTTTGGGGCTCAACCGCCACTGAAATCACCGGTTCAGGAATGTAGAGGGATTCGAGAATTATGGGGTTAGCATCATCACAGAGGGTATCGCCTGTAATTGTGTCCCGCAGCCCAATGACCGCCCCCAAATCTCCTGCTCGCAGTTCATCCACTTCAATGCGATCATTGGATTTCATGATGATCAGTCTTGACACCCGCTCTTTCTTATCTTTGGTCGAGTTGTACGCATAACTCCCCTTAGACAAAACACCAGAATAGACTCGCAAAAATGTCAATCGTCCGTAAGGATCAGAGGCGATTTTAAATGCCAACGCCGAGAACGAGGCTTCATCGTCCGACGGACGTTCCACTTCAGTGCCATCTGCGAGTTGTCCAGTGATCGCTGGGACATCTAGCGGTGAAGGTAGATAGTCCACCACTGCATCTAGCAAAAGTTGGACACCTTTATTCTTGAAGGCTGAACCACAGAGCATCGGCATCATGGAGCCGTCAATTGTGCCTTTACGCAGAGCAGCTAAAATTTCATCGGCTTCGAGGTTCTCTGTGTCTAAATATTTCTCTAATAGTGTCTCGTTCGTTTCTGCTACTGCTTCGAGCAAAGCACTGCGATATTCTTCAGCTAGCTCCTGAACGTCTTCAGGAATGTTTACCTCTTCAATCTCTGTGCCCAGATCATTGGTGTAGAGGTAAGCTCGCATCTTCACCAAATCAACGATGCCGCGAAACTCGCTTTCGCTGCCAATGGGCACTTGGATGGGGATTGCATTGGCCTGAAGTCGGTCTTTAATCTGCTCGTAAACCTTGAAGAAGTCTGCCCCGGTGCGATCCATTTTGTTCACGAAAGCGATCCGGGGCACATTGTAGCGGTTCGCCTGCCGCCAAACCGTTTCCGATTGGGGTTGAACACCGCCGACGGAGCAAAAGACTGCGATCACGCCATCCAGCACCCGCATCGAGCGCTCCACTTCAATGGTGAAGTCCACATGACCGGGGGTGTCGATGATATTGATGCGGCGATCGCGCCAACTGGTGCTAATTGCCGCAGCCGTAATTGTAATGCCCCGTTCTCGCTCCTGTTCCATCCAGTCCGTGACCGCATTACCGTCATGGACTTCACCAATTTTGTGAACCATGCCGGAGTAGAACAGAATTCGCTCTGTCGTGGTGGTTTTGCCAGCATCAATGTGAGCGGCAATACCAATATTACGAACACTATCTAAAGGAACCGTGCGTCCCATGGGAAGAACCTCCTGCCGGAGCAGTCAGCACAAAATCAACGTCAATTAAGGGAGAAACTCACGGGCGTTGCCAGGGAGTCATAAAGAAGCTGAGTTTCTGGGAGCAGAGCGTCAGAAAAAATCAACGTAAGCAAGAAGAAACTCAGCGTAAAACAAAGATCACATTAATACCAGCGATCGCGGTTAGTAGCGGTAGTGAGCAAATGCCTTGTTGGCTTCAGCCATCCGATGGGTCTCCTCCCGCTTCCGGATTGATCCCCCCGTCTCGTTAGCGGCATCCATGATTTCGTTGGCCAACTTAACTGCCATATTCTTACCTGCCCGCTCCCGCGAAAAGCGCACGAGCCAACGCAACGCCAGCGTTGTCCCCCGGTTGGGGCGAACTTCCATCGGTACTTGATACGTCGCACCACCCACCCGACGTGCTTTTACTTCAACAAGGG
>JAAHHN010000109.1 GCA_010672165.1 Spirulina sp. SIO3F2 | reverse complement strand
CATCCAGTGGAAATGCAGCAATTGCATCAGCTTGGATTTGAACTGCTGCCAATGTTTCCAGCACCACCTGATTGCCTTTAACTAAGCCGCGATCGGCCGTCCAGAGCTGCACCCCCAGTTGACAACGGCTGGCGTAGAAGTAGAGCGATGCAGCGGCAGTGACTGCTTGCTCAAAGGCTTCAGCATCGGGCCAATCCGTGCCATTATCGAGCGCGATCGTCACCTCCCGGCCACTGGTGAGCACCTCCAACTCCCGCACCTGAAGCTGATCAAACCGAGCGCTGGTGCGCCAATGGATCAGGCGGGTGGGATCGCCTAACCGATAGGGACGGAGGGTTTTGGTGATCCCTTCGGTCGCGTTTTGATATTGGCGATCGCGCTGGATTTGTACCGTTTGTTCCTGGGCAAAGGTATCGATTAGGGCACAGTGGCGTAGGGGCAGCACCTGGGGATAGACCACTGCCCGGCTGGGAACAGCACGGGTGCGGTAAGCCCAAAACAAGCCAAAGGGCACAGCCGTACGTAAAATTACCCCCGGCCAATGGTAGATACCGCGCTGGGTGGCTCGGCAGAAGACGGTGCAGTGGTGGGTTTGTTGGGGAGCGATCGCTTCTACTGAGCGCCAAGGGGATGCGCCCTGAGTTGGGGTTAAGCCAGGGGGCAGGTCTTCCTGAATTTGCAGCAGCGATCGCGGTTGGGCGGTGGGATTAGTGATTTTCAATTCCAACCACAGTTCATCCCCCACGGTCACAGGCTGAATGGGACGACGGGAAACGTGCAGCGATCGCAATGCGCGGGCTGGTAGCAATGCTCCTAGGGCAAGCGCTGTAAAGAGCAACCCACTCATCACGTAGAGTCCACCCGCGATCGTGTTTAGCGCCGCCCCAAAAAAGCACAGCGCAAAAAAGGAGAGGATGATGCCACTATAAGACGGTGTTGAGGCACGAAACCCTAGCATCTGAGGGAGATTTAATCCAGAGCGGTAAATGCGGGAGAGCGTTGGTGTGAAGCGTTTGAACACGAATTTTGCGAACTCTAAGGGTGGAGTTGAGCCGATGCATAGAGCTTTTTGCCCATCCAGTGAACCCAACCCATGCCATCAATCTCGCTTAAAAATATGGTGACACAACCCCACCCTAACCTGCTGTCTGCGACTGCCAAAACTCCACCAACCAGGCCTTGAGTTTATAGGTTGCCCGGCAGTCATCCTCGTTATAACGGATGATGGTCTCTAGCTTGGTGCGATCGCCCGATTCAAGCCATTCATCATACAGGCATACCGTTTGATCGCCACTCAAGCCTTGATCACGCCAGGTAAATCTCAACCACTGGGCGATCGCTTTGAGGGAGTAACTCTCCACCGGGAGCGTTGCCGACTGCACAATCAGCGCATGAATATCCACACAGCGTTGGAGCAGGGATTGGATGGAACGATTGGCCAAGCCATACCGCCGACTCATCCGGCGTAACGTATCAGATTCATAGGGCGAAAAATGATAAATCGGCGCTTGAGGGTAGCGATCGACTAGGGCTAAAAACTGCTGCCAAATCAAGAATTCTTGTTCAGGCTCTTGAGCCACCAAGGCGTAGAACTGTTCCGTTTGCTGCACATGGTTAATACACAAAACCCCAAATAAGAAATCCACCTGGCGTTCTGGTTCCGCTTCTAGGTCAAAATACAGCTCAATGGGTCCTTGAGGAATCGTGGGCTGGGCGTGGGGCAACGGAATCGGTTCTTGGTGAAACAGCGATCGCGCCTGCTGCTGAAGTCGCTGCCACACTGAGGGGGTTAAGCTCTCCGGTAATTGCTCAGGTGGGAGTTCGACAGTCGCCAATTGCACCAGTTCCGTAATGCCGAGTTCCCCAAGCGCACCGTAGCGACTGGGGGTGATTCCCGGAACAAGGGACAGGTGCTGAGTTTCTCGGGCGACAGTCTGACAAGCGGTTTGCCAACTACACAAACTACAGCGTTGCCGTGAAATAAACACATCCGGTGCTTGCGACTGCGCTAATGCAGCTAAACAGTCCATAAGGGTTGTCCATAGTTGGGTCTGCCAATGGGCGCAATTGACCCGATGTTCTTTGCCTTCGCGCAACAGTAATAGGGGGTCGGTGGGAAGACACCCTTGAATTTGAGTCAGCAAAAATGCCTGAAACGTGGCGATGAGCTTGTATTCAGTTTTGGGACGTTTGCCGAGTTTGATGTTGACTGGATAATAAGACCAGTTACCCCAACGCGATGGTTCAGGACATCGCACCAAAATGGTGGGACGGCTCACAAGCGTTGATTGGCTCAATTGACTTGAGCTGCTATTGCTGCTTTGGACAACAGAAAAATCTGGTAGTTGCCAGGGGGGCGCAAGCCAAAGCACACCTCGCTCAATGCGCTCGACGCCTTGTTCCATCAGGCTAAGGGTGTTGTGATAGCCTGTCTGCCAATCTCCACGGGGATAGCGCACGACTTGGGTAGGGTGATCTTGACGGACTGAGAAAATCTGTTGTTGATTTTCGCGGCGGAGTTTCTGGACAAAGGCTTTTTCCGGTTCCGCTTGACTGCGATCGCCATACAAATTCAGATACGCGCGACGGGCACACCGTATATAGTTCAACAACAACTCATCAGTCAAAACCAGCATCTGTGTACTTACATTGAACTCCAAAATTGGTGTTTATCCATGTGTTGCACTCCGATTAACCATTGACAATTTTCTGCCTGAGGCAAGCTCTCACCCACCCAGCATCTATCATAAGAGTAAGAACATAATGTGTAACTTCCAACAACAAGCACTCATCTGCCAACAATTACAGCCTGGCATTCCAGGTCTAAGCTGTATCAGCATTAATAGTTGGCAGTATATGATGAGCGGCACAATTGTTCCGAACCCAATCGCTGGGCTGGTTTGGGCAACAGGGGGGTTGGGCGAGCCATAATGACACAAGGACAAAATGCGATGCAAGCATTGGTTTTAGGACAACCCGCAGTACGTCAGAATTGGGTGATGCTGCTGAGGGCCCAGCAATGGCACGTCACCGAACACAGCGACTGGCTCGACACTTTACCCAACATCAACTTTGAGTTGGTGCTGCTCCTCGCTGTTGAACCAGGGAATCGCGGCATCCGGATGATTCAACAGCTTCAGCGCCATTTTCCCCACAGCTACTTTTGTGCAGTACTCACTCCGGAACAATTGTCACAACTCCCCGATCTCCTGCAAATCGGTCTGGATGACTATGTTCTCTCCTCCGCTACAGCCGCTGAACAATGTGGCCGCCTGCAACGCTTAAGCCATCGTTTGCATCAAGACTATGCCACAGAAGCGTTTGCAGCCACCCAAGCCACCCCTAATAAAATCTCAGGCTCCATTTCGCTCAAGCAGTTTCCTTACCTAGCGAGCCATCATCTGCGTCAAACCCTGATTCGGATTCGCCGTCAGCTTGAAGCCTTGCTCGAAGATGCTAAAACGCCGATCCAAGCGGCAGCGATCGCCCAAATTCTCGAACGCACTCGCACGGTACAACAAATGCTGAACGCAGTGTTGGGGGACACCTCACCAACATTGCGATCGCCCCCGCTCAATCCCCCCCTAACCCATCAGGACTATATTATTGTCGATCATCAGTTCTTGGTGCAGCAATATTCCGAAGGCGTTCAACAATATGCTGAAGCTGATTGTCCCGTCACACTGGGACAGAATGTCCAAGAGAGCTTTCCGGAACTGATGGGTGTTGAATCGCTGATTGCAGAGTTGCTGACCGGCCAAACCAAGGGCTATGAGCTTTCTGGTATTGCCCGTCGCAGCACAGTTGACTACCCAGTGTATTTTGATTTATACATCAATGTTTACGGCCAACCCGCTTCGTATCAGCAGTCCGGTTATTTGATTATTCTGATCAACAATGCCACCGAACGGATGCTCTTTCAGCAGCAGCTTATTCAAAGCGCCAATGAAGCCCAATTGTTGTTACGGAAATTAGCTACAACTAAAAACTACATTGCAGAAATTATCAACGCGATGGCGGATGCCCTGATTGTCACCACGCAGTCCGGCATCATCAAAAAAACCAATCCCGCAGCTCAAAAATTGTTTGGCTACCAGGATTATGAAATGTTGGCTCAGCCGATTACCCACTTTGTTAGTGATGAGGCCTTCCTGCGAAAAATCGCCCAAAGCGACTTTACCGATCGCGCCGAAGTCACCTGTCAACGTCGCAACCAAGAGAGCTGCTATATTTCATTTTCCTGTGGCATTATCAGCACGGAAGAAGACAACCAAGAATATGTCTATGTAGGTCGAGATGTCACGGAGCGTAAGCAGGCTGAGGCAAAAATTCAGCAACTCAATCATTCCTTACAAGAACGAACTCAAGAGCTAGAAGTCGTCAATGAAGAGCTTGAATCCTTCTCACGGACGGTGTCCCATGACTTAAAAACCCCGCTCTCTCATATTGATTTTTTCAATCAATTGCTGCTTGAAGAATATGGCGAACAGTTACCCGCTGAAGCCCAAGACTATATCCGACAAATCCATCAGGCGGGGCAGCGGATGCAGCAGTTGATTCACGATCTGCTGCAATTGTCTCGGGCAACTCGGATGGAATTGGATTGTGCAACAGTAGATTTGAGTGCGATCGCCCACTCAATTAGTCATCAACTTCGGGGTAATGCTCCTGAACGAGTTTGCCGCTTTCTCATTCCCCAGACACTGCCGGTCTGGGGTAACGCAGCCCTTCTCCGCATTGTCTTGGAAAACCTGCTGCAAAATGCCTGGAAATATACCCGTAACGAAGCGGCTGCCCAGATTGAAGTGGGGGTTTGCTCCACAACTCAAATGCCCATTCCCCTTGACTACGAGGGTCAGATTTTCTTTGTCCGGGATAATGGGGTCGGATTTGATATGGCCTACGCAGATAAACTCTTCCGCACCTTTAGTCGGCTCCATTCTGCCCGCGACTTTGAGGGCACAGGTATTGGTTTAACCACAGTACAGCGGATTATCCACCGCCACGGCGGCCAAATTTGGGCTGAGGCGGCTGTTGGAGAGGGGGCAGTTTTTTATTTCACCCTGGCCTCTGCTCAAAGCAATATCAACGATTCCCCCGCGTCTGACCGCGAAACGGCAGCGATCGCCCCCGCAGTTGAGTAAAATTCAAACCAGCAATTCACCTGTGCTTGCCCCATGACCAATGTCGTCTTGCGCCCCCAACGGAATCTAGATATCAAGGGGGCATCAATGCTCCAGCAACGCGTGTTTAACCTATTGCCGCCGCCCGAAAATTCCTGTTGGGTCATTGATTTGGTGCAGGTCAATGTGATTAACCATTTTGGTTTGACAGCATTGATGTCTGTGCGTCGAGCCGCACGTCAGCATCGCTGCCGGATTTATCTGCTCAATGTCAAGCAGCCTGTGCGCTATATGCTAGAAATCACTGAACTCGAAAAAAAGTTTGAATATCTAGAAAATCTCGATGATGTCTTTGCCGAAAAAATTCGTTTGTTACTCTGTTGAGATGTCAGGTTAACCTTACCCATCAGTTCAATCGAAGCGTAGGATGAGCATTGTCCACTCATCTAGGATTCTGATAATTGGACAAATCTGGAACATACATGTTGTCTAACTCAAGAGAATGCTCAGGAATGGTGCGTTACAACACTCCGCTAACACATCCTACACATCAACGAATAGGCTTCCCTCAACAGTGCTGGCTTGCATTTTTCACAACTGTTTTGGTGGCGTTAGTTTGTTTTGGTTTGGGGACAATAGGGAGTGCGATTGCTGCTCCCGAGCCCACACAACTTTCAGATCGCGCCCTTGCCCAGCAAGCCCAACGCCATCAAAGCCAAGGGGACTTTAACCAAGCTGAAGCCGACTGGAATGGACTGCTCAATCGTTATCCTGATAATCCAGCTCTATGGAGCAATCGGGGCAATATTCGGGTGAGTTTGGGGGAGTTCGAGAAGGCGATCGCAGACTACGACCACGCGATCGCCCTCGCACCCCAAGAACCCGACCCCTATCTCAATCGCGGTGCAGCCTATGAAGCACAGGGGCAATGGCATCAGGCAATCGCGGACTATAACCAGGTGCTCGAACTTGATCCCAACGATGCGGCGGCTTATAACAATCGAGGTAATGCCCAAATGGGTCTCGAAAACTGGTTGGCGGCGATCGCCGATTATCAAGCAGCGATTGACCACAAGCCTGATTTTGCGATCGCCCGCAGCAACCTAGCCTTGGCCCTTTTCGAGCAAGGTGATGTGGCTCAATCCCTCACTCAACTCCGTCGCCTCACTCGCAAATATCCGGTGTTTGCCGATAGCCGTGCCGCTCTAACAGCAGTGCTCTGGAGCCAAGGCCAAAGTGGTGAGGCAGAGAGCAACTGGGTGGCGGTGCAGGGTTTAGATCCGCGCTATCAAGATATGCAGTGGGTTGCCCAAATACGTCGCTGGCCACCGAAGATGGTGACAGCGCTGGAGCAATTTTTAGCAATGGAGTAAGGGCATTGCCTCTACTCTACTCCAAACAATCTTAGCCAAATGACCTAAGCCAAACGACGCACCACTTGCTTGATATCATCCGCAGCCACAGGCTTGGGCAAATATTCATCGGCCCCGAGCATTGTGCCCCAAGTGCGATCGACATCTGTTCCCTTCGTTGAACAGATCACCACCGGAATTTTCTTTGTGGTATCGCTGCCCTTGAGTTCTCGACAAAACTCAAATCCACTCTTCCCAGGCAAAATCACATCCAAGAAAATAATGTCAGGCTGCTGCTGTGAGAGTTTGGTCTGGGCTTCTTCAACACTCTTCGCACTCACGACTGTGACCCCCGCAGCCGTGAGGTATTTAGTCATTAATTCCCGGTCAGTTAAGCCGTCTTCTACAACTAGAGCTGTTTTCATGGAGTTTTTTTCAACGTAGTGGGTGACAGAGAACAGAACGGGGAGTCGCTGCCAACTTGTATTTTGGTAACAAATTGGTTTGCTCAGAGCAGCTTATCAAAGACAGGGAATAATCGTAAGCATTGTCGAATATCTATAACTAAAGCAAGATATGGCAAATAAACAATGATCGATCACCCGACATCACTTCCTCACCCTGCTAATCACGGATACATTCACAAAACAATAGTTTCCTGATTCAACTGGCTCAATCTGCATATGACTCGCTATCTTGTCTCCAGCTTAACGGAAAAATCTATTGTTCTGACAACCCGCTAAAATCTCTACCGCTTATACATATTTTGGGAATATGCTCAAAATGTCGCTTTTGCCCCCAGAATTGGGGGATTTAGGGGGCGAGATCGCCAAAATGCATAGACCGATGATTTATGTATCAGCATCAGGCTAAAGCTTAAAGCGTGAATTCTGCAATGTTTAGGGGTCTGATGTTCCAGTCACTTCTGTATCAGGAACAGCGACCATTGCGATGTGGGGGAGTTGAAGCTGAGCGGGCGTTGCTGCTGAACTCGTGACTTGGAGGGTAATTACATGGGCTGGAAGTGGATTGCCATCCAGGCGATGATGACTTAATGGCACAGGATAAGCAGGAAAACTTGCACCACTAACACTCAAACGTAACTGATGGCCAGCGGGAATTACCACACAACAGTCTTGCAAAGCTAGCTCGATGGTTTGACTGATGGCGTTGTAATGGCCATAACCTTGGGTGAGATTTTCAATCTGGCCTTCGGGGGTAATCTGGGCCAGCGTGGCGGCTAAATCAAACTGGGGATGAGAACTCGCTACCGTTAGGGTCAAAGCCGCGCTCCCACAAAGATGAAGGGGGGTTTCCAACAATGCAGTGGTATAGGTCAACACGTCGGTGCGACTATCCAGGTGCGATCGCTCAAACACACCGGCTGGAAGCGCGGCATGACCGCCAAGTGAAGGAACAGGCCGCCAAGGATCATGCACCAAAACATCCGGAATCGGGTCATTTCCGGTAGGTGACTCTCGCTTCAAATGACCCGCATCTTCACGGGTGCTGGCTAAGCCATTGCTCTCCAGATAAAAAGAAGTGGGTGAGGCAGTTGGGGGCCAGGCAGCATAGGAGCGCCAGGTATTGTCTCCCATCGCAAAGACACTCACGGGTGGGTTATTGAGCAAACCCGTATCAATACCTTTGAGCCAATGGTCAAACCAACGCAATTGCAAAGCATCAATCGGGTTTTGGGCCGCTGGGCCAAAGTCTTTGCTACCTGCATATCGTCCCCAGGGCAGATGTCCCCACGGCCCGATCAGCAAAAGTTGGGCCGCCGTGCTGGTGGACTGCATTTTCTGGTAGAGAGCGAGAGTCCCGCGCAGATAGGGGTCAAACCAGCCCCCAACATGGAGCATGGGCAGCTCTGGTGCAATGCTTTCTAGCTTGGGGTTGCGCGATCGCCAATAGCCTCCCTCTGGATCAGTTTGATTATGCCAATCAAAATAAAAAGGGGCATACCGTTGCAAGTCATTGTGCAGTGTTTCAGGAAGGTGCTCAAAGGGGGGCTGTTGAGCTGCTGCTCGTAAGCGCTGAAATGCTGACTCATCATGGTAACGGCGGGCGGTTTCTGCCCCCAGTTGCAGCGCCCAGGTGAGATTCACCTGAAGACAAAAAGCCCGGTTTTCATAGAACCAGCCGCTGTAGAGATCCGCCGCCGCCATCGCTGGACAAATCGCTTTCAAAGCTGAGGGATGAGCTTGGGCGGCATAGAGTTGGGTCATGCCCTGATAGGAAAAGCCATACATGCCCACTTGGCCATCACTCTTGGGCAGGTGAGCAGCCCATTGCACCGTGTCATAGCCATCAGCAATTTCTTGGGAGCCAAAGGGCTCAAAATCCCCTGAAGAACTGCCCCGTCCTGCCACATCTTGAATCACCACAATGTAGCCGTGGGCGGCATACCAACGGGGATGGGCATAGACCACTGTGGATGCGATCGCGCGGCCATAGGGTTGGCGCATCACCAGCACCGGAAACGGCCCATCACCCTCAGGGGTATAGACATCGGCATCAAGGCGAATACCGCTGTGGTTCTGAAAGGAGCGGGTTTCAACGCGAACGGAATAAGTCACGGCAGCAGGTTTGAAGGGACAAGAGCATGGCAAAGATCGGCCATTTCTCAGAATACTGGAAATCTTTGGCCGGTGAGTCAGCAGTCCAGCTTAAGTTTGTGCGTCGGAATCGTATACAAACCTGGATTGATCGATCGTCTTTTAGGACTGTAGCTGAGTCGTTGGGGCTGAGTAGAATAGAGGACGATAAACTCCCGATGCAGTGTGTTGATGATCATACCTGAGTATCTTGCCTACATCCCCCACGGACATTGCTTTCTCTGGCAGAAGTCTCTCGTCAGCTTACACGTAATTTCCGATGGTCTAATCGCGATCGCTTACTTTTCAATTCCAGCGATGCTCCTCTATTTCGTCCAAAAACGAGAGGATGCGCCGTTTCCGTCTGTGTTTGTGCTCTTCGGTGCCTTTATCATTGCCTGCGGATTGACCCATGTATTAGGTATTTGGACCTTGTGGCAGCCGGACTATTGGCTCTCGGGCAGTATGAAGTTTATGACAGCTTTAGTCTCTCTCTACACTGCCGCTTCCCTCTATCCGCTGATTCCCCAAGCGCTGGAGATGCCGAGCCCCGAAGCGTTAGCGGTGATCAATACCCAACTGACCCAAGAGATAGCAGAGCGAACCAAGGCGGAGGCTGATGTGCGACAGCTCAACCACGACCTGAAAATCGCGTTAGACCAACTCAAAACCACTCAAACCCAACTGGTACAGACGGAGAAGATGTCCAGTTTAGGTCAGCTTGTGGCGGGAGTTGCGCACGAAATCAATAACCCTGCCAATTTCATTCATGGCAATTTACAACCTATTCAAATCTATGTCAGGGAGTTACTAGAGCTAGTTGAGCAATATGAGCAGGTTTATCCCCAACCCGTTGCGGCCATTGACCAACTGCGGGCAGATCTTGATGTTGATTTTTTGAAAACTGATCTGACCAAGGCACTGGATTCAATGGAATTGGGAACGGGGCGCATTCGCTCCATTGTTCAGTCACTGCGCACATTTTCCCGCTTGGATGAAGCCCAGATGAAGACGGTGGATATCCATGAGGGGATTGAGAGTACATTGCTAATTTTGCAAAGTCGGTTCAACGGCACAACAGAGCACCCCGCAATTCAACTCCATAAACAGTATGGTGAGCTACCCCTTGTGGATTGTTACCCCAGTCAGCTTAATCAAGTTTTTATGAATTTGATCACAAATAGTCTTGACGCGTTGGAGAAATTACCCAGCGATCGCGCCCCTGAAATCACTATTCACACCCAGCAACTCAATCTCGATCAGGTTGAAATTGCGATCGCAGATAATGGCGCTGGCATTCCCCCAGAGATCGCCGACAAAATCTTTGACCCGTTCTTTACCACTAAACCCATTGGCAAAGGAACGGGTTTGGGTTTAGCCATTAGCTACCAAATTATTACTGAACGTCATCAGGGTACGCTACAGATGGAAACGGAGTGCGATCGCGGCACTACGTTCAAAATCTGCATTCCGACCCATCAACCTGAACCAGAGGAGTCTTAACGATTTGTATGCTCCATACAATCGACAAAATCCCACCAGCGATCGCGTTCTGTAACTGCGGGTGATTCTTCCACAGGTTCTCCACTCACAGGTTCTCCACTCAATAGTTGTTCTTCATATATGATGATCACCTCCCTTTCAGGCAAACTCAGTTGTCTAATTGCGAATTGAGCAATTTGGTAGTCCTGCTGGGCCAGAGCGAATTCAGTAATCTCCTTCAGCGTGGTATTACGGCGGTGGCGATCGCTGATTTGATCGGCGAGCATCACCGCTCGGGTCAATGACTGGTGGTTACTCTCAAGGTAAAACTGCACCACCTGTTGTTTGAGCAAAGAACTCTCATAACCACTCCTTGTCGCCGCTGCCCCCAAGGCCATCTCCAAAAGTTGTTGGGTTTCTTTAGGATCATCCAACTGCCAATATAGACGGGCAATGTCGAGCAAGCGTCGATGGTTAGAATAATTGAACTCAGCACTCCAGCTATAATCTTGGGCTAGCCGCAACATTCTGCGGACTCGGCGGGGCTGTTGCCAATCGAGGTAAACTTGCGCAATCTCGATGAGGTGCTGGGCAGAACGCTTGCGCACAGCCTCGGTTATGGTAGTTGCTAACAATTGTTGGGCAGGCTGAATTTGATTGTCATTGGCGTAGGCATTACTGATGGCAATTTGGGCGTCCAGACGAATGAAATCATCGGTAATGTCTTGAGCGAGAGCGATCGCGCCCTCAAATTCATCTTGGTTGGTGAGGTAGCTGGCGAGATCAACCTGGGCGTCACCCTGAATTAATTCATGCTCAATGCTCTCCATTGTCGCTTGGGCTGCGCCCCAATCTCTCTGAGCCAGATAAGCCTGCACCAGATATCGTCGGGCGAGCGCTCGACCATAACTTCGATTACCGTTTTCGACACCGCCTGGATCGGGCACAAGGGGGGCAGGAATAGCGTTGATTATTTCCCAAGCCCGTTCAAAGTCACCTGCCTGAGCGTAAAGTTTAGCGATCTCTGCCATCACGTCATAACGCCGCCGATAATGCACATCCTCAACTTGGGAAAAAGCCGCTTCAAGCCAAGTGAAGGCGGGAGCGAACTGCCCCACCTCGATCGCGGCCGCCGCGATCGCCAGGTAATGGTAAACCGCCGAATCAGCATGGATGAGAGCGTGTTGAGCATGGAGATCGCTCACGAGTGTTTGCAGCGTTTGCATGGCAGTCGCAGGTTGACCCGCTTGGTGTTGTCGCTGGGCAATGGCGATCGCAGCATCTCTGATGTTGTTGGGGCTGGGTTCTCGGGGGTCTAGGGCTTCACAAGCCATCGGCACTTCCAACCCTTGTGCTGGAGACATCATCAACGGTGCAAGCCACAACCCAACAGCCAACCAAAACACGGACTTCATGACGAGAACCAAGAACTTAGAAAGACTTTCCTGATTCTAGAGTATTCCAAGAACCAGATCTGTCCGCAATGATGTGGGGTGGTGGGTAAGATACTCGCGCTACGGATAACAGATATTAGGGCGTGTCGTCAGTTAATACCAAAAGCCTTACGGGACAAGGGATAGAGCGTCTAGCTCCAACAACAAGAAGAGGGGCTGTAAGTCAGTCATAGCAAGGGTTTGAAATCTAACTGACGACAGTCCCTAGAAGCGCACTTAAAGCATCGTCAACTCGCCTGTGACCTCCAGCCGCTTGAACTCCGAGAGCATCATAAACTGCTCAATCAGCGGCTCAGCCAATGTGGGGTTGAGCCAGCCAAGCTGACGCAAAATATGGAGTGCCACCGCGTATTTGGCTCGTTTAGCCCCATCGAGTACCTTAATCGCCAGCCCCAAGCCTTGGCCCACCCGACCCACACATTGAATCCCCTCAGCGCCCGCCTTGCTCACCAGCTCCCCTTCGGTCAACCGCATCAACTCCGTATCAAAATGACCATTTCCCCCTATCAGTTGCGGATAATGGGTCATGGCGCGGACGACACGCTCTAACTCCAGATTTTGACCGGAGGAAAGCTGGGCATAGAGTGTTGCCATCTGATCCAATGTCATTGCGTAAGTGGGTGCACCACAGTCGTCTTTGGCGCGGATCAGTTCATCAGCTGGCATCTTGAGCAATTCCCCCAGTTTGCCCACGATTAGCTTTTGGATCGGATGGGAGCGATGGAGATAATTCTCCAGGGGGAACAACCGCTGCTGACACACTGCCAACATCCCTGCATGTTTCCCGGAGCAGTTGTGCTCCAGAGGGCTGGACTTGCCCACCGGCACGGGACATTGCAACGCAGCGGGGTCAACGTCGGAGCGCCAGAGCACATTAAACACCTGACGCGTTTGCTCGATTGTGCCTTGATGGGAACTACAGATAATCGCCAGGTCAGGATCACTCAGTCCATAGCGTTCAATTGTGCCTGTGGAGGTGACTGCGATCGCCTGAAACGGTTTGAGTGCTGAGCGGATGAATGTGCTCATTTTTGCATCTCCCGCTTCAGCCAGCAGCCGGCCGCGATCATCACAAACCACTGCGATCGCCCGATGGGTAGATTCGGCAATCCCTTCCCGCAATAGCGTCACTTTGAGGATTGAGGGGATGGGACGATTATTGCGCGTCATGGGACGATACCAGGGATGAGGGTGGACTAGCTTGCTTAGTCATGATAGGGGAGAAGAATTGGCTTAGGCAATCCAGCCACCAATAAGGCTTCCTAACCCCATTAACAGACCACAGATCACCATCGTCCGCAGGAGACGCCCAAGCACAGGCTGAACCTGATAGGTAACCACAAGGCGATCGCGGGCCAAGACTTCAGGAGGTTTTGTCCAGGTTTGGCCATCATACCAACCGGATTCTTCGTAACTAACTGTTTCCTGTTGGAGGCGATCGCGGACATAGCGCCACCCCAGATAAAGCCGAAGTACTAACAACACCACCATTGCTAGGGCTGCCACCAGCGTAAAGCAAGCAAACTGAACTGGAGCTTTGCCTAACGGGAAGCTGGCTGCCACCAGCGGCGCAAGCACCAAACCGCTCCACAACCCAACCCAAGCGAGTTTACGACTGTAAAATGCTACCGACTGTACCGGCCAAGTAAACAACCAAGCCACCTTAATGGCTTCGTATTCTTGGAGGGGTTGCTGTTCAATCGGAACCGGGCAAAACGTTGGTTGGGGCTGAGGTTGGGGGGGGTGCGTCATGAGTGAAGGGTTAGGGCGTCTGATGAGAAGGCGATGGCGCTTGAAACTGAAGACGCTCCGCATGTCCCCAAAACGCTTCGAGATTATAGAACTCTCGCTCGTCAGGCAAAAAGCTATGGACGATCACCTCGCCATAGTCTTGCAAGATCCATGTGCTTTCTGAGCGGCCTTCTGTCCGCAGGGGAGTGCGTTCTAACTGTTCTTCGACTTGGGATTCAATGGAATCAGCGATCGCCCGGACTTGGGTACGGGAAAACCCGGTACAAAGCACGAAATAATCAGCCAAATAGGACACACCCGTCACCTTGAGCAACACAATATCCTCGGCTTTACGATCATCTGCGGCGTTCGCGATCGTCCAAGCTAGCTGCAAGCTAGCATCCGCATCAGCAGGCAAGGTGGTTAACAGGGGTGTATCAGATTGAGGCATACAGTTTTGGAGAATAACTCAAGGGCTACCTGGATCATAACGAAGATCCTGTCGGAACTTCGAGCGAGTTATAACTTAAATTCCCTGTTCTGAAGAGTAGGTAGATGGTTTGCGATGGGGCGATCGCACTTCTTGAAAGAGGGCTTCATAGCGATCGAGCGCCCGTTGGTAGCTGTAGTGTTCCACTGCATAGCGGCGGGCTTGAGCGCCCAGTCGTTGAACCTCGTCAGGATCACGATAGAGCTGCTCGATCGCCTGTGCTAATGCCTTCGGGTCTTCAGGCGGCACCCAAATCCCTCCCCCACTATTGAGGATCGCTTGGGCGGCAGTTCCATCCTGCGGCACTGACGCAATAATGGGACGACCACTCGCTGAAATGGTTTGGATTTTGGAGGGCATATTAAACGAGATCACATTCTTCTTCTGTACCACCAGACTGACATTGGCCGCTGTAAGCAGCATCGGTAAATCTTGGCGATCGACAAAAGGAGAAAGGGTAATGTTTTGTCTAACTTGATAGGTTTGGCATTCATGCCAAAGTCGGGTCAGACCATCTTGGGGTCCCACAATCACAAAATGAATATCTGGAATCGCTTCTAGCAGCTTTGCCGCTTGCAACACCTTGTCCATCGGTTGAGTCAGACCAATATTCCCGGAGTAGAGCACAATGAATTTAGCTGCTAACGACGAGTCCGCCTTGAACGCTGGCTTTTCTTGTGGGGTTAAGGATTGGACAAAGGTTTCAAACCGATGTTGGAGAGAACGGCTGTTGCGAAATGTATTGATCTCGGGTGCGATCGGTTTGATGAGCTCAATATCAACCCAATTGTAGATGCGATGAACTTTACTCAGATTCACATCTTTACTGTGCAAATTCTCCATAAAACCATCGGAGATCACGGTAATGCGCTCGGCAATCCAGTAATTATATTTTTCGAGGGCTTTAAAAACGAAAATTGCGAATCGATTGGTTAGCAGACCGACTTCGATCGCGGCATCTGGCAAAATATCTTGCAAGTTCAGCACAATCGGGCAGCGAAACAGCCAACCGATGATCGCTGCCGATATTCCCACGGGGAGTCCTGGGACAGTCAGAAGCACCACATCTGGTCGGCCATGTCGTAACGCCTGAAAAAAACTCAAGAACATAAAGCTCAACTCAAACAAGCCTCGATTGAGCAGACTCCGTTTTTTACTGATATACACCCAGCAACGCTGTAGCCACACCTGATTACGCTCACCAGCGGTATATAGTCCTTTGGGCCAATCACGGGGAAAATTCTCATGTACGGGATACCACGGAAAAGCAGTGACCACCCGCACCTGATGACCACGACTCGCTAGTCCTTCAGCAAGTTCAGTCATTAACGGACCAATCCCAATCGGTTCAGGAGAATAGTTATAGGAGTAGATTAGAATACGCATGAAAACACAGTCATTGAGCGGCTAACAAAGACAAACAGCAAGTCAAGGGAAATCCCAAACATCCCAGAAGTCTTACCCAGGCAGGCTCAACAGATTTCCAGTTGTTTCAGGGAACAAAAACTGCCAGTACGTTAATTCATTCCAGTTCCTCAAAGGAAATTACAGCTTTTCTGTAGATTGCACCAAAGATTACACAATAAGCCAAACTCACCTCGTCTGTTGCTCAGCCAGGAACGTTGAGCTGATCAGCAAAAGCCGTTATTGAGTTAGACACTCACCCCTTTGTACAACTCGATAACAGCCCCTAATCCATTTGGGAGTTGGGTTTATTGAAGCTTATTTCATACAGAGTTTATAGGATTTAGTGTGATGACACGCTCTAAACTGCATTAATCATAACTCTCACCTAAAATCGCTGGGCGTTAGGGTTAATCAAGTAGCGAGCAAGATGCCCACGCTACGGACTGTAATTGCAAAAAAACGTAGCGCAGGTGTCTCACCTGCTTTATGAATGATTTAGGGTGAGGTTAGAGTCGGTTTCACCGTTCAACCATCGGACGATTTGCCCTCTATCGTACTCAATCTCAGCGGCAAAGCTAGGAGTCGGCTTAAAATTTTGTGCCGAATGTAAATTTTGTTGCTGGGGCTGTTCTGAGCCCAAATCTTTCAACTTCCGGCTTGGGCGTATTCATCATGGCTGCGGCCAAACGCAAACCGGAGCGATCGCCCCGGTCGTGGGCTCGACTGCGTCAGAAACACCAATAATCCCAGTGTCGCCACAGCAGCAGACGTACCAAACGCACCACGATACCCCCACACCGTCACCAATGACCCCATAATGGGGCCACCTAGTGCAATCCCCAGATCAAATCCCCCCACACAAACCGCATAGGCTTGGCCCCGCTGATGGGCTGGGGTGCGATCGGCCACCAGGGCAATCATCATCGGTAGCAAGATCCCAGCCGCAGCCCCTTCTGCCAGAGCAGCCAAAATAAAGTGTAAGGGCTCTGTAGCAATGGCGAGCAAGATCATCGAGAGGACATAGAGGATTAAACTCCCAGTGATAAACAGACCCCGGCCAATGCGATCAGAGGCCTTGCCTGCTACAACTCGGACGGTGAAACTAGCGATCGCTACGGCAGTATAAAACAACCCCGTGTTAATGGAAACAGGACTATCTCGGGCATAAGCGGGTAGAAAAGCAATCAATGTACCAAAAACCATACCGGCTAGCATCAGCACCAGCGCGGGAATTTGTAAGCGTCGGCCATGGGTGAGCTGCTCAAGATAAGTTCCCAGTAACGTCTGTAGCAGCGCGGGTGAGGTTCGGTTTTCTGCGGCGTCAGGGATTGCATGGGGTGCTTCACGAACCAAACTGATGCCTGTAAACGCAAGCAAGCCTAATCCTCCGGCAACAGCAAAAACCATGCCAAAACCATACTCTTGTTCTAATCCACTGCCTATTGCAGGCCCAAGCGCCATTCCAAAGGGGATAACCAGGGTCATATAGCCCAGGATTTCTCCCCGTTGCGATCGCGGCGCTAAATCGATGACCAGGCTACTATAGCCCGTGGTAAATCCGGCAATACTTAGACCATGAGCAGCTCGCAGCACCATAAGTAAGGCGAGAGAATGGGCCAAACTATAACCCAAGGGCGCGAGTCCTACCATCACGGTGCCGATCAGCAAAACTCGTTTCCGACTATGCTCATCGGCCCACCGACCAAACAGCCCACGGGTGAGCAATAACCCAATGGCAAAACTCCCCATAACCAGGCCCACTTGCTGTTGGGTCGCTCCCCTCGCTTCAATGTAGAGGGGTAAAGTGGGCAACAGAATTGTTAAGCTCGACCAAAAACAAAGCGCTGCCCCGAACATCAGGGCCAAGTTACGTTGGGCAGCAACCGGAAGGGAACGAAAAACACGCACAGGACAAAAGCTCAATCAATACGGCTCAATCATTGTTGTTTACGCTAACACTTCTTTACAATTTGGAGGAATCATAATCCATGGCGAACCGTAAACTCTACTATAGCCGCCTCTCAAACAATGCCCGTCGGGTATGGATCGCCCTGCTAGAGAAAGGGTTGGATTTTGAATTAGTGCCTGTCCAGCTCACAGGTGAACAATTTAACCCTGAGTTCCTTGCCCTTAATCCGTTTCACCATATTCCAGTTTTGGTTGACGATGGTTTTCGCGTGCTCGAATCCGTGGCAATTATGGATTACCTTGAAGCTAAATATCCCACCCCACCGCTGTTGCCAAGTGGGCCCCAAGCGCTAGCGAAGGTTCGCATGATTGAGATGGTGCAACTCAACGAGATGGTTCCCGCAACATTCCCGCTGCTCCGCCACACTGTAGGCATCAAAGTTGATCCGCCCACATTAGCTGCGGCTCACCAGCAAGTGCAAACGATTCTGGACTTTTACGAATCCCAACTGGCGGGAGATTACTTTGTGGGGGAGCAGTTTACTTGTGCAGATATTATGGCGGGAATTTCGATCGTGATCCTGACTATGTTTTTAGATGTGTCGATCGCGGACTTTCCTAAGCTCCAGACTTGGGCTGAGCGTGTCCAGATGCGGGAAAGTTTTCAGCAAACCCAGCCCAGCGCAGCAGAAGTGGCAGCCGCAATTCCTGGCATTCGTAAAATGTTAGGAGGGTAAGTGAAATGACCGTTTTTACCCTCCAAAGCCCATAGGGTTTAAAACTGCCTGTGATCTACTACACCATACTGCTTGATTTGTCCCACAATGCTAACGCGACAATATCACGCTCTCGTTCAGACTGAACTCACCCCCGCCACCAAGACGTGACGACATAATGGGAATCAATCGAGTTTACAAAACTTAAGGATTTCACGGAGGTCACTCTTATGGCAATTGTTCTTTCTCTACTGGTTATTGGTTGGTTTGCGGCAATGGCATTGGGAACTCAAGCCTATTTCCGCGGTGAACAGCGCAAGCCAATCCACGAGCGCAACTGGAACTCAGCAGAGTTTGATCAACTCGCCGAATCTGTAACGGGTCAAGCAACCGACTACAGCGATCGCGTTCCAGCTTATGCCTTAGATGCCTATCGTGTGGCAACCCTCAACACCTAAGGCTTCGCTTAGATAGCTTCATAAGTGGGCTGAGTGTCTGTGTAAGTGGCGCTTAGCCCACTATTGCATTTAGCCCTCTTATTTTGGAGATCAACTCATCTGCCTGAACTGTATTTTGTGTGTATTTATATCGTGAGTGTATGACATCATTTTCTTCTACTTCCGTATTGCTTATGCTCTTCCTACGTATAAATACTGATTTTTGATGCATGGTTCTGAGTTTATTTACCTAAACTACATGATTTCTCCATATAAACACTTAAGTGAGTATTTGTGGTACGCATGAATTGCGTGTAAATTCGGATATGTCCTAATTTTCATAAAGCGAAATGACTGAAATCACACGATAAACACAGATAGATCACCAGTGAGGGGCGATCGCCCTCACGCAATCTTTACATTTCTCCTGAGACAATAAGAGTCAATGAAGCGGAGACATCTTGAAATTGACAAGGTGTTCAAGGCTTCTAGCCAAAACAATCAAAGTTTTTAAGATTTTGAGCGAAATGCTCAATGGCAGAGCGGGCAAACGCCGATAGCGATCGTGCTCCCACTTCAACCACAGATGCCGATCATCGCGGCGCTCAACATAGCCTGCATTCTGCGTCTAGCTGTAGTAGATGCAACCTGGAGGGGTTTATCCCTTCCTTTTTTTTGTCTATTTTTCAGGATGTTTAAAGGCGACAGTTTGTCCTAACCCCAAACCTGTCCTGCTTGCTTGGCCAAAAATGAATCCAAATAAGAATCAAACCGATGGGACTTGCCAACCTTTTCAGAGCTATCCAGATTTACCACCTGCGCCACTGGAATTGGTGCTAAACCACAAATCACCTCCCCCTCCGATTGAAACTGACCAACAATATTGAGGGATGGATCATATACGTTGTAAGCATTAACAATCCGTCCGGAAACTTTGCTGGAATAATGTGACCAAGCTGTGGGTGGATCATCAATCGTCGCCCCGAGCAAGACCACATCTTTGATTGTGGGTAGCGATGCATCCCAAGCCTTCAGGCTATTCAGCGCTGCATTGGCCCCCAATGCATGGCCCATCAACGTAATGCTTGGAGTATTGATCGCATGTTTGACAAACTCAGGCAAAAAATGACTGCCGATCAGTTCCGAAACCTTGGACTGTTTTTTAAAATCCAAGCGCGATCGCTGCATTTGCTCTGCCGCTGCTAGTTCTAACGCGTGAATCTGCGTTGTATCCCACCAGCAATGGTAAATTGACCCCTGCCAGCCACTCTGGCGTAATTTATCGATCCAACTCAGGTCTGTCTCGAAAACTGAATCACTGTGGATATAGATCAAACTATTGTTTGCTTCAGGGGCATCAGCAATTTTTTCAATTTGGGGGTCAGCATTACTAAACAAGTCACAGGCCCATCCCAAAATGCCTTCCTCGTTAAATTGAATCGCTAACTTCCCTTTTTCTCGAATGGAATAATAGTCCATCGCAAAACCCGTAGCCGCCCCTACCAGTGGAATTGCTTTGCCCAGACTGCGGGCTGCCACCCGCTGAGTAAACTTGCGTCCCCCTGAGCGCAACAACATTTTAGAGAGTTGTTTAGGAATACCTTTGAGGAGCTGTTGAGTGAGACCCGCTCCAAATTGATGAATCGTAAACTTGGTGGCAAATTCTGGCACTTGCTTCACCACTGCTTTCATCGCACTCTTTTTGAGCGAATTAACCATAAAGGATTGGTTTTCTTCGCTGCCCCAGAAGGCGTCAAGAAAGGCATCAATTTCGCCTTCAAATTCCGCGATCGAATCTGCGCCAATAATCAACGGAAACAGAGCATTCACCACTTCATCATCGGGGTCAATGCCGTAGATATGATTGATGCATTTAAATAAAAATGCCTCTGCCCGGAAGCATTTAAAGGCATCAGCCGTAATTGTGATCGGTAGTGTCATCACGCCGAAAACCCCTGTTCCGGCACTCAGTAGACCGTTTTTAACCGACTTTCGGGTACTAATCCGCCGCGCTAGTTCCGCATTGCTGAGATCAGGATACTGCTGTCGGCGTTTTTCGACGTAGCGCCGGATTTGATCAGAATCAAACCGGAAGAGCCGCTTCAGAGCTTCGGTCATAATGCACCGCTGGAACTTCAAGAGAAGGGATGAGAATGCCCTATTTTACCCAGAGTCAGCATTTTGGGATGTGATGTGAATTCAATTCTAGGGATGTTATGCCCTAGTCTACATTTCTTTCCTCCTCGTTACCGGGCTCTGCTCGGTAATGGGGTTCGAGAGGCTCTGCCTCTAATTTGTCTTGAGGTCAAACCCTGACCTTGTGTTTAGGCGGGGGTGCTCACCAACGCCACATTCACCTGTTCCTCTTGAGGCTGCGTTAATTCAACCCGAATACCAGGACCAAAAAATTGCACGATTTTATCTTGACGGTCTTGCCAAGTCGCAAAATCGATCAGCGGTGAATGGAAGATCAGCACTAGGGCATAGTGTTCGGCGATCGCTTTTTCCTGAATTGCCACTAACCGCGGCCGCTCTTCATCGGTTGGACTCAGACCCAGTCGTTCGAGCGAGTCATCCAGATGGGCTTCCTGCCCGTAACGATAGCGAGTGACATCCTGACGAATTTGGTTTTGGGTGTCCGTGGCCTGGCTCTCACGCAGAGCAGCTACAGCCTCTGGAGTAGGTTCTTGATAGGGCGTTGGTGTGAGTTCTGCGGCTTTAAGTGCCAACCCGCCCAACAGCAGCGGAATGCCGTAGAAAAAGCCAATCAGGTTCAGCGTGGGGCGATGCATAAAGTAGGCGACAAAACCAAAGATTGCCAATGCGCCACCGACCGTTAGCCCTAGACGGGAAAGGGAGAAACGACCCAGAAACGCTGAAAGTTGATTAAGCATTGTGAATTTTCTTTAAGCAAACAACCGCGTTTCTATCATGACTCAAACTGGAACGACTGGGAAGGGATAGAGGACTATGGAATTCGAAAGGCGGAATTCGGAAAGAATGACTGTGTTTAGAAGTGAGAGTGGTTGGGCTTTATGCACGTCATCATTGTTTTGCGCCGTACCCCAGAGAAATTCTGTGTTAGGCTCCGAAGGGTTTGTTTGCCGATCGCGCCGCTATGACAACTGCACAAAAAGCCGTCACGATTTACACCGATGGAGCTTGCCTCGGTAATCCTGGCCCAGGGGGCTACGGAGCATTGCTGATTTTTGGGGAGCACCGCAAGGAGTTGCAAGGGGGCTATCGTCGGACGACCAATAACCGAATGGAGATTCAAGCGGCGATCGCGGGCTTAGAAGCGCTCACCGAACCCTGTACCGTCGACCTCTACACCGACTCCAAATATGTGGTTGATGCGATTGAGAAGGGTTGGGCGAAACGTTGGCGGGCGAACAATTGGCGCAAAAATAAGAAAGAACCGGCCAAGAACCCAGACCTATGGGCGGTGTTGTTGGAGTTGTGCGATCGCCACACCGTTAAGTTTCGCTGGGTGAAAGGTCATGCGGGCCAGCCGGAAAATGAGCGCTGTGATGAGATTGCTCGCACCAGTGCTCAAGGGTCGGATTTGGCGATTGATGCAGGGTATGAGAGGTGAAGGCAGAATCACCTATATTCTGCGATCGCAGGTCAGTAGGGTGGAGCCTGTGTAGTAAAGTTTAAGAAATAATTTAGAACTTACACATTTTGTCCTTCAAACCCCTTCCCCTCTTAAAAAAGAGGGGTGACGCCGCAAGCGGCTGGGATGAGCTTGAGATAAATGTATGGAATGCCCAAAAACCCCCTTAATAAGGGGGGCGGCGTAGCCGGGGGGATCTCGCCAGCTTTGCCAAGCGGTTCAGGTGTGTAAGTCTTGCGATATAAATTCTTGCTCACTTCTCCTGATAAATTCCCGTGAAACCCATTACCCTGCTCGGTTCAACTGGCTCCATCGGCACTCAAACCTTGGATATTGTGGCTCAATACCCCGATCGCTTTCGGATTGTGGGCTTGGCGGCTGGGCGAAATGTGGAGTTGCTAGCCCAGCAGGTACGGCAGTTTAAGCCCGAAATTGTGGCGATTCAAGACAGCAGCCGCCTGGGTGAGTTGCAAGCTGCGATCGCAGATATGGAACAACCACCTGAGATACTCTCGGGTCAAGCGGGGGTGGTGGAAGTGGCACGGTATGGCGATTCCGAAAGTGTCGTTACTGGCATTGTGGGTTGTGCGGGCTTGTTGCCGACGATCGCCGCGATCGAAGCGGGTAAAGATATTGCCTTAGCCAACAAAGAAACCCTAATTGCAGGTGGTCCGGTCGTACTGCCTCTGATTGAAAAGCATAATGTCGCGCTGCTGCCTGCGGACTCTGAGCATTCCGCGATCTTCCAATGTCTCCAGGGTGTGCCCGACAAGGGTTTAAACAAAGTTATTCTCACTGCGTCTGGCGGTGCATTCCGGGATTTGCCCGTCGAGAAGCTCCCAAATGTCACCGTGGCTGATGCCCTCAAGCACCCAAACTGGTCGATGGGTAAGAAGATCACGATCGACTCCGCCACCTTGATGAACAAGGGTTTGGAAGTCATCGAAGCCCATTACCTCTTTGGCAAGGACTACGACGATATTGAGATTGTTATTCACCCCCAGAGCATTATCCATTCTCTGATTGAACTAAGCGATACCTCGGTTCTGGCTCAGCTCGGTTGGGCAGATATGCGTTTACCCTTGCTCTATGCCCTTTCTTACCCCGAGCGCCTGCCCACCGATTGGCCCCGCTTGGATTTGGTGAAGGTGGCGAGTCTCACGTTCCGGGAACCGGATCATCAGAAATACCCCTGTATGAACCTGGCCTATGCGGCGGGTCGAGCAGCCGGAGCGATGCCAGCGGTGCTCAATGCAGCAAATGAAGCGGTGGTGGCGCTCTTCATTAGAGCAGATTCGCTTTATTGAGATTCCCCAGGTAATTGAGAAGA
>JAAHHN010000108.1 GCA_010672165.1 Spirulina sp. SIO3F2 | reverse complement strand
TGGATTTTGGTCTGCTTTTCAGGGCTTTGGTTTATGGCTATCTCTCTCGCTTGTTCAATCTCTTCCCATACGTTAGGATGCATGAGCTCTGCGATTCTTTTCTGCTTTTCCTCGCTTGGTTTTTCCCCTGCGAATGTCCACTCCGTTGCAGGGACTTCCGACTCATTCGCAAATATTAAATTCACAAACAAGTTGCTGCCCCCTGTGTCCTTATGCACGCCTAACCCTGTCTCTTCGTATGGTCGGTCAGCATAAAAGTTTACGTCTACCTCTACTTGAGCGGTTCCGTTCTGATACCAGGAACTATCGGTTATGTACTTTAGCTGACCGTTCCCCTCCATGAAATTATGTAAAAAAACTTGCACCTCATTTCGAAGTTCTTCGCCCATTTTCATCGGGTTATTATCCTTTTTAAACGTGAATACTTGGCCGTCGTGTCCGCTAATTTCTATGCAGCCCAACTGTGCATAACCATCCGGTCTGACCTTGTCTTCTCTTACAAGTTGATTCACCCAGGTCGTTAGTTTGGCCACGAGGTCTTTCCATCCCTCCCCACCTTTGATATCCGTCACTGTTCCTTGTTTCATCGCTAGTCCTGCTAGCTGTCCGGCTCTGCTTTCAAGATTGGACTTTCCTGGTTGTGATTGTTGTTGTTCTATTGAGGAGGAGGAGGAGCTTGCTGCTTTTTGATTCGACAGTCCTTCATTCTCTCCAGGGTACGGCTCACTGGGGGGCGGTGGGATATATTCGCCGTCCGAGGGGGGGGTTGGGGTTGCGGTTCGGTTGTTATCCTCTTCAGAGCACGGCTCACTAGGGGGCGGGAGATATGAGTCTTCGGAACCCTCTTCT
This sequence comes from Spirulina sp. SIO3F2, assembly GCA_010672165.1. GTDB lineage: Bacteria > Cyanobacteriota > Cyanobacteriia > Cyanobacteriales > Spirulinaceae > SIO3F2. The sequence goes on along the minus strand of JAAHHN010000108.1, from coordinate 23,155 downwards.
TCTTCAGTGGAAGTATCGGCTTGTGTTGGGGTTATTCCGAGCTTTTTTTCCCATGCAGAGATAATATCTTTGTACGTTCGCCTGTTTTGAGTGGTGTCGATCACTCCGTACTTTTTGGTCTCTATCCACGTCCGCAATATTTTTTCATCTCTATCTTTTTTTGTGTTTATCATGTCGTCTGCCATCTTCTCCGCTTCCTTCGCCGTTATTTGTTTGTTTTGCTCCTTGTAGTTCTTGTGTATTTCTTCCTTCACAGACTCTTTATCTTTTATTCGTTCAGGTTCCTGTCCTTGCTCGATCTTATATAGTGCCCTCTGGATTTGAGCACTTGTTCGGTGAACCTCGCTCCCTTCTTGCTGCACCACATGGGTCAACTCATGAGCCAACAACGCCTGCCCCCCCTGACTCCCCGGCTGATACGCCCCCGCCCGAAAAAAAACATCCTGCCCCGTTGTAAACGCCTTCGCCTGAATCGACTGACTCAACGCATCCGCCCGCGCATCCGTATGCACCCGCACCCCACCAAAATCCGTCCCAAACGCCCGCTCCATCGGCTCCCGCACCGTATCCCCTAAAGGCTGCCCCTGGCCCCGCGCCTGGTTAATGCCCCGCTCCACCGCATCCGGCGCAGCCATACTCTCACCCGCCTCAGCTCGCAACTGCACCTTGGGCACAACAACCTGCCGCTGCACCGCTGAATCCTCATCTTCCGTTGGTGGCATACCCAACTTCGGCGTCCGAATCTCCTGCACTACCTGCCGCGCCACCTTGTCCGCCTCCTGCTCATAACAATCATTCGCCGCCCCCACCGTTAACTTCGCCTGCACCGGAGTCGTCGCCTCACTGCCCACCGACTCAAGAATCGACTTCGGCATCAATGCCCCCGACGGCAAATTGGCAAACTGTGGTGGCTCCGGGCCATCATAACCAAACCCTCGTGGTGGCTCAAACAGCGGCTTTTTCTTACTTTCGGCCACTTGGGCAGCACGACGCTGCACAGACGGAGAAACCTTCTGGGAAACCTGAGAACGAGATGCCATCGAACGAACCTCACTCGATACGACTTAAATTTTTAAATGAGTTAAAGACAGATAGTTACAGACAGATTTAGCCCTAGACCCGCACCTAAATCAACCCGATCAAGAGAGCTGAATTAGGCAGCATCATACCAACACAAACCTCCCCGCTGGCTGTATATTGCAAAATCTATAGATTACCGCCCCCACCTGAACAGTAAATACTCCTCTCGCCCGTAAACTATGCCCCACCCCACCCAAATCACCGCCCTCGAAGATCGGCTGCGCCAAGCCATGCTCACCTCAAATGTGGCCGAACTCGATGCCCTACTCGCTCCCGACTTGCTCTTTACCACCCACCTCGGTCAACCCCTCACCAAATCCCAAGACCTCGCCATCCACCGCTCCGGCAGTCTCAGCTTCACCGCTCTGACCCCCTCAGACCAACAAATCCAATGCTACGCAGGGTTTGCCGTTGTCTCCGTGACCCTGCATCTACTGGGCAGCTATGCAGGCGCAGCCTTTGATGAGCAGATTCGTTACACTCGGGTCTGGGCCGATGCAGGCGCAGGGTCGCTCCAGGTCGTGGCGGGTCAGGCGACGGTGGTGACCGAGGCGTAAGGCTCATACCGTTATCCCAGCCACTTGCGGCGTCACCTCCTTTTTCTAGATGCTTTGTGGCTTGCTGTAGGGTAGGGGGGCAGGGCTGTTTTATGTTCCTGAAAGAAAAAAGAAAACCCAGAGGTTCTCAGGTAGGGGCTGCGTTTCGCTGCCCTGCCACCCACCTAATTTATGGGTAGGATGGTGTTAACGGTTACGTGGGGGCACGGAAACCGAGCCCCTACAGCAGATCTAGAATTTTCTCTGGTAAACATATAACAACTCTAGGGGGCAGGGAGGATCAAAGATCTAGATAAACTATTGCAATCGATATCTCTGGCATTACAACAACAAACGCAACAAAGAACTCCCCACACCCTTAATACCATTGAGCACATCAATCCCTACACCGCTACCGCCTCCGCCAGGATTCTGACGCTTACCAATGTATTCAATCAACCCCAGCGCCATCTGTTCACCTTCGACATTCTCTTGGGTTTGGAACAGTTGGGCCGCTGCCGCTGCATCCTGAACTGCCCCCAACTCATCGACTAAACTTAAGCGCATAAACGCCCGCCCCAGATAAGCCGCGGCAAATTCAGGGTCGAGTTGCAGCGCACGGTTGTAATAGTTGATCGCCGCCACATAGTTGCGATTATTACCCTCAACCACACCCAGCGCGTAGTAATTCTCGGGGCGCTCAAAGGAAGTTGGCAAACCGATCGCGCCCTGCACTACCGCTAAATCTAACCGCGTCCCCAACAGATTTGCCTGGGATAAAATTGACTGGCGCAAATCTGTGCCAATCACATTTGCCCCCAATAAGGTGGCGCTGGAGAGGTTCGCACTATGCAAGGATGCACCGCGGAGATCCGCCTCTGTTAAATCCGCTGCGGTCAAATCCGCCTGACTAAGATTGGCCCCCCGCAAGTCTGCACCGCTCAGATCTGCCCCCACCAAATCCGCAAAGACCAGACCCGCCCCCCGCAAGTCACACCCCGGACAATCACCAGTGGAAAGCAATTGACGGAGGTGTGCCGGATCTTCAGCTTGGGCGGGGGCGATCGCAAGCATGGCAAGAAGGCTGGTGAGAAGGAGTGTTTTGTGCATTGGCTGGCGGGTAAGCTCTGCTCTATCATGTTATCGCTCGAATCCCCCTTATTGGCGCGATCGCTCTGAGATTTAAACTGTGCAAGCTACTAACCGCGAACTGGACTTTCCCCCACCACTCCAACCGGGCGATCGTCTCATTGCCCTGGCCCCCAGTGGCGCACTCAAAGCGATCGCCCGGCTCCAGGATGGTTTGGCCGTATGGCGGGATCAGGGCTATCAGGTAGAGCTCGATACCGGCTGGCAAGACCGTTATAGCTACCTCGGTGGAACCGATATTCAACGTCGTCATGCCCTGAGGACAGCTTGGGAAGACCCAGACTGCAAGGGGATTTTGTGCATTCGGGGGGGGTATGGCACAGCCCGATTACTTGAAGATTGGCAATGGCCACAACTAGAGCAGCCCAAATGGTTGATTGGCTTTTCGGATATCACAGGCTTAATGTGGAGCTTGGCAACTCAAGGAATTGGCAGCCTCCATGGCCCGGTGCTCACAACCTTGGGCAAGGAACCCGATTGGGCTCAGCAGCGTTTATTCAATGCTGTGACGGGTCAGCCGTTAGCACCCCTGCGGGGCAAAGGCTGGGGGAAGGGTCGTACGAGTGGTTTGCTGCTACCGGGAAACCTAACAGTGGCTACTCACCTGCTGAATACCCCTGTGCAACCAAGCCTTAAGACCGTGATTTTGGCCTGGGAAGATATTGCCGAAGCACCTTACCGTCTCGATCGCATGATTACCCAATGGCGTATGAGCGGACTATTGGCGCAAGTTGCAGGTATTGCCCTGGGACAGTTCACCGACTGTGAGGGGGATACGGGAACTTGGACGGTGGAGGAAATGCTGCGCGATCGCCTCTCAGATCTCAATATTCCTATTGTGTCGAATTTGCCCTTTGGCCATGATGTGGGTAATGCAACGCTCCCAGTGGGCAAAATGGCAATGTTGGATGGCGATCGGGGCACATTAACCACACTGTGAAGGCAACGGCTCAACAGTGATGCATTCTCAGTAGAATATGAGGGAAGTTGTATTGCTCATAATCCATGAATCAGCAGACAAGACAAGTTCTTTTATACAAAGATGAAGATGGGGTTTGGATTGTGGAATGCCCCAGTCTCAAAGGGTGCAACAGTCAGGGTGAGACAAAAGAGAGGAAGCACTTGCAAATATAAAAGAAGTGATCTCTGGCTATGTCGCTGCTTTAGAGGAAGATGGCATTCCCGTGCCGGAGGATAACTTTGAAACAGCTTTAGTCGTTGTATGAGTAAATGACCAAGCATCTCGGGTAAAGCTTGTATAAAAGCTTTAAAGAAAATTGGTTTCTATCAAAAGCGTCAGGAAGGGAGTCATATTATTATGCGCAGAGATCAACCATTTTCCCAAGTTGTTATTCCCAATCATACCAAAATTGCTAAAGGTACATTGAGAACAATCATTCGAGACACTGAATTGACTGTAGGAGAGTTTGTTTCTCTTTTGTAAGGTCAAGTTGAGGCGATATTTAGATGAAAGCATCAACTGAACAACTGGCGGAACAATTTTGTGCCTGTACTTTGCCCAAACCAGAATGGACACATTATGCCCATTTAAAAGTTGGCTTGTGGCACTTGTTGCATTATCCAGCAGATGAATCCATGACGAGACTACGTCAGGGGATCAAAAAATATAATGTTGTCTGTGGTGTCGAAAATACAGAAAACCAAGGCTATCACGAGACGATTACACAGTTTTATGTGGTTATTATCGATTGCTTTTTACAGCAAGCCGATCGTAACCGACCTATTGATACACTTGCTGATGAATTGATTGCCTGCCGTGGCGATAAGTCATTGCCGTTTGAATATTACAGCCGCGATCGTCTCTTCTCAAAAACGGCGAGATTGGAATGGTTAGAGCCGGACTTGAAGCCTTTAAAATAATCAGCTTGAAGCCTCAATTATTCTTGATTGAAGCCATCTCATCATCGATACGTTGCCGTTCTTCAGTCGCCAACCGTTTGTACATTTTCATCTTCTGCTTAAAACCACACTTCTGGGCTGCCTTCCAACCTGCCTCAAGACCGACATAGGCAATACTATCCATTTGCGCAAACCAGCGATCGGCGATTTGAAATGATGTTCTGGCAACTTCTACATCATGGATTGACAAAACATATTCAAACACTTCATGAATAGCCATGCGACCTAGACCTATATCTTTCCAGTTGTCAAACTGCTTGAACTCTGCATCGATTGACTGGATTGTTCTCAGTCCTTCTACAGAATCTTGAGTTTGACTATAGAGCTTTAATAAGCTGTGCAGACAACTGACTCGATCCCAGTTTGTTACTTTGGTTTCCAGCTCTTTTAGGGTGAGCGCGATCGCTTTTAGAAATTCACCAAGCTCAATATATGCAGACTTCAGAATGTTATCTTTGTGTTCTGATTCGGGTTCATTGCGCTGCCATTGTTCGAGATATTCTCTGGCGAGTTTCTGATTGCCGAAATAGATGCCGCGATCGTACAAATCTAACAGTTTTTCTTCGGCTTCACACTCCGGATATCGACTTGATAAGTTCTCCCACCACTCGTCCAAATTCATCGAGGCATAGTTGTTTTTGAACTCATTATGAAGATCGGGTTGATGCTCGAAGATATATGCCTCGGTTTTCTCCCTTAATGCCCAAAACACAAACTCGCGATCGAATCCACAGAAAGTATCAAAGTTGGCCAGCTTTGCTCTAGCAAAAAGCAACGTATCTTTGGGTTGCTGAAATCTGGCCAGCAGATAAGCTCCTAACCACAACGCTTCACCAATCCCTTGAAAGCTGTCATTTTCTCGTGCAATAACTTCCTGCTCAAACAAGAATCGAATAAATTCCTCATCGCTTTCACGCCAGTCGTATTGGATGGCAAGCAGTGCAGCGTAGCGGGGTTTTTCGTGGCGATCAAACGAGCCGCGATCTTCAGATTCTACTGCTGAATAGGCAAAGTCTTGCCATTTCTGTTGATCCTGGCGATACGAATCCAGGTTGGTGCTCATCGTTGTTTCAGACATTACATTATATTGTGGACGTTGCATCGTTGCGAAAGGTTAATCGAGGGGAACGCTTGATTCATCCTCAAAATTAGCGACGCCTGACATTCTAATCCATGTGCGAATTATATGAAAAGGCTTCTAGCGATCGAATATCCTCAAAGATTTGCCCTTTCTCAGGGCATTGAAACTATCGTCATTATGAGGAGATTGGGATTCCAAGCTTCGGGTTAACAAAGTCTAGATTATTTAAACCAGAGACTCCAACAATTTTTGAGTCGTATGCAATCGCTCAAAGACCTGATGAATTTGGGTTACAGCCATTTTGTCATCCCCTGAGGTGATTTTGAATAGCCAGGTTACTTCCGCTGTCGAGTACTAGGTACTTCGGTTGGTGTTGAGGCACGAGCAAGGGAAGTGCTGGGTTTTATTCTGTATAACTCAACCTCTAATTTCTTTGGAAGCAAACATCATTCGCACATTCTTTTCCTCTTACTTATTCCCTTGAAGCAAACGTGAATTAGAGAGCTGCATCACCATCTCCGTACGTGACGAAACGCTTAACTTACGAAACATTCGCTTTAGAGCCTGCTTGACAGCATTTTCAGTAATCCAAAGCTCATGCCCAATCTCAGCATTAGTTCGACCAAGGGCTACCAAGTTAGCAATTTCCCATTCACGGGATGTTAACCGATTCCCACTCAATAATTGATGTTGGGATTTAAGGGTTGCATTTTGTGCAAATCTTGTGCTTGTTGCCCAAGTCGATAGATGTAAACAAATAGCGCTCAAATCTGCTAAATTTCGAGGTTCAAAGGCAGGCATTGATTTTTCACGAGTACAGCCTACTACACCGACAATTTGGGCATGATCAATAATCGGCCCTGCCATGACATGCCAGTGATCTGGACGAGGACAGATTAATCTCCAAGTCTTAGGCACTGTCACCATGCCTTCATGAACTGGTGCATGGTGCTCCATAACATAACGTGCGATCGGATTATGCTCCAAGGATAAGACGGTATTGAGAACGGCCTTGAACTTGGTTTCGGCTACAAGTTGGTCAAAAAGAAATATCCCAGAGCGCTTGGCAGTAAAGTATTCCCCAATCTTTGGTGCAAGGTGCGATCGCATGTCACCCTCATGCTTAAGATTGTGAATCTCTTCAAATAAAAGCTTTAATGAGATTGTCATGATGACGAAAAGAGTACCCGATCGAGTACTATGCACTATCGACTGTTGTTCTTAGTATAAGAATAGATTTTTTGACGGATATATCTGGAGATTTGATTTATGAACAGCGTACAACCATATAGTATTGGTTTAGTCTTTTACCCTGGTATGACAGCACTCGATGTTATTGGGCCACAAACCGTATTTAGTGCTTTGCCGAATGTCCAGATCTACCGCATTTGGAAAACATCAGAACCGATCATAACTGATGATGGCATGGTGATTGTGCCCGATATGACGTTTAGTGATTGCCCATCATTAGACGTAATTTGTATCGGTGGTGGTTTGAAACAGGCAGCCATTGAAAATGATCCAGACCTACTTGATTTTCTCAGAAAAAAAGGGAGCACGGCTAAATTTGTCACCTCTGTATGTGGTGGATCGGTATTTTTAGCCAAAGCAGGATTGCTGCAAGGCTATCGTGCTGCAACACATTGGACAATGCGACAAGGACTGGCTGAGTTGGGGGTTGAAGTTAGCACCGAGCGAGTTGTCATTGATGGCAATCGGATTTCAGGTGGGGGAGTAACGGCAGGAATCGATTTTGGTCTTACCCTTGCCAAAATACTGTGGGGTGAGGATGCAGCTAAGCTTGCGCAACTCCTAATAGAGTACAATCCTGCACCACCGTTTGATACAGGTTCACCAGAACAAGCAAGTCCTGAGTTAGTGCAGACGGCATTGTCATTTGCTACAGAACATTTAGACTTAGGGCGTGTCGTTAGTTAACACTAGAAGTTTGACGGGACAAGGATAGATCGCCCGACTAAAACAACAGAAAAAGGGGCTATGAGTCAGTCATCTCTGTACAGGACAAAAGTTGTAGGATGTAGGTTGGGTTGACGAAGGAAACCCAACACCAGCGAGGATTACAGCGATCGTGTTGGGTTTTGTTATCACTCAACCCAACCTACGAATTCATGAGGGTTTCAAGCAATTTCTGATTTTTTGTCCTGTACTCAGGTCAGTCATAGCCAGAGTTTAAAATCTAACTGACGACAGACTCTTGTTGTTTAATTCTGTTGTGGCAGGTTTGAAATAGTATAAGTTCTGTCTAAAGCTGGGTTTTGGGTAAGAAAAGGAAGACCTGCCTAATATCAAACTCATGAATTAAGGCTACAGATTAGTAACTGAGGGTTAAGTGGAGTCAGAACCCAACATTGACTGCAAGATTCTATTTTGGAGTTCAACTTTCTGTTTTCGTTACCTGGTTTTGCTGGGTAACGCTGATTCTAGAAGCTCGGCCTTTAGGAGCTTAATGTTTTGCGATGACCTATCAGTGGCAGAGCCACAAACCGTTGCGTGTCACGGCAGAGCCATGACACGAGAAGCCAGTCCAAAAAGAGTAGAGATAATGCGCTCTACACTGGGTTCAACGCCTTGAGCATGTGATAGGTGATCAACAACTGCGTCAACGCCAAAGGATGACTCTTGAGCGTTTCACCTGTAGTTCCGGTGATCGAACCAATTTGCTCATTGCCTTCAAGGCTACAGAACTGACCCAAATAAGGCACATCTTTGCAGAGCAAATGTTCGAGTTCGACGACCTGGTTTTGGGTGGCGTGAGAGTCAATTTCCAGCACATCGACAGGCTTGCCCATGTCTCGATCGAGATCGAGGCGAATTGCAGAACCCAGGTGACTCCCCTCCGCATCCAGAATGGCACTGAAGTCTGGATGGGGGATCGTCGGACGCAAGGTTTGACGCACGTTGAGCATCAAGTTCTCTTCGTCGGTTCCCTCTGCTGGGGGGTAGAAAGAAACAACAACATCAGCCCATTGGCGCTGGGGTCGAATGTAGGCGTCGGAGTCGGGTTCTCGCTTGCGGAGTTGTTCCCGAACTTGCTCTTCGTTGTAACCGCGCTTGCGGGTATCTCGCTTGATCTTCCAGGTGGCTCGCAGCTCTTCTGGGGGGGCAAGATAGGTTTTAACGTCGTAGCAGTCCCGCATTGCACGGGTGGAATAGCCCAACAGTCCTTCAACAATGATGAACTTATTCGGCTCGATATATTCCGGGGGATCAAACATCCCGGTGTGGTGGTTGTAGATGGGCTTGAGGATCGCTTGACCATTACGCAACTGGTTCAAGTGCTGCTCCATAATGTCAAGATAGTTGCAGTCGGGGTGCAATGCAGAGATGCCCATCTCAGCCCGTTGCTGGCGATCGTAGCGATGGTAATCGTCGGTACAGATAGCAGTGACATTGTCTTCACCCAGCACCTGTGCAATCCCTTTGGTTAAGGTCGTTTTCCCAGCAGCACTGTCGCCGACAATGCCCAAGAGAATCGGTCGTTCGGTCATGGTTTTTTATAAAAAATTAATGGTCTTGCTAGGGAGTTAGTCTACACCCTAAACCACACCCAAACGCCCGAAATCCATACAGTACAAGAATTCTGTCTTCTGCTGTATCGTGTACGCTGTGTGTACCTGAGACTATACATGCTTTGTTCATTTCCCAAATAATTCAATTATTTCAGGTATACCGTTAGACAAACGGCTGAAACTCTCATTCCTTCGTTGGCTGAAATCCCGAGTTTTTCGTACAATCGCTGTTATGCGCTCAGTATACAAGTCCATCAAGCCACTATTGCCTCCTACAGTCTCGCTTTTGTTTATCTGCACTAGCGTATGGATGTTGCTGTCAAGTTGTGCTAAAGATAGATCACGCGATCCAGATCTTGCACCGTTGATTGGGCAAACAGTGCAGTTAAAAGAAGCGTACAAACTCTGCCAAAAGACTGACTCATGGGAAGGCGATGCTTGGTTCTATTCTTATCCCTTGTATTTTTTAGAAAATCTCGGAGATTGTTATGATGATTATCGTTTAATTGGCCAAGTCCCTGCTGGGGAGGAAGTTAAGATTGTATCTATTGAAGAAAGAACCACGATATCGGTTTACAGTTTCTATGCGATGGTACAGATCAAACTTCCGAGGGAAGAAGGAAAAACTGTAGAGGCGTATCTCGATATCGATTATCTAAGTAACGAATTCCCGTGGGGAACCTCGATTAGAAAATGACCACCCAATGTCTAGACTCCCATTCCTTCGTCACTGTCATCCTATACCCCCAAGAATTGACTTAATAAATTGAATTATTTCAAGTGTCCCTTAAACAAGCCTCTGGCCCCATTCTCTCATCAGAGATTCCAGAATTCCTTAAAAGTCTTCACTACTTCCGCATCAATTGCACAACAGTCACATGATCTGTTTGGATTCATTAACGTCTTGCATCGGTCATCATCATCCGGTCTCAGCAAGGGGTCACTGGGGCAAATAAGGCATTGAGAATTGACTTGATTAAAGGTCGTCTAGGTCGTCTGAGAACTGATACCGTTCTGTAAATACCCTGCACCATCACACTGAAAAATTGTCCGAAAGGTCTGGGAGCGCTATTGAATAATCTTGCGGGAAACGCATTAAAATTCCTGCCAGCGCTGGATCTTACCCTGCTGAAAATAAATTTCGAGTTGGTTGAGACGCTGTTTGTGGGGTTCTGACCATTGCCATTGCACTTGAAGACGATCGCGTCCCACAGTCTTTACCTGCTGAATTTCAATGGCGATCGCCTCACAACTGGCTAAATAAGCTTGGGTGACTTGGGCGATCGCAGCCTGACCCTGAATGGTTTGCTGGGGCAACTGAATCTCACCATCCGGGGTAAACAGCGCCGCAAAGCCTGCCGCATCTTGGTGTTGACAGGCCTGCGCAGCTTGATGCACCATTACACTCATTTTTTGCTGCATCTGGTGTTCGCGTCGGGCAATCTGGGCCAATGCTACCCAACCCACAAGCATGAGTCCAGCTCCTCCCAGCCAGACCCCATGCACAATCTTGAGGGATTGATCCATCGCCCAACCACCGAGTAGGGGACCCAAAAAGTAGCCAGCCGCCCAACATTGGGAATTTAGCGCTAGATACATCCCACGTAAATCTTCAGGTGCTAATTCCGCGACGAGGGCAGAGGCGGCAGGAGTATAGGTTACGGAAGCCAGGGCAAATAAACTAAAACTCAGAACCGCGAGAGCGATCGCGCCACTTGAACTAATGCCGGTCAGCCAAACCCCTGCAAAACTCAGACTCCAAACCAACATGGAGAGCATAAGGGTTTGCCAACGACTGAAGCGATTGAGCCAGCGAACAATGGGCCATTGCAGCAGGGCAGATAGCACAATATAAAACGTGGCGAGGTGGCTCAACACAATGGGCGTGATGGAACCGGCAGTGACAAACGTTGTGAAATAAAGAGGCACTGTGCTCTGAACCTGAGCGATCGCCCCGGTAAAGAGCACATTCACCACACAGTAGAACATCAGGGTTTGATCTTGTCGGGCTCGTCGCCATTGACTGCCAATATTTTGGGCAGGGCGATCGCGAGGCAATGTCTCTTGAATGGCCAGAATAATCAGCCCGCCAAAAATCACAAATGACACTCCATCCATCACAAAAAGCCAACGATAGTTGCCATTCCAAACAATCCATTGACCCGCCAGGGCGATTCCTAAGCTTAAGCCCACCATATCCGCGATTCGGGTCAAGGCAAAGGCTTCGTTGCGCTGTTGATCCTGGGTCAGATCCGCCACAATTGCTTCCGTAGCGGGCCAATATAAACCTGCTCCCCAACCCATCAAAAGATTGCCCATTAGCAACAGGGGCAAATTATCAGCAGCGGCTAACACGCCATCAGCCAATGCGGAAAAGATTGCAGAGAGGACTAAGATTCGTTTGCGCCCCCAACGGGGTGAGTCCGCCCCAACCCCTCCCCAGAAGCGTCCGAGCACCCCTGATATGGACTGGCTGCTCAAAGCAATACCCACGGCAGTGGCAGACACCCCCACTTGGTTGACAAAGAAAATTGCTGCATAAAACATGGTGAACCCTGTGCCCACCTGAGAGAGCAGACGACCCGCAGCCAAAATCCAAATTTGGGGATTCATTAAAAATCAAAAGCTTTAAAAGGACACAACATAAAGTTGCTCTCTAGATCGCACCTTACCGTCTAAACAAGCAAGACCCATAAAGAGTCCCCCTTGCCATTGGGTAAGGGGGATCACACCTAATTGGTTTCAAGATACCGATAGGGGAGGGTTTCAAACCCTCCCCTACCCATCAATATTCTTTAACAAGAATCACTAACGTTGATGCTTATCGACACCGAATACCTAGTCTAAATAGCCAATCAATGTTGCAATATCTTCAATCTCGTTGGATGCTACCGGACGGTTGCCCATCACGCTATAGGTTTCGCTAACCGCCAGATTGCTCTTCATGATGGGGCGATTGCCGGAAATAACAATGCTGCTGCTTACTTCCAGACCGCTAGAGATCACCGGCCGGTTCCCCATGGTGTTGTAGGTGCTAACGACCTTGAGGCTACTGGATTCCACAGGACGGTTTTGGGGCAAAGGTGAACCGCCGTTGTAGACCTGGATACCCGTTTCCTGAGCAGCGTCTTGAGACTTGTCTGCCTCGGCGGTTTTGGCTGGAGTTGCGGTTGCGGCTGTCATGGTGTGTTCCTTCGTTGTAGGTGAATGTTGATTAAGTAATATCTCGATACCGACAGGTTAGGGAGACAGATCTTAACGTTTGCTTTCGATTCTAGCTTTTTTTCTACACCATCGTTTACTTGGCAACATAAAACTACATTGTCAGTCATATCAGAAATCCCTAACGTTCAAAGATTCTGCTACCTGACGCCCAAAACCCCATTTCTCATAAGACTTTCAGCGTTTGTCCCCTCGTGAAGTCTTTAGGCACTCAGTTGTTCTAGATCAATATCCTGGAGCTGATCTGTGATATAGTGCTGCTCCTCAGGCGTAAAAAGAGTGTAGAACTTCGTGGAATTAGCGTTTTGGATTTTCTCCGTCACAGCGGGTTCACAATGCTCATAACGGTTTTGGGTAAGGGGCTGAGCTGCCACCCGGTAGTCTTCGAGCATAGCCGCTTCAAAGGAAATTTCCAGAAAAGTGCAAAGCTGGTGCATTTGAGCTTCAGGGTCAGCCACAAGATCTTCGTAGCGCACCAGGATATGATTCGGGCGACCCAGGGCTTGGCGGGTTATGGCAACATCCGTACGCCAGCGATGCAGGCATTTCTCGACTGTGTCATGGTCGCGCCCCCATTTCTTGGGATGTTTGCGGGCGGCATCGTAGAGGGAGGCAATCACATCAGCGCCATTACGGACTAAATGGATAATCTTAAACCGTGGTACATAGCGTTCGATGTAGTCCAGATAATGTAGGTGTCTAGGGCTTTTTTCGAGCCAGATGGTTTTCTGATTACGCTGAGCAATCTCGTCGAGGGCTTTGATAAAGCGTTTAAATTGCCAGGCGATCGGCAGGGGCCATGTGCTCCAGCCCTGAGCCAGGTCAGGATAACCAATTTCGTTAAAGAAAGCCGTAACTTGAGGCTGGAACTGACGAGCACTTAACCCTAAAGCCAACCGACGGGGTTCGTGATGGGGAACCAGGTATTGCAACATTTTCGACTCTGGAAAAGAAATGATCTTAGAGTGTGCGGCAACTAAACATTGGAGCAGTGTTGTGCCGGAGCGACCACATCCCACAATAAAGATACGGCGTTGAAGGTCTTGAGGAGCAGAAGTTATCGACACGTTCATGGGGGGAATTCACGTTGAGCTGGCGTAACGTGGGTGAAAATCTTCAAGCTCAATTATGGCTGAACAATTGTGAGAGCGGGGGAATTGTTCCATGGAACAGACGCCCATGTGTCAGTATTGGCTCAATAAGAGTTGGTTTCTCGCTATTAGATGACTAATGAGCTACTACCTTGGCAACGCAGGGGTTCCTTTTTTCACTAGCAATGTGGGGTATTCGATATTCCTACTGGTACCGATTGTCTTGATTGAGGCCTATGGCATCTGGAAACTGCTGAACATTCATTGGGGGCGATCGCTCCTCATTACGATCTACGCCAATGGAGTTTCTACGGCTGTCGGTGCTGTTGTATTTGTCCTGCTCGGTGGACTCATTTCAACCGTTTTAGGGGCGGGTTTGGTTAATCCGATCCATATCATTTTGTATCTGATCGAGTTTTTGCTCACTTTAATCCCCATGTTTTACCTTTCGGTGTGGTTAGAGGGCTGGCTCGTCAGACCCTTTCTGCGACATCTGGCCAAACCAAAGGTACGACAAGCAATCTTTACGATTCATCTCTATTCCTATGGTCTGCTGGCATTTCAAGCGATCGGGAAACTGGTGATTGCCCTAGTTGAAGCAGTTCTGCGCCGCGATCCCAATTGGTGGGTATTATATTTACGCTAGTTCAAGGAATAGACCCAAAACCCTAGAAGCGATCGCAGATTAGTGTTACTCGCCCAAGATATAAGAATTGGCTTAGGGACTGTTATAGATCGAGAGGTCGTATTCCCCCTCGCTGGTCGGATCATAGCTATTGACCATAACCGTATATTCCCCATCACAGGGCAAGGTAATCTGAAGCTGAGAATTACTGTCCTCACCACTGATGTCATCATTGTCAGCAATCTGTACATCCGCCGCGTTGAACAGAAACAAGTATGTGTCAAAGGTGCTGCTGCTCAGCGTTACAGTGATGGTTTGGCCCGCATCCGCCACAAAGCTATAAAGATCATAGGTGCTGCCATCCACTGGTAAAACTGGATCGATGCCCGGCTCTAGACGGCCTCGTTCTTGTACAAAAGGTTCAACGGTGGGTAGGGCGATCGCTGCCATTGGAGGTTGGGCCAACATCATTGTCCAGAATCGGCCTTCACCTTCCTCTGCCATCGCAACCCCGAATCCTACTTGGCTTTGTTGGTAGAGTTGCAAAGGATTGGCTGCCAGGCTGGCTGCCTGGGCTTGCCATTGGGCCCAAGCAGCACTGGGGGTCGGGGCATCCAGAGCCTGGAGGGTGGTGATCTCAACGGTGGGATATTGCAGTTGTGCCAAGCGTTGTTGAAGTACGAGAGAACTGGTAGGGGTTTCCCCGACTGCGATCGCCGCTGCTTCAGTTTGAGCCACCGCTGTGAGAGTTGGATGGGCTTCAAACAGCGGTAAACAAGCTTGTTGTCGGGCTTGATTAGTGAGGGCAAGGAGTGTTTGGGTAACATTCGATTCCGGTTGGCGTCCAATCTCATCGCTAGCACCGAACACCAACACCCAATAATGACCAAAATCCGAGTCTGGATTATAGGCGTAGCCAATCCCTACATCTTGATAGTCTGGATTCAAGAGCTTGAGTCGATAGCCCGTACTATCAAGCCATTGCTGAACAATCTCAGCGGCATCCGCCTGACCAATCCCCAGATTTTCTGCAATCAGGCGATAAGGATAGCCAGTGCGTCTGACCCGCACCTCTAGATCAGCGCTATCTGACCCTTCGGGTGAGAAAAAATTCTGCTCAGCCATATCTGTGGCATGGGCCTGAGCCGCTACCATGAGTTGAGGCTGAAGCTGCACTGCGGGTAAACCCAGCCGTTCCCGCTCCCGATTGATTTCGGTAAGTAAACTCTCTACTTGCGGCGTTTCAATAACCACAAGATTATCAGACTCAATATCTGCTGAGTCTGTGTTTTGGGCGGCTGCACTCTGCGTAATGCCTCCGACAAGCGTAGGCGCAACGCTAACCATCATTGTGAGGCCAACATTCAGAAGAGTGGTTGCAGTTAACCCGACAGAAATGGGATGCGGTGACAGCATAGATCCTTCTAAAAAATGCTCAAGAGCTGAGAGAGTTGGGGGCAATTATAGTGTTCGTAAACTTTTCACCCCCGTCAGGAATGCCCAAACTATTATAGGGGGGAGAGGGAGTTCCCAACATCCCTAACTGCTTTGGATCAAGTGAGGAAACTATGCCCGAATGCCCTGTTTGTGAGACCACCTATGTCAAAGGGAAGGCTGAGCGCTGCCATGTGTGTGGTTGGCAGCTAGAGGCATCCGGATTTTCGATGCTTGGGCCGGTAAAGATCGAACATCAGCTCTCACGTTCTGCCCTAACCAAGATCGAAGCCTGGGCTCACCATATGTGGACGACTATTCAGCAACAGAAAAAGCGGATTGCCCAACTGCAAGCTCAGCCCCGTCAGAGGGCAGAGGCACTTCCGACTGTTACCCTGCACCCCTCTCAACCCCAACCCACTGCAATCGCGGGTACGCTGACTGACTCAGTTCCTTCACTGCCCACCGCAACCCCAGCAGCAACAACCGATACGGGCTTATTGCAGTGGGTCTTAAGTCGTTTGGACGTGGCCACTCAGGAGCGATCGCAACTCAAGTTTCAAGTTTCCCAACTCCGGGCTGAGCTGCAACGGCTGCAAGCCCAACCCACGCTCCCTATCCCTAACTCACCTCCCCAATCTTTCCCCCCCACCCTGGCCCCTGCGGTTGAATCGACTGAGTCTTTTAACCAAGCTGAGTTGAACCAACAACTCCAGCAAACGTTGCTGAACTGCCAGGCGCAAGTGCAAGAGGCGATCGCCCCCTGGATCAGCACCACCCAACTACAACAACAAACATTACTGGCATTGCAAAATACGGTGCAAACCTTGCAAGCCCAGAGTCAAAGCCAGGCGCAGACGTTGCAAACTACCCAACAACAGCTCCAAACCCTGTCAGAACAGCTCACAGCCCAGCCCCAAGTTAATCCAGAAAACATACCAACCATCGAATGGGTTTCAACCCAGATAGGGGCGATCGAGCAACAATTTACCCAGCAGGTTGAGCAACAATTGACTGCGTTAGAGACAGAATTGCTCCAGCAGCAGATTCCTCAAGTGGTTCACGATCGACTCACGCCCCTCAAGCACATTGAGCAGCAACTCGAATTACAGAAAACCCAGCAACAACAAGCCCTTGAGCAACTTCATCAGCGTCTTGCGCAGTTGCAGAGCGAGGTTAACCATCAACGCCAACAATCACCCGTTGCGGCCCTAGAAATCACGGCCCAACGGACTGAAATTGAAACATTGGCTGCCCAAGTTCAAGCATTGGAAGCGGCCTTGGCAGAGCTGAGCTTGATGCCTCCAGTAAATGGGGTTAAATCGCCTGTGGGTACAGGACGTTCTAGTCACACCGTCTACAGGCGGTATCAGTGAGTTACGGTAGATTAAAGACGGGCATTGCTCAACACATGGGTGAGTCGGTAATGGTGATGGTCATGAGGGAAAATTAAGGATGCCAGAATGTCCAGTTTGTCGAACGCGATATGTGAAGGGTCGGCTCAATCGCTGCCATGTTTGTGGTTGGCAGTTTGACTCATCCGGTTTCTCGATGATTGGGCCGGTCAAAATTCAACATCAACTCTCCAATGTCGCCCTCGGCCGAATTCAAGCCTGGGCTCACCATATGTGGACAACGATCCAGCAGCAAAAGGAACGGATCGTGCAGTTGCAAACACAGTTGCGTCAGCTCCAGAACCAGGCTGCGGAGCAGAAGGCATTACCTGCTAGCGCGAATGCAGTTGCTTCCCCGCCCCAGTTGCCTACGTCTGCAATTGAAGCACCCCAGCCCCCAACTGCGAATGCATCCCCTGAGATGTGGCAATGGGTGCTCACCCGCTTAGAACATGCTGAACAGGAGCGAGAGCGGCTTAAGGCCCAGATTGCCCAACTTCAGGCTCAACCGACTCAACCCCCAGCGCTCCAAGGTACTGATGTTAAACCAGAGATGCAGACGGAGCTAATTAAGTGGCGGGAAGAATCACGGGCCCTGCAATATCAGCAATCTGAACAATGGCAGACGATTTTTGAGCATTTTCGCTATAACACCCAGCAGGCGCTAACGCAGCATGAACAAAAACTGGATACCACCCTCGAACCACTAAGCACTCAACTGACGTCTCAGGAGCAGGCAATTGAGCAGTTAGAGCACCAACTCCAGGATTTACAGCACCATGCGGATGGCGCTATGCAAGGGGCGATCGCCCCTCTGACTGACCAACTCCAAAGCCTCCAAACGACCCAAGGTGAAATCTCCCAGCAATTTAAGCACCAACTTGAATCTTTTCAACAGGCCCAAGCCGATTGGGCGACTCAACAGGAGCAAACAGTCCAACAGACCCAGCAGGTTTTAGACGCCCAGGAACAACAGTGGCAAGGGGCAATCGACCCTTTGCAACATCGCCTGGCAACTCAGGAGCAGGCGATCGCAGCATTAGAAGCTCGGTTGCACGAGGCTCGAAGCCAAGCGATTGAGCAGCTTACGGCTCAAGTTCAGGATATACAGAATCAATCGGAAGCGGGACTGGAAAGTGCGATTACGCCCTTGGCTGCTCAGCTCCAAAGCTTGCAGTCTGCCCAAGACGAGCACCGCCACCGGCTTGAGTCGTTTCAGCAGACTCAGTCGGACTGGGCTACCGAGCAAGAACAAAAATTACAACATACCCAAACCTATTGGGCCACTCAGCAGGAGCAAAAACTCAATCAAGAACAAGCTGCGTGGATGATGCAGCAGGAGCAAAAGCTCCAACAGACTCAGCAAGTTGTGGCGGAGCAGGCACAACAGTTACAAGATACCCTCAGTCCCTTGCAGGCTCAGATTACCGCTCAGACCCAGGCGATCGCTGAATCAGAAACTCAGTTGCAAGCCGCCCAGCGTCAAGCAGTTGAAGAACTTAAGGTTCAAATTCAGGGTGTGCAAGCGCATTCAGAGACAACTTTACAGGGAACCATTGAGCCCCTCAGAAGCCAAATTGAAGTGCAAAAGCAAGCGATCGCAGCGCTAGAAACCCAATTACAAGCATCGCAAAACCAGGCCAATGAGCAGCTTCAGGCACAACTCCAGGCTGTTCAAACCCAATCCGAAGCCAGGGTGCAAGGGGCGGTCGCTCCACTAGCTGAGCAAATTCAAGGACTGAGGATTGACCAAGGCGCTCGCTTCGGGCAGCTTGAGCAACAGTGTGAATCGTTGCAACAGACACAGGTGGATTGGGCTACTCAGCAGGCGCAAAATTTATCTGATGCAATTGCACCGTTCAATAGCCAAATTGAAGCCCAGCAGCAAGCGATCGCAGAACTCGAAACCCAGTTGCAAGCATCCCAAGTTCAGGCTATTAGCCAATTTGAAACCCAGCTTCAGAATTTTAAGAACCAGTCAGAAGCAACGGTACAGGGAGCAATTGACCCCCTCAATCGCCAAATTGAGTCTCAGACGCAGGCACTCACTGAGTTAGAGACCCAACTTCAGGCAATGCAAACCCAGTCCGAAGTAGTGGTACAAGGGGCCATTGAACCGCTTAACAAACAACTTGAAGCACAGAAGCAGGCGAGCTCCGAACTCGAAACCCGATTGCAAGCATCACAAAACCAAGCCAATGAGCAGCTTCAGGCACAACTCCAGGCTGTCCAAAACCAGTCAGAAGCAAAGTTACAAGGGGCGATCGCTCCGCTTACTGAGCAAATCCAGAGTCTGAAAACCGACCAAGGCGATCGCTTCAGTCAGCTTGAGCAACAGTGTGAATCGTTGCAGCAAACACAGGTGGATTGGACAAACCAACAAGCGCAAAATTTATCTGATGTGATTGCGCCGCTCAACAGCCAAATTGAAGCGCAACAGCAAGCGCTCGCAGCACTCAAAACCCAATTGCAAACATCTCAAGAGCAAGCGCTCGCGCCGCTAACCACCCAACTCCAGAGCCTAGAAGCTGCTCAGAGAGAGCTTGCCACAATGCCTGAGCAGGTGCGATCGCTTCAAACAATGGTGGAGCAACAACAGCTACAAACTCCACAGCTTGAGCAATCCATCATCACCCTCACTACCCAATTCCAGACTCTAGAGCACAGCCAAGACCAATCTGTGCATCAGCTTGCTGACCAGATTGTGCAACTCCAGCACACCCAAGAACAGACTGCTCAGCTCATCTCACCCACCGAAATTTGTGCGACTCTGGAGCGCTTACAAACCCAACTTCAAGATCTGCGCACTGTCCAAGAACAAACCCTGAGCCTACCGCAAGAAATTGAAAGCTTGGAGCTGATGGTTCAACAACACGTCCAGGCCACAGAACCCGCTTCTTTGGCTTGGCAGCGCCAAAAAAACGAAATTCTCGCTAAAATTGACCGATTTGATACAATTTGTGAGCAATTCCAGACCTTAGAGTCAACAGTGGCCCAACTTCAAAAAGCGATTCACACCCTAATTTCGCCGAGCACGGTTCCCACTCGCCGCACGAATACGGTCTACACCCGCTATCAATAGCCCTAATGACCTCCCCATCCACTCCGCCCTCCGCCGCCCCAGACTGGCAAGCCCATTGGCAAGACGAATTGCAGCCTGAGCATTTACTCTCCAGTTTATTAGCGGGTTTGGTAACCGGGGTAATTGGTGTGATTCGAGGGATTTCCTATGCCGCTCTGATTTTTGCGGGGGATTTGGCAGACTTTCTCAACGTTGGCGTTGGACTGGCAATTTACAGCACGGCGGCGATTAGCGTGGTGGTGGCCTTATCAAGTTCGCTGCCAGGAATGATCGCAACCCCCTTAGCTGCCCCCACCGCAGTTTTAGCGGTGCTCGCAGCGGCGATCGCTGCGCAAATGAGCCAAGCTCCTACATTTGCCATGGTGAATACTGTTGTCGCCGCGATCGGCTTGGGTTCATTGCTCACAGGAGTATTCCTCTGGCTGTTGGGCCGACTCCAAGGCGGCAAGGCAGTGAGCTTTGTGCCCTACCCAGTGGTGGGCGGTTTTATGGCAGGAACGGGCTTACTGCTGGTGCGGGGTGGAGTGCAGGTGATGTGTGAGCTGCCCTTGGATTGGGAAACGATTCCCCTACTGCTCCAGCCAACCCAAGCTCTTCATTGGGGGGTTGGACTGATATTGGGGCTGCTCTTGTTGGGGGTTTCTAAGCGGTGGCAACAATATTGGGTCTTGCCCAGTAGCATTTTTGGCGCGATCGCCCTCTTTTACGGAGGATTATGGGCCAGCCATACTTCAACCGCTACAGCCCGTACCGCAGGCTGGCTGCTTGGCCCCTTTCCCCAGGGAGGCCTCTGGCGGCCCCTGAGTTTAGACCAATGGCACAGTGTGGATTGGGGCATTATCTTAGGTCAGAGCGGCACATTAGCCACCCTGGTGTTTATCAGTCTGCTCTCGTTGGTGCTAACCAATAATGGTATTGAGCTGGCGGTCGAGCGGGAGATTGATCTCAATCAAGAACTGAAAGCGGTGGGTTTGGCCAATTTAGCAGCCGGGGTCGGCTGCGGTATGGCAGGGAATCAGGCGTTGCCCAGCACGCTGCTGGTGCATAAAATGGGGGCGAAGCACCGCTTGTCTGGAGTCTTTAAGCTGATTCCTTGTAGTGCAGTTCTACTGTTGGGGTCAGGCTTTTTGGCATTTTTCCCTAAGCCCATTCTTGGCAGCTTGCTGCTGTATCTCGGCATTGATTTGCTGGTGCAATGGCTCTATAAATCCTTTCCCAAGTTGCCCCTCACGGACTATCTCACCATTGTGCTGATTATGGTGGTGATCAACGCTGTGGGTTTCCTTGAAGGGGTGGTTGTGGGCTTGATTATGTCAGTGGTGCTGTTTTTGGTGAATTACAGCCGCATCCACACAACCCGTGCCGAATTTTCCGGTTCGCATCAGCCAAGTAATAAGGTGCGATCGCCCCACGAACAAGTGTTTTTGAGCCAACAAGGGGGCGCGATCCATATTTTGCAATTGCATGGGTTTATTTTCTTTGGCCGCGCCAACCATCTGCTGACTGCTGTCAAGGAACGGATTGCCGAGCCGGAGCAACCGACTTTGCAATATCTGGTGCTCGATTGTCATCTTGTGAGCGGTTTAGATTCCTCCGCAGTGCTCAACTTCACGAAGATTCGCAAGCTGCTACGCCAGCAGCAGGTCACTCTGATTTGGGTGGGTTTAAGTCCAGTGGTTAAGGCTTTGTTAGCGCAAGGAGAAGCGCTGGGTGACACCACGGTAGATTGTTATTGCAGCCCTACCCTAGAAACAGCGTTGCAATGGTGTGAGGATCGACTCTTGGCAGATCATGGCCAAACTTTGCCCGAGCCAGCGACGCTTGATGCAGAACCGTTGGCCTCACCCTTGAAATAGCACCCTGAAAACAGCTTCAGCCTTGATTCTTTTTTCTGCTCCTAATGTCTGAACGTTCCGTTACCCTTTCCCTCTCGACACTGGTCAATGTTGCCTTGGCGATCGTCGTGACGCTCCTGTGCTGGCAACTCCGTTGGCTGGTAGTGGTGTTGATGGTGGCCGTGGTGATTGCAGCAACCCTAGCCCCAGCAGTCGATCGCGCTCAAAAATGGCGTGTCCCCCGTTGGCTGGCGGTCATCTTACTTTATCTGCTGCTCATTAGTGGCATTGTTGGCCTGGCTCTACTGATTGGCCCGGCAGTGTTTGAGCAGCTCGAACGCCTGATCCGAAAGCTGCCTGTTTATCTCGACAAGATTGAGGTTATTGCTCAAGACTGGGTGGTGCGATTGGGTCTAACCGACCCCATGGTGTTGGCTGAAATCAACAAGGTACTTGATATCCAGTCCCTAACCACTTGGGGATTTCGGACTTCTCAAGAACTTCTGGTACGCTCCTATAGTCTGACGCGGGGCGTGTTGGGAGGGAGTTTGAGTGTCTTGCTTGCTCTACTGCTCTCGGGTTATCTACTGGCCGGTTCAGAACGGATTATTGAAGGGATTGTCAGCCTTTTTCCTACACCGTGGGATCAGCGTTTACAGGAGCAGGTGGGTTTGGTGGGTCAACGTATGGGGAACTACATCCAGGGTCGGATTTTGGTCTCGGCGATTTTGTCGGTTCTAATCAGTGTGGGTTTGCAATTCTTGGGCATTGCGGAGTTTTCGTTGGCGCTCGGGGCGATCGCGGGGGTTACAAACCTCATCCCCTTCTTTGGGCCAATTTTGGGCGCAATTCCAGCGCTGATTGTGGCGATCGCCCAGGGAGGGTGGCTCTTTGTTTGGGTGTTGTTGTTATTCTTGTTGATTCAAAATCTGGAAACCTACGTGCTTGATCCACTGTTGGTAGGCAATACGGTGAAGGTGCTGCCAATCTATCAGCTGTTGGCGGTGCTGGGCGGCACGCAGGTTTTGGGGATTGTGGGGGCAATCATTGTGCCCCCGTGGGTTGCTGGGGGAGCAGTACTGTTGGATAACCTCTATCTCAAGCCAAAGCGATTGGCAGCAGCGAAGAGTAGTTCTTGAACAGAATTAAAGTTAAAGTTGACCGCAGTCGTCAATC
>JAAHHN010000107.1 GCA_010672165.1 Spirulina sp. SIO3F2 | reverse complement strand
GCAAAAGTTGGAAATCACTACTGCGATCGCAGATGGCTGATCCAACCATCTTGCAAGGGACGCGATCGAATATCGATACCGCTGGCTGCACGATCAAAGATATGCGCATTCAGCAGATGGCTACCCAGGATACCTATCTCCGAGATACCAAAGGAGGAAAATATACCAAGGGTGAACGGGCGCGGGTTTGTGACGATATTTATGAGGCGGGGTTTCCGCCTTGCTACATCGAACTGCTAGAAAGCTTCCAAGCGCGAGCCTACGTTACAGTTCCAGTCTTTCTAAAAGATAAGCTTTGGGGCTTAATGGCCTGTTATCAATGTGATGGCCCCCGAACCTGGCGAACGGACGAAATTCAACTGATGATCAACCTCAGTGCTCAACTGGGGATTGCGCTCCAACGCACGGCTGACCTGGAAGCCATCCAAATCGAGCAACAAAAGCTGCAACGGGCAGTGGAACGCGAACGGGCGATCGCCAAAATTAGCGAAAGTATTAAAGCCACCCAAGATATCGATAGTATTTTCCGCATTGCCACCCAAGAAGCCCGCACACTGATGGCCAGCGATCGTGTAGTAGTTTATCGCTTTAACCCGGATTGGAGTGGGGTGTTTGTGGCCGAGTCGGTGGAATCGGGCTGGGTGTCCCTGATGGGCAAGCAGGGTGAGGAGCCGCAGATCTTAGATGGCACGAAACAGAACATTGACACAGTGGGCTGCACGATCAAAAACATGCGGGTGCAGCAGCTTGTCACCAAAGATACGTATTTGCGAGATACCCAAGGGGGTCGCTATCGCCAGGGTGATGCCTACCGGATGTGTCCGGATGTGGCCCAAGCAGGCTTCCCCGACTGTTATTTGGAGCTGCTCGCCAGCTTCCAAGCCAAGGCCTATGTCACCGTGCCGATTTTCTTGGGGGAGAGGCTTTGGGGGCTGATGGCCTGCTATCAGTGCTCCGGACCCCGCCAATGGACAGAAGAAGAAACGCAACTGATGGTGCGGTTGAGTTCCCAATTGGGGATTGCCTTGCAACGGTCAGCAGATTTTGATGCTTTGCAAAGCCAAACCACCAAACTGCAAGAAGCAATTCGGCGGGAGCGTACTTTGGCGCTGGTGAGCGATCGCATCAAACAAGCCGATAATATTGAAGCGATTTTCAAAATTGCCACCACCGAAGTTCGGGAAATCCTGGCCGCAGACCGTGTGGGGATCTATCGGTTTAACCCGGATTGGAGTGGCGAATTTGTCGCTGAATCGGTGGTGGGGCAATGGAAATCTTTGTTGCGCGAACAGATTGAAGAAGAATCGCTTCTCGAAGCTACCAAGATCAATATCGACACCGATGGCTGCACGATCAAACGCATGGCCACCCAGGATCTGATTAGCCGCGATACCTATCTCGAACGAACGCAAGGCGGCAGCTACATGGAAGGGGATAAATACCGGGTCTGTAACAATGTGGATACGGCCGGTTTCCCCCGCTGTTATGTGGAGTTATTGGAGCGCTTCCAAGCCCGTGCCTATGTTACTGTTCCCATCTTTTTGGGCAACAAGCTGTGGGGGTTGATGCCCACTTACCAATGTTCAGAACCGCGGGACTGGACAGCAGAAGAAATTAACTTGGTGGTTAGTTTAGGCTCCCAACTGGGGATTGCCCTCCAACGGGCCGAAGACTTGGCAGCCGTTAAAGCCCAAACCCAACAACTGGAAAAGGCAGTGGAACGGGAGCGGGCGATCGCTTTATTGAGCAATCGTATCCGACAGTCGGAAGACGTGCGCACCATCTTTAAGAGCACCACCTACGAAGCCCGTAAGCTCTTCAACTCCGATCGCGTGGCGATTTATCGGTTTAACCCGGATTGGACAGGCGAGTTTGTGGCGGAATCCGTCGGCAATAAATGGACGTCCCTACTCAATGCTCAGGTGGATGATCCCGGTTTATTAGAGCGCACGAAGCTCAATATTGATACGGAAGGTTGTACGATCCAGCAGATGCAGATCCGAGAGCGGGCGGCGACAGACACCTATCTGCAAAGCACTGAGGGGGGAACCTATCGCAAGGGTAACGCTTATCGCGTTTGCCGCGATGTTTATCAATCTGCATTTCCGCCCTGCTATCTGGAGCTGCTAGAGCTGTTCCAAGCTCGCGCCTATATCACCGTGCCCATTTTCCTCGGTGAACGGCTTTGGGGACTGATGGCTAACTATCAGTGTTCCGGCCCACGGAACTGGGAAGAATCTGAAGTGCAATTGATGGTGCAACTCGGCTCCCAATTGGGTATTGCGCTGCAACGGGCGGCAGACTTGGATCAGTTACGCAAACAGTCCCAAGAACTCGAATCAGCCGCGAGTCGGGAGAAAACTGCTCGCCAAACTTTGCAGCAGCGGGCGCTGGAGTTACTGACTGCTGTGCGGCCTGCGCTGGAGGGTGATCTCACTGTTCGTGCACCGCTCACCGAAGATGAAGTGGGCACGATCGCGGATGTCTATAACAACACGCTCCAGAGCCTGCGGGGAATTGTCCAGCAGGTGAAAAATGCCACTCAGCAGGTGGCCGAGACCTCCCAAGGCAACGATGCCCAAATTCGGCAATTGGCCGATCGCGCCCAACAGCAATCCCAAGAACTCAGCCAAGCCCTGAGTGAGGTGCAAAAGGTGGTGGTTTCGGCCCAGGATGTGGGCACGAACGCGGTTGCCATTGAGCAGGCAGTGAAAAATGCCAATGAGACGGTCAGTTCTGGGGATGCGGCGATGAATCGAACCGTTGAAGGGATCTTAACGATTCGGGATACGGTTTCTGAAGCCAGCCAAAAGATCCGGGAATTGAGTGAATCGTCTCAAAAGATCGATCGCGTTGTGAATCTGATTAGTGACTTTGCAACCCAAACCCAGCTGCTCTCGCTCAATGCGGCGATCGAAGCGACCCGTGCTGGGGAATATGGCAAGGGCTTTGCGGTCGTTGCTGATGAGGTGCGGTCTCTAGCGCGGCAGTCGGCGGGGGCGAGTTTGGAGATTTCTAATTTGGTGGCGGAGATTCGTCAACAAACCAGTGAGGTGATTAATGTCACCGAAGCTGCGATCGCCCAGGTGAGCGCCGGGACAAGCCTCGTGGAAGAAACCAAGGGCAACTTGACCGCGATCGCGGCAGCGACCACAGAAATCAGTACTCTCGTTGCCAGCATTACCCAGGCTACTACCACCCAGTTGGAGCAGTCCCAATCCGTGACTCAAACCATGCGCGAGGTGGCCCAAATCTCCACCAGCACTTCTACGGAATCTGTACAACTCTCCCAGACATTCCAAGCTACCCTAGAAACGGCGCGACAACTCCAAGCCGTGGTCAACCAGTTCAAAGTGGACTAGGGGGAAACAGAATGGCAACCTGGGATTTCCACAAACTAGCGAGTGGGATGTGGTCGTCCATCCGGGATTGGGACTACTTCCAAAAAGACGAGGTGGGACAGCATATGGCCAAGGCAGCGGATGCCCTGCTGGATAAGCAAGATCCCAATAAGGGCACGGCTCAACCTCCCGCAGCGACACCGGACGAGCCGATCGCGATCGACATTGAAGCCGAAACCATCTCGCCGCCACCTCCCCCTACCGCTGCTGACGCCAGCGCTTTCCGGGATCTTGAGTTAGGGGAGCTGTTCGAGTCGGAGCCAAACCCGACCCCCCAACCAAAGCCATCTGCTGGGCCTCAATCCGTTCGTGCGGCGAATAGCAGCTCAACTCAACAGCCCAAACCAAAACCCGCTCCACCCCCAAAATCTCCTGAACCTTCAGCGTGGGGAGAGGCCTGGAATGACAGCCCAGCCCCTAATCCATCCTCGGATTTAGCACCAGAGTTAGATTTAGTTCCAGAATTATCTGAACTTCAAACCCCGCCTCCCTCTGCCGCTGAATCTGACCCTTTTCCCATCCCTGAAGCCTGGGAGGACTTTGAAGATCCCTTTGCCAATTTGGCAGAAGTCACAACGCCTTCGGCAGAGTCCGATAATGGCCAGTTCAACCACGACTCTGGTGGCATCAATACTGACCCCTTCGAGGACAATGCGGTTCTCTCCCTTGATGAACTGTCCTTAGATGAACTCAATAGCTTTGATGAATTGTTCACAGCAACGCCGACTGCTCCTGAACCCCAGCCGAGTCCTTCTGCTGCACCCCCCACAGTTTCACCCAGTTCACCGGCTCAAGCTGAAGGCTATCAATACTTCGTTACTGAAGCCCAAGACCTACTCCAGACGATCGAGCGGGAGTTGATGGCGCTGACCCCTGCTGCCCAAACAGCGGACATTTATAGTCTGATGCGGGCCACCCATACCCTCAAAGGTGCAGCAGCCAATGTGGGTCAGGACACAATTAAAACAATCGCCCATCAGCTTGAAGATGTGTTTCGGGCCATGCTCGCCCCCGAAGCGCACATTGATGAACAGTTGCAAGCCCTGCTCTATGAGAATTATGAAATTCTGCGGCTGGCGATGGGCAGTGAATTAACCCATGAACACAATCAAGATGCTGAGTTGCTCGGACGTGCAGCGTCTGTATTTGAGCGGCTGCAACATCATCTCGGAGCTATTTGTTTTGAGCATCAGCCCCCCCTACCATCGTCCTCTGATATGGGCTTTGATCTCGTCCAATCGATTTTTGAGACGGGGGTTCAGGAGCGTCTGGACGAGTTGAGTGGAACATTAGCAGGCCAACCAACAGCAAAGGCGATACACAACTGCTGGCAGGGCCAAACAGAGGTGCTCATCGGCTTGGCAGAATCGTTGAGTTTGCCAGGTTTTAAAGCGATCGTTGAGGCAGGTCAAACCGCGATCGCCCAACATCCTGACCAAATACTCACGATCGCTCCAATTCTGCTGGCAAACTTGCAAGCCGCCCAAGCAGCAGTTCTGGGGGGCGATCGCACCTCAGGGGGAACGGTAAGTCCTGAGCTATCAGCTTGGCTGGGCTCCAAACCTTCGCGTTCACCCTCAGCAATCAGCAATTCAGATGAAACCCTGGCTGAACGTCGCCCTGAAGTCACCCCTGTACCCGAGCAAGTTGCCCTCGCCAGTGACCTCTGGTCTGATCATCAGCAACCCCAAACGGCAACTATTCCCGCTGCTGATTCAGAATTAGCCGAACTGGCAACCCCGGATGAGCCTACTCCCCCCGTCAAGGTACTCCCTAAAACCCTGCGCATTGAGCTGGATCAGTTGGAATATCTCAACCATCTGGTGGGCGAATTGCTGATCAATCAAAACCAACTGGTGTTGCGGGATGGCCAATTCCAAGAATCTGTCCAAAAACTTGCCACCTGGTTACGCCAGCACCGCCATACCCTCAATCAACTCCGGGACGTATTACCCAAAGGCGATAATCGCACTAATACCCAGCTCACTCCCACCCAAAAGCTCCTCTACGCCGCGATCGAAGAGACCAGCCAAATCAGCCAGGCCACAGAAGATATTAGCCTTTTAGTTCGCACCACTGCTTCGACGATTGAGCGGGAAAATCGCCTGTCTAAGCAGTTGCGCGACAACATGGAGGCGGCGCGGATGATGCCCCTGGAAGCGCTGCTCAAGCGGTTTCCACCGATGGTGAAGCAGTTGGCATTTATCCATAAAAAGCCTGTGGAATTGCACCTGAAAGGTACAGAGGTGCTGGTGGATAAAACCATTACGGAGAACCTCTATGATGCCCTGTTGCATCTGGTGCGTAATGCCTTTGATCATGGGATTGAGGCCACCGAGCAGCGACGGCGGCTCAGAAAACCAGAAACGGGTCAAATCACGATCGCGGCTTATAACCAGGGCAACCGCACGATTATTGAAGTCCAAGACGATGGTCAGGGCTTAAATGTGCAACGCATTTGTCAAAAAGCCGTTGACCAAGGGCTGATTCCGCCAGCCGAAGCCCAGCGCCTAGAGCAAGCAAACCAACCCGAAGAACGGCTGCTACAGTTAATGTGTACACCAGGGTTTTCAACGGCAGCTCAGGTCAGTGACCTCTCCGGCCGGGGGGTGGGTCTGGATGTGGTGAAGACCCAGTTGGAGCAAATTAAAGGGACGCTACAAGTGCGATCGCGGCCGGGTCAAGGTACTGGTTTTGCGATTCAAATTCGAGAATCTCTGCTGAATGCGCGGCTGTTGATCTGTCGGGCGGGGGAATCGGTGTATGGCTTTGTGGCGAACGAGATTGAACAAGTCCTGATTCCGGGGGAGCAGTTGCGCTGGATCGCGGGGCAAAAGGTGCTCGATTGGAATCAAGAAGATGCCACTTGCACTGTTCCGGTCTATGAGCTGGTAAATTTGTTTGGTTCCACAGCGCGGTTGACCCAAACATCTGCGTATCGGGCTTTGAGCGAGCGGGGCGAACTTGAACCAGTACTGACCACTGCCGCAGGCGTAAATCCGGTGATGCTGCTGCGGACACCAGACGGTTTGATTGGGCTAGAAATTAATCAAATCCTGGAAGAACAAGAGCTGGTGATTAAGCCAGTTTCCGAAGCGATCGCCCCACCGCCTTATGTGTATGGGTGCAGTATTTTGGCCAATGGTCGCCTTACGCTCGTGCTCGATGGCGCGATGTTGGTTCAGCAAACCCAACGGAAAGGCATGCGGCTGATTCAAGAGGCGATCGACGCTCGACCGTTAAACCCAGCCCCTGCGGGGGTTCCTGAGCGTCAGCCGGAACTCTCCACCGAGTCTCTGGATCTGTTTATTCCTGAGGCACCTGAAACGTCTCCCCCGCCAAGCCCCGACCCTCAGCCCACGGTGATGGTGATTGATGACTCTTTAACCGAGCGTCAAACCCTGTCACTGATGTTGCAGCGGACAGGCCACAAGGCGATCGCCCTCAAGGATGGTCTGGAAGCGATCGACTATCTCAAAGCCCAACCCCAAGGGGTGGATGTGATTTTTTGTGATATTGAAATGCCTCGGTTGAACGGTTTGGAGTTTTTAAGTGCGTGGCGTCAAGATGCGGCAATTGCCAAGATTCCCGTGGCCATGCTCACCTCCCGTAGCCGCGATAAGTTTCAAACCCTGGCGCTAGAGTTGGGGGCTTACGCTTACCTCACCAAACCCTATGTGGAAGCCGAAATTCTCAATGTGATTGAGCAGGGTCAGCAGCGGAGGCAGAAATAATGGTCGCGGCGATCGCAGGCACAACTCCCCTGAATGCTGAACCGTTGCGCGTGATTGTATTTGCGATCGCGGGGCATCAGCTTGCTTTGCCTATGAAGGCAGTCTTTAAAATTAGCCCCTGTCCACCCCAAGCTGATCAGGCTGTGGATTTATTAGATTTGGAGGGTCAAGCGGTACGTTTACTCGACCTCGCCAGCCGTCTCAACCCTAACCATCAACAGCAGCGTCGCTTTTTGCTCCTGATCCAAACGCAACTCGACGGACTATATGGCATTCCGTTGGCGGAGTTACCCAGCATGATGGGGTTGTCTGTGCCCACCATTCAAGCCTTGCCCTCCACTACTCAGGCTCAGCCTTTGGGTCAGGTTTGTCGCTATGTATCTTTGCAGCCGCAGGAATCTGGCCCAGCAACGTTGGTGTTTTTATTGGATTTGGGCTTGTTGCTGGGTGAGACTTGAGTGGAGCGATCGCGTGAGAAATTAATGCCTCACAACGGAGTGTTAACGCTATGATAGAACAAGAGTATTTTATCACCTTGATGTCTTAGCTCCCGCCAATCAAAACGATGTACCACTTCACCGAAAAATACATCAACCCGTTCACTGACTATGGTTTTAAGAAGCTCTTTGGTGAGGAGCCGAATAAGGATCTGTTACTCGATTTTCTGAATGAACTGCTCAAGGATGATCAGGGAGAGATTAAATCCATTCGCTACATTAAGAATGAGCACTTGGGTGACACAGCCGTAGACCGCAAGGTGATCTTTGACCTCTACTGTGAAAACGAGCGGGGGGAAAAGTTTATTGTGGAACTGCAAAAGGCCAAGCAGAACTTTTTTAAAGACCGCACTGTCTTTTATTCCACTTTTCCGATTCGGGAGCAAGCAAAACGGGGGGAATGGGATTATAAATTAGAGCCAGTCTACGCGATCGCAATTCTGGATTTTGTCTTTGAGGAAGATAAGGAAAAGCCCAACAAATATCGCTACGACGTCAAACTAACGGACATCGAAACCCACAAGATTTTCTACGACAAGCTCACGTTTGTTTACCTGGAGATGCCAAAGTTCAACAAGACAGTTGAACAGCTCACCACTCGGTTTGATAAGTGGTTGTATTTATTACGGAACCTGACGAAGATTCAGGAGATTCCAGAAGCGCTGCAAGAGGAAATTTTTAACAAAGCATTTCATGAGGCAGAGATCGCTCGGTTTAATCCAGAGCAAGTGCAGTCTTACGAAAACAGCTTGAAATATTACCGAGATTTGCAAAATACAATGGATACAGCTTGGGGTGAGGGTCGAACAGTTGGTCGAGAAGAGGGAATTGAAATCGGTATTACTACAGTTGCGAAAACAATGCTCCAAGCAGGTATGGCAGATGAGCAGATTTTAGCCATGACGGGGCTAACGTCGGAGCAATTAGCACAGCTCAAGAAGGGGTGATATAGCAGCGTTGGTAGATGGTTAGGACATCGCTTAGGGTGGGCATCGCCCACCAGAAGAGGGTTTCCGCTCCTGAAAATGTCCTGAGTCGCTCTAGTGCAGCGTCAAGCTTAAAACTGTGAGTTATTCGCTTCCACCTCACTTACTCGGCAATAGTGCTATCGATAGACAACACACAAAATTAGAGCTGACAGAACACTAGCCTTGCTATAGAAAAGATAAACGTCAAGATTTTTAATGAGGTTGAAGTTTGTTATGAGTCAATTAACCGAAGCA
Source organism: Spirulina sp. SIO3F2 (assembly GCA_010672165.1). Classification (GTDB taxonomy): domain Bacteria; phylum Cyanobacteriota; class Cyanobacteriia; order Cyanobacteriales; family Spirulinaceae; genus SIO3F2. The sequence continues at coordinate 15,285 of JAAHHN010000107.1, read as the reverse complement.
TTGAATAGGATTATGAAATGGTTGGAAAAACATCAACCAGAATATGCAGCTTCATTTTTACCTGGTTTATCTCGGCAAGAAATAGATAAATTAATAGCTCCTTTAAACCTTTGTATTCCAGAAGAGATTTACGAGTTATATCAATGGCGCAACGGTAGAAGTGTAGAACCCATTATATATGCCGACATTCCCAATTTCGATATTTATAATTTTTTACCATTAAAGGAAGTACTTAAACCAGATGTAATAGATTGGATCAATCTCTCACCATTCGATGGAGGATTTTTAACTGCCGAATATCAAAACAAAACATTTTTTCCTTTTATTGGATTCGAGCCAACAACGTGTGCTGTCGTTATTAGTGATAAGCAAGAAGAACATTATCCAGTCGTTGTATTGTATTCAGAAGGTTCAGAGCCTACGCTTTATGCCATAAGTATTACTACCATGATGTCTATGTGTGCAGATGCTTACGAAACAGGGGCTTATTACGTTGATGATAAAGATCGTAGATATGTGAATACAGATCACAATAAGCTCATAGAAATACTGGATAAATACCATGCCTTTGATTGATATTGATTGAACGCGATCGCGGCTCTCTTCGTAACGCACCAAACCCATCACTCATACTGAATCCGAATTGTATATAGCACTTTCCGCAAAGATGAGGTATAGCAAAGCTTGACGGGTAAAACGTTTTAGCTCGATCTTCGCTCCTCATCTATATAAAAAAGGCTATATGCTCAGAAAGCGAGGACTGAGCGGAGTCGTTCGCGTAGCGTTCCCAGAGGGGATAGTCAGAGCGGCCGGGTTTTGACTCAGCTCAACCCTCAAACTCACCCTTTACTTTCCAGATTCAGTATCATCCCTTAACCTAAAAACCTCTTTCCTCCGCTTCCATTCAATTCACCTGAACCCGGAAGCGAATATAACCGCCATTATTTGCGACCAACGAGGCAAACGTCACCAGTACGGAACCATTGGGGTTATTGGTAGGTGTGCAAGGAGAACTCACTGGCGTTAAGGGCGTGAAGTAATCACCATCATCATCCCCTGTCGTGTTCGTAAAGTTGGTTGTAGTGGTCGTCGCCTCATCAAAATGTTGAATACCAGAGTTGGTGCTAAAGCTATTGGTGACAAAGGTTGTACCGGAGGGAATCGCGTCACAAATTTGAGCATTCGTAAGGGCAGTATCTCCATTCGAGAGGAAATAAACGGTGTATTCAACAATGTCACCGCTCTGCACCACAGTAGTGCTCGGAACCGTATAAGCACCCACCGGAACTAATGTGGTGGAGTCATTAATCGTGTTGTCATTAGTGTCGTTGGGATCATCGTTGAAACTACTGAAATCGACGCCCGTAAGGCTCGCACCACCACGGGTAATATTGGTGATGCGCTTGACTAGAATCAGGCTGGGCGTTGAGGCAAGGGGAACAGTAGCCGTAGCGCTGTTGTTCGTACTATCAGCATCGTTGTCCAGAGTAACAGTCGCCGTATTGGTAATCGGGTCAGGGCCAGTATAGTCACTGGGCACATTAAAGGTGGTGGTAATGGTGCGGGTCTCGCCAGCAGGAATATCACTAAGGTCGCAGACAAAGACTGTGGTGCAATCACCACTGTTGCTCACAAATGTTAAGCCTGTAGGGGTTGTGTCATCCACTTGGACGTTGAGAGCAGTGGAGGAACCTGTATTCGTGACGGTAATTGTAAAGCTGACATCTGCACCCAGACTAAAGCTTGAGGCTCCGGTTTTGGCGATCGTGACATCCGTTGTGCCGACAGGTAACGTCACTGTTTCTGCGTCGCTGTTATTGGTGGTATTGGGATCGGTGATTCCGCTAGGGGGAGACGTATTAGCATTATTCGTCACTGTGCCATTAAAACTATTAGCGACGGTTCCAGTTACGGTATAGGTTGCCGTACCGCCATTGAGCAGATCAGCAGTGGTACTAATGCTATTGCCACTACCGCTGGCATCGCCGCAACTTGATCCCGTGGAAGGTGTGCAAGTCCAAGTTACGCCCGTAATATCACCTGGAATCGTGTCGGTGACGGTTGCTCCAGTCACCCCACTGGGACCATTGTTGGTGACGGTAATCGTATAGGTGAGGGTCGTGTCGGTCGCACCCACGCTGGTCGCTACATCTTTGGTCAAGCTCAAATCCGCTTCCAGCGGCAGCGTTACGGTTTCGGCGTCGCTATTGTTGCTGGTATCCGGATCAGTAATGCCGCTGGGGGGAGAGGTGCTGGCATTATTTGTCACCGTACCGCTGAAGGTATTGGCAACGGTTCCGGTTACGGTGTAAGTTGCTGTGCCGCCATTGAGCAGATTTGCAGTTGTGCTAATGCTATTACCGCTGCCGCTGGCATCACCGCAGCTTGAGCCCGTGGAAGCGGTACAAGTCCAAGTTACGCCCGTGACATCTCCGGGGATTGTATCGGTCACGGTTGCCCCGGTCACATCACCAGGGCCATTATTGGTGACGGTAATGGTATAGGTGAGGGTTGTGTCGGTCGCGCCCACGGACGCTGTGACATCTTTGGTCAGACTCAGATCAGCCTCTAGCGGCAGGCTGATTGATGCACTGCTTTCATTATTGGTGGTATCGGGATCAGTTACCCCACTGGGCGTCGCAACTTGGGCAGTATTCGTCAGCGTTCCTGTAACCGTGTCTGCGGCTTGCCCAACAATGGTGTACGTCGCGCTCTCACCATTAGCTAAAGTTACGGTGGCGCTGAGGTTATTCGAACCATCGATGCTTTGGCTAACACAGTTGGACGCGGGCGTAGAGGCACAACTGACAGTTAAGCCCGTGAGCTGGCTATCTAAAGTATCTGTGACGGTGGCATTGGTCACGTCTCCTGTGCCGTTATTGGTCACAACGAGGGTGTAGGTAATGTCATAGCCACTCCCATTGTCAGTACCAGAGACGGTTTTAACAATCTCCAGATCTGCCCCCTCAGTGATGGTGGTGGGAACAGACGCAGTATTGTTGGCGAGGTCAGGATCGGTAACGTCGTTGGGACGCGTCACAGAGGCACTGTTTTGAATGGTTCCAGTGCCGACCGAAGAAACGGTTCCAGTGACTGTGTAAACGAGGGTTGTGCCATTGGCTAAATCACCTGTGGTATTGATGCTATTACCGCTGCCGCTGGCATCACCGCACGCTGATCCGGTTTCCGCAGCACAAGTCCAGGTAACACTGGTGAGTTCAGAGGGGATGGTATCGGCGATCTCGGCTCCGGTCACACTACTGGGTCCAGCATTGGTCACGGTGATGGTATAGGTGAGTTGCTGACCAACTGAAATGGTTGAATTATCAACCGTTTTGGTGATTTGCAAATCTGCTTCTGCGATCGTGATTAAATCTTGCAGTGTAAATGGATTACTGGGCACATTAACCCAGGTATCAATCCCGGCAACATTACCAAAATCGCTTGACCAGGCATGAGCGCCGCCTGAACTATCGACCCCCGCGAGATCTCTGCTCCCGCCAATCAGGTTTGTATCCGTGACATCGTCAAAATAAACATCTGAAGATACTGTGCTACAACTACTACGATTGCCTGCATCACACCGATTAATGATCAGGCCATTGGCATTGTTTTCTACATCGATCAGGGGGAAGTGAGCTTCACCACCATTTAAAACCCCAGCGATCTGATAAGCCAAATCTCCTGCTGCAACCGTATTCCCTTGACCATCTAAACCGTCCCAAGCCACAGTATTGGAGCCGGGAGTGGCTGTGCCAACTAGAATGACATCCTGGCCATTGTCTTCAATGATGCCATTACGATCGATATCAATAGCAATGGTATAGCTCAGGTTCGTGCTACTGGGATTGTCAAAGGAGAAAGAACCCGTTAGCGGTGAAGTACCCGCTTGACCCACAGTGCCTTCTTCCCCGGTAAACTGCAAGTTTTGGGGGTCTGGCGGTGTTTGTGCCGTTTGGAGCCACCAGGTTGTTGTCCCATCGGGTGTTTGCTGCGCACCCGCCCCTTCTGTGCTCGAGTCCGGCAAGTTAAAGAAGAGCTTATGGGTGATATCTGGGTTGGTGGTTCCTGTCGTGTCGTTATTCTCGGGATTCTGAAAACTAAAACCAGCGGGGGGGTTTCCTGGATCAGCCCCCTCAAATTTTAAAGACTGGAAGGAGGGAGTGTTATCACCAGAGGTCGTAAAGCCTTTGTTATTGGCAAAGAAAATAAAACCTTGGGGTTCAATATTGTTGAAACCCACTTGGTATTCATAGCCATCTTCCGTCAAAACAAAGAGTTGGGAATTGAGTTGCTTGGTGGTGTCGCCAGTACTGACGCGCAAGGGCAGATAATTGGCATAGGCACGGCCGTTGACAAAGCTGCCTCCTGAATCGGCCACCGTGATATCCCAAGCTGAGATAAAAAAGTCGTTATTTTGTTGGGCATCCCAGGTGCCCCCCACTGGCTCCCGAGGTCGGCCGACACCACCCGCATCTGGATTCGGGCTGATGAATTGAATTTCCCAAATTCCGCCCTGGCCTGAACCCACAGCAACTGTGCAGGGGTCAAACCCCCCGGAGCCGGAGCCCACTGGCCCGGCAGTTTCCTCAGACACATCAGTAATAAAGCCATCTGCGTTACAGGTACCTGATGTGCCGTCAGGGGCAGTGTAGTTAATTGTGCCACTACCAATACCAGCAGCAGAGGAACCGAGCAGAATGGTTTCGGTTTCTTGTGCAAAGACTTTGATGGTGGAGTTAAGGGAGATCCCGGCTTGGGTGCGATTACGGTAGAGCAGGTGGGGACGATCGCCCCCAGTCGCGTTGAGTTCCCGACTTCCTTCTGCTCGCGCCAATCCTGGCATTAGCACACATAACAGAGCAGTCAACAACCAAGAAGAGTAACGGCAACGCATAGCCAAACCGAGGGTAGAAATAAAGCCACTGAAAAAACACGAGAGGTTGCAGGTACTCAACCCTCAACCCCTCTATTTAGCCTTATGGTTTAGGTATTTGACAACTTTAAAACTAGCGGCATTGTGCGAGAAGCGCCTGCTCAGATGGGCCAACCGCTGCGATTTCGGTAAAGCCTTCTAGGGTTGTGCGGGATTGGAGTGCTCCGGCAACCTGCACGGTTTCGTGGGTAAAAGCGATCGCGTAAGGAACAGTTGTGCCCTCAAACGGATCGGCGATCGCCAGCTCTAAACCTTGGGGCGTAACTTCTCCTTGAAAACAGGCATATTCTGACTGGGGCTGGAATATCACCCCCGAAACCTGTTTCCCTTGGACATCAAACAAGAGGTAATCCTGGCCAATGGCATTCGCTTCCGGCGCTTGACCATAAAAATGCAACCCCTGAGCTTTCGGAGACTGGGTTTTATCAATGGCAGGGATTTTAGTTGGCGTGTTGTGCCGATTGAGTGCGATCGCTTGATCACTGCGCAATAAACCGCCGCTGAGTAACCCAATGCTGAGCACAGTTAGGAGCTGGCATCGTTTGCCAAGTTGCAGCTTGCTCCATTGCTGTTGACTGAACTGCTTGATACTTGCGATCGATTTCATTGTTCACTCCTCCGAAAAAATGGTTACGAAGAGAAAATGCGCACACCAGAATCGCTCACATCCCTCATCAAAACCCCAAAGCCATGAAGTTTGAGAGGAGTGTAAGTTTCTAGTGATAGCAACCCCATCACTTGCGCTTTCAGTTATTTAATGTATCGTCTTTACTCACTGGTTAAAAGTGCAGTGAGACCACTTGTCAAACTGACCTTAATACCAAAACTCCTGGATTTAAAGGATGAAATTATCAATTCAAAGCTTGTTTAACCCTGTTTGAATTTTCATCCTGTTCAGATCACCCGAATACAAGGGCTACGTTTGTTTAACAATCAACACAAAAGTTAATCGACCTAGCGATCGGGGCCGTCATAATCCCACACCACACCACTGGTGGCCCGCTGGCGTAACTCATGGGCAATATGGTTGGCCAGCAGCGCCACCTCCTCATACTGCGGTAAATGTTGTAGATGGGTCGCCACTAAAATCAGTCGCCGCGCCAACTCCAAGTTGGGTGTAGGACTGGCTAGAACTTTTTTACCAAACTGACCGAGCCAATCAAGCCAAGCAGGAATCGTGGCGCGATCTTCAATCTGGGCAAAAAACTTTTGCATCCGATGGCGATCCCAACCATTCGCCGCCCCTTCCAACAACTGAGTCCACAAGAATTCATACCCTGCGGCATCGAGGGTAACAGGGCCCGTCGTCGAGGGACTTTGGCTGGTCACTCGCCGAGAGCGGGCTCTTGATTGATCTCTTGTCAACAAACCCCTGAACCAACGCCATATCGATTGCAGTAACTTCAACATGGGATCAAGATTCTCCTTGTTTGTTGGCAATAAAGATATATAGATGCAATTCCAGTAACCAGTAAACGGCAACAAGTAATCAAGATTAACACCTGCATTACGCTCTGGGCATAACAGACCCTGGTGTAGTGCAGCAGAAGTTGGCCACGGGACAAACACTTTGAACTCTGAACTTTGAACCCTGAACCCTGAACTCCGCCCTGCGGTATTAGTCTAGGCTATCTTCCATCAACGACGACAAACTATACCGACGACGGATATCAAGCTGAGCGGCTAAATCTCCTTCGTCTTCCGCAGGAATCCCATCAAGAGGGGTCACCATTTCTGGGGGTAAGACCATGACCGTGGGTTGCGTTAGGTGGTTTGCAACGGTTGGACGAGTTCGGGAACGGTAACTTACAGTGCTTTGATGTCTAGTAGTCGGCTCCCGTGGTTCTCGCTGTCGGCGTGGGCGCTGTGTTGCACCACGTAGGATCAAGGTTACGGTCACAGAAGTAATAGCGCAGCCCCCCATCACACCGAGCAATAGCCGTAAGGGGAAGCGCGATACAGCAGTGGGGGGAGGCTCTATTTTCGGTTCAGAGGGTTGGGGTGCTGTTTCTGCTGGTGGTGGGGGCAAGACTTCACTCGCTTCAGCGTCGGCAGGAGCATTCGTCTCAGTTTCCGTTGCAGGCGTGGGTAACTCTGGAGGATTAGAGACATCCGCTGGGGAGGGAGGGTAGGGACGCGGGGGTGCGTTGAGCTGTCGAGGCAGAAGCAAAGTGGCAGTGGCAGCCACAGTTACAGAAATCGCCATCAACCACATCGCGCCCCAGAGCATAATGGGTGGAACGGGGATACGCTGGGGACGTTCGGGGGCAGGAGTAGAGTCTAAGTCAAGATCGTCTTCGTCAGCGGGGTATGACTCCAAAATGGGCATCTGATGAGGAATTATAGTTGCAGCCAGAGAATTGCCTCATTATAAAGGGGTTGTCACGGTCTTGCCGAGGAGTCGATCGCGCAGTTCCTTGATTTGATCGCGGTATTGAGCAGCCTGTTCAAACTCCATCTGTTTGGCAGCATCTTTCATCTTGGTTTCAAGTTGTTGAATAATCTCAGGGATTTGCTCTAAGGTAAGGTCTTCTTTAACTGCATACACCGCCGCTAGCTCCTTAGCATTGAGACGCCGGGAAATATCCAAGAACGATAGGATTGAATTCTTGTGCGTCTTTTTGACAATGGGTTGGGGGGTGATGCCATGTTGCTCGTTATAAGCCATTTGAATTTGGCGGCGGCGCTGGGTTTCCGCGATCGCCTTATCCATGCTTTTGGTGATATTGTCCGCGTAGAGAATCGCTTGACCCCGCACATGACGTGCTGCCCGGCCAATGGTTTGAATGAGAGAACGCTCTGCCCGTAAAAAACCTTCTTTGTCCGCATCCATAATTGCCACGAGCGAAACCTCGGGCAAATCCAATCCTTCCCGCAACAGGTTTACACCAATCAGCACATCAAACTCGCCTTCCCGCAGCGCCTGCAAGATTTCAATCCGTTCAATGGACTGGATCTCGGAATGGAGATAGCGCACCTGGAGACCCCGCTCTTGGAAATAATCGGTGAGGTCTTCGGCCATACGTTTAGTGAGGGTTGTAATCAGGGTGCGTTCGCGGCGATCGACTCGCTCCACAATTTCAGCCAACAGATCATCCACCTGTCCCTCCGTGGGTCGGACAAACAGTTCCGGATCAAGCACTCCTGTGGGACGGATAATCTGCTCCGCAACAGTTTCCGATTCCTCTAGCTCCCAATTCCCGGGTGTGGCAGAAACAAAAATGCATTGATTGACCTTCTGCCAAAACTCTTCCGCTTTGAGGGGGCGATTATCCGCCGCGCTGGGGAGCCGGAAACCATGCTCAATCAAAATCCGTTTACGGGCTTGGTCACCGTTATACATCCCCCGAATTTGGGGCACGGTGACATGGGATTCATCCACCAGCAATAACCAATCATTGGGGAAGTAATCCACTAAACATTCAGGGGGATCGCCCGCCTGACGCCCGGCGAGATGACGAGAATAATTCTCCACACCGTTGCAATAGCCCACTTCCTGGAGCATTTCAACGTCGTAGCGGGTACGCTGTCCTAGGCGTTGAGCTTCGAGGAGTTTGTCTTGATTCTCCAGTTCCATCAAACGGGCGTCTAGTTCCGTTTTGATATCTTGGCACGCCCGATCCACCTCGTCTTCTGGGGTGACAAAGTGGCGAGCCGGGTAGATATTAACTCCGTCGAGGGTTTGGAGGGTGGCACTAGTGACGGGATCAAGGTAGCGGATACTATCAATCTCATCGCCAAAAAACTCAATCCGAATCACGCGATCCTCATAGGCGGGAACAATTTCGAGCACATCTCCCCGGAGCCGAAAGTTCCCCCGTTTGAGATCCAGGTCATTGCGGCTATATTGCACCGAGACCAAATCCCGCAGCAGTTGGCGCTGGTCATATTCCACCCCCACCCGCAGCCCGATCGCAGCCTTGAGGTATTCCGTGGGCATCCCCAAACCATAGATGCAACTAATGGAGGCGACCACAATCACATCCCGCCGTTCAAACAGCGATCGCGTCGCCGAATGGCGCAACATATCGATTTCTTCATTAATCGCCGCGCTCTTTTCAATATAAGTATCACTCACCGGAATATAGGCTTCCGGTTGGTAATAGTCATAATAACTGACGAAATATTCCACTGCATTGTCAGGAAAAAACTGACGTAATTCATCGCACAGTTGGGCTGCCAAGGTCTTGTTGTGGGCTAACACCAGAGTTGGCCGTTTGGTGTTGGCAATCACATGGGCCATGCTTAGGGTCTTACCCGTGCCCGTTGCGCCAAGTAATGTTTGCAGTCGATGACCGGCTTGGATCGAATCGGTTAACTGAGCGATCGCCTGGGGTTGATCTCCGGTGGGCTCAAAGGGGGCTTGGATACGAAAAGTCATTGCAAACGTCTAGGGGCTGTCTCAGGTAGATTTTAAGCTCTTGCTATAACTGACTTATAGTCCCTTTCCTTGTTGTTTGGGTCGAGCGCTCTATCTCTTATTCCATCAGACCTTTGGTTTTAATGACGACACGCTCTAAATTTCCGGCTGGTGACTATTATAGGCAGGAAAGATCAGGAGATTCAGAAATCAGTCAGGCTGCGGCTCTCAGGAAATTCTCAGAGTAGCCAGGGCATCATAGCGGCCAGAGTTGTGATCACAGCCTGGGTGGGGTATCAGCCTGGGCATGGTAAATAATGAGGCTGGCGATCAAGATGGAAATTCAAGCGGAACTGGCAGCAGTACGACAGTATTGCGTGGAGGCATTGCCTTCTGAAACCCTGGCCTTGATGGCTCAGGGGGCAGAAGAGCTGCTGCAAACGGGGATTATGGAACAGAGCCTCAAAAAAGGCGATCGCATTCCCTCGTTCAGTCTCCCCAATCAAAGTGATACCCCAATCACCAGCGATGCGATTTTGGGCCAAGGTTTTATGGTGCTCTCCTTTTTGCGGGGATCTTGGTGTCCTTATTGCCAAATTGAGCTGGCGGGTTTGGAAGTGGTATTGCCGAGTATCCGTGACTTGGGGGCGAATGCGGTCGTGATTACCCCCCAAGTCCGGCGCTGGCGTAAACAACAAGCAGAGACAGAAATTCCCTTTGATGTGGAAATTCTGCGCGATCGTGGCAATCAAATCGCCCGTCAGTTTGGCTTGGTATTCCAAGTGCCCGCCTACTTACGCCCGATTTATCAAGGCTTAGGCTTTGCATTGCCTCGCTTTAATGGCGACGATTCGTTTGAGTTGCCGATTCCTGCCACCTATGTGGTCAATCCCCAAGGTGAAATCATCTACAGCTTTGTCAATGCCGATTTTAGTCAGCGCCCTGACCCCATTGAAATCATCATTCATTTACGTCGCTTTTCTGCGGCCGCTGCTGAAGCATAAAGGAAGGGTGAAGTCTCCCAATATTGCTTCAGACCTAGCTGGGACAGGCAGGATGCTTGCCCCTGTAATCTAGGCTAAAACTAACGGCTCAGAGCGGCCTCACATTCTGGCAGAGCCAAGAACCCCACCTCAGCCACAAACTTAAAGTAAGGACGAAGCAGTTGAGCCGTTACGTCTGGGCAAACAATCTCAGTCCCCGCCAAGCCCGCCAACACATTTTGGCAACTCACTTGCCCCGCCCCAACCGACGATCGCTCAATATAGCTCCAGTTTTCAGCATTCGCTTTGGAGGTCAACACATGGACAATGCCATCAAGCGTATCCACATATTCACTCAAGAGCAACTCCCAAGTGGCATGACTGACAGACTTAACGGGATAACCACATTCGTTAATCACCGCCACAAACCGCCGCATGGACACCGGGTTAGGATTGATGCAATTGAAGTTTTTGCCGATGGAAGCTGGTTGCAGGGAAAGATAGATCGTACTCTTGCTGAAATGATCCACGGGAGCCACATTAAAGACCATATCGAAATCGGGCGCTGAGCCCAGTTCAATAAAGCCCTTGATTAGGCGATTCATTAAATCCCCAGTGTTAGCGGCTCCAGTTTGGCTATGGCCGGTGATCATGGCAGGACGATAGATGCAAGCTGGTAAACCCCGCAAACGAGCTGCTTCTACCATCATCTCTGACACCCATTTACTCTTGGTGTAGCCGTCAAAATAGACAGCTTCATGGGGATTGAGCGGGTCATGTTCAGTGATGGGTTCGGCGCTAAAGGCTCGGGATGTTTGGAACACATCCAAGGTCGAGATGAAATGGAACGGTTTAATGCACCCTTGGGTGGCCAGGCGTAATAATTCCTCTGTCCCCGCCACATTGGCAGTCCGCAAGTCTGCATAGGGATGAATCAAGCTAATAGCCGCACCACTGTGATAAATGCTCTCAACCGTTGCTGCCAATGCATCGAAGGCTGAGGGGGTCAGACCTAAACGGGGCTGAGCCAAATCTCCCACCACAGGAATGATGCGCTCAGCATAACGGGGTTGCCAGAGCCGATATTTTTGGAGATTGTTGTAAATTTTAGTCCAGCCCGCAGCCGCATCCTGAGCACGAACCAAACAATGGATATCTGCTGAGGTTTGTTCGAGCAACTCCGCGAGGAGGAAAACCCCCAGAAAACCCGTTACGCCCGTGATCAAGACTTGGCGGGGGGCAGTGACCAGCCGTATCGCTGTTGAATCAACCGTGATGCTGGCATCCAGCTCCGTTTCATCCAATAATTCCGCCGCCGTTATATCGTCAGTGGTGGCAATCTGACGCTCTGTCACCCTACCTTCATGACAGCGTTGAACCGCTGCTTCGATAACTTTGGCGAATTGTTGGATGGTGGGTGCATCAAAGAGGACGAGCATGGGCAGTTCTACCCGGAAGGCCTTCCGTGCTCGGTGAACCAGTTGGATCGCTTTGAGGGAATCCCCACCCAAGTCAAAGAAATCATCATAAATCCCAATCTGCTCAAGATGCAGCACCTGTTGCCACAGATCAGCCACAATGGTTTCCGTAACCGTTTCAGGTGCGATGAAGACGGTGCTTAGAGCATCACGGGAATAGTCTGGGGCGGGCAGTGCGCGACGATCCACTTTGCCACTGGGCGTTAAGGGAAATGCCTCTAACCAAATGATGGTGCTAGGAACCATGTAGTCTGGCAGTTGAGTCTTTAAAACAGCATGGACATTTTCCGTGTCGTGGTTGGGATCGCTAATCGCATAAGCAACGAGGCGTTTCTCACCAGGAATATCTTCACGAGCCATCACCACCGCCTGTTGCACGGCAGGATGACGCTCCATGACTGTTTCCACTTCACCGGGCTCAACGCGCACCCCGCGAATTTTCACTTGTTGATCCGCACGACCGCGATAGTCCAGGTTGCCATCCGGCAAACGACGCGCCAAATCACCAGTCTTATAAAGACGATCATGGGGGTTTTGGGTAAAGGGATTGGCGAGAAAGCGTGCCGCCGTTAAATCGGGACGATTGAAATAGCCTTGGGCCAAGCTAAGCCCACCAATGTAGAGTTCACCTGTTTTACCGTTGGTAACTGGGGTCAGGGTTTGGTCATCCAGCAGGTAAATCTCAGCGTTATCAATGGGGGTGCCAATCGGTGGCAATTGGGGCCAATGGTCTGGACTGCCACTCAGCATATAAGCCGTGACCACATGGCTTTCGGAGGGTCCGTAATGATTGCTTAAGGTGCAATGGGAGGCTTGCCGAAACCAATCGGCGATCGCAGGGGTGATGCGCAATTGCTCCCCCGCTGTGATCACTTCCTGGAGGTTGGGGGGGACTTGGCCCGCCGCGGCGATCGCTTCTGCAAGATGGTTGAGCGCAATAAATGGTAGAAAGAGGCGGTTGATGTCGTGCTCGATGACGGTCTGACGCAAGTATTCCGGATCTCGTCGTTTTTGGTCATCGATTAAAACCAACGTCCCCCCCGTGCTGAGGGTGGCAAAAATTTCTTGCAAGGAGACATCAAAGCTAATAGGAGTGAACTGTAAGGTTTTGCCTGTTGTTACCCGCGATTGGCGATTCTGCCAGTGAATCAGATTCATCAGAGGTTGATGGGGCATGGCCACCCCTTTTGGCTGGCCGGTTGAGCCGGAGGTATAGATGATATACGCCAGATCCGTACCTATGATGGGTGCATTCAAGTTAGTTGCTGGGTTGGAGGCGATCGCTGACCAGTCTGCATCGATGCAAACGACAATCTGTTGATCGAGCACCAACCGATTTGCTAGCGTCTGCTGGGTCAGCAATACGGGAGCTTGAGCATTCTGAAGCATCAACCTTAACCGTTCAATTGGATAAGTCGGGTCAAGGGGGAGATATGCCCCCCCAGCTTTCAAAATCGCCAATATGGCCACAACCATCAGTAGCGATCGCTCAACGCAGAGACCGACAGGCACATTCGGGCTAATCCCCAATTCTTGGAGATGCCAAGCCAGTTGATTCGCCTGTTGGTTGAGTTCGGCATACGTAAGGGCTTCGCCATCATATTCAACAGCGATTGCTGTTGGTGACTTGAGAACTTGAGTCTCAAACAATTGATGACAACAATAGACATCAGCAGAAATGAGTAAATCATTCATTCTAGGTATGACTCCTGGTATTAGATTTAGCGACTTGGGCGATCGCATATGTCTTTTAAACGAATAAGCATAGCGATCTTAAACCTTGCGAATAAGCAAAGCTCTGACTAGGATTGACCGACATAAACTTGCAAGGCAAAGATAGCATCTATCGATGCATATCCAATGCTTTACAGTCCCAAAATATTGGCACTATAAATCACCTGGAAAATTCCAGTCTTAACTAAAGCTCAGGATCAAACACCAACATTCATGCGCTGTAACACATGATGCAACATAAGACTCCAGCTCACCTTGAAAAAGCTATGGGCAAAAGGTTTCAGGCTGTTCATACAGGAACAGATCTCTAGATTTAGCAGAGATAATGCAACATAAACACAAAACTTAGCTCAGTATAAGTAAAAGGGTGAGCTACTCATGATTTCAACCGTTCAAAACAAAGTATCTGATCCTGATCTTGTCATTGTCCTGATCAGAAAAAGATTGGACTAGATAACACCGTGACTCTGAATTACTATTTTTCATCACCTAGCTTTGATTATATGCAGCGTTTTTTATTTTGGCAACGGAAAAACAGAAATAAATCAGATTCAAAAAAATAAAGCAAAAAGTTGGTGTTTAAAAAAAAAGCGGTTACAGTCGAGTTGAACAGTTTTTAACCATTGAGTCATGACAACTATTCATGCGTATGCCGCCCATAAACCGGGCGGTCTCCTGGAACCTTTTACTTACGAAGCGGGAGAGCTTGGCCCGGAAGAAGTCGAAGTCAATGTCGAATATTGCGGAATTTGTCACAGTGACCTGAGTATGCTCAATAACGATTGGGAGATCACGGAATACCCCTTTGTCCCAGGTCATGAGGTGATTGGCACTGTTGCAGCAATCGGGTCTAAGGTCGCCACCGTTAAGCCAGGTCAGCGCGTCGGCATTGGTTGGATCGGTGAAACCTGCGGCACTTGTCAATATTGTCGTACGGGCGATCCTAATCTTTGTTCGTCTGCAACACCCGTTGTGATGCGCCCCCATGGTGGTTTTGCCAACCAAGTTCGGGCCCACCAAAATTGGGTGATACCGATTCCAGCGGCCTTAGCCTCTGAGGGAGTCAGCCCGTTGCTCTGTGGTGGCGCCACTGTCTTTAACGCGATTGTGCAATGCGGCGTTAAATCCACCGATCATGTGGGTGTGATTGGTTTAGGTGGCTTAGGGCATATGGCTGTTGCTTTTCTCGCAGCCTGGGGATGTGAGGTCACGGTATTTTCCAGCAGTTCCCATAAAGCCTCCCAGGCTAAGGCGCTGGGGGCTGCTCACTTTTTTGATTCTCGGGACTCTGCTGCTTTGGCCAACTTAGCCGACTCCTTGGATTTCATTCTCTCAACCGTGAATGTTAATTTACCTTGGAATGACTATCTGGCAGCCTTGAGTAAGAAGGGTCGCCTGCATTTTGCTGGCGTAGCCCCACCACTCAATGATATTTCGGTCTTTGAGCTACTGATGGGGCAAAAGACGCTAGGGTCGAGTCCTGATGCGAATCCATTCACCATCACTCAGATGTTGGGATTTGCTTGTCAGCATCATATTCAGGCGGATGTGGAAGTTTGGCCGATCGCGCAAGTGAATGCCGCGATCACCAAACTCAAGACAGAAAAACCAGCGGGCCGAATTGTGCTGGCGCTATAGTAAGCCGCTCAACTCACTTCATCATCAGGTGTATCTATCCGTCAGCTAACCTGTGCAAGCATAGCGCTAATGCTCCATCCTGACCTCGCTCTGCTTCCGTAATGCCTCAATAAGCGGTGCGCCCACCTGCAACAACGATCGCGTCAACATGTTTCA
>JAAHHN010000106.1 GCA_010672165.1 Spirulina sp. SIO3F2 | reverse complement strand
GCCTTGAGCAAATAAGCCCCCCGTATCGAGGCCAGCGCTGTTACCCGTATAATGCTGCTCTCAACAGTAACAGCACCCCCTGTCCCCACAAATCCAGCCATACCCCCATCACTGCCCGTCAAAGCGCGATTATTTTGAATCCGGCTATTGGTCATGTTCAGGCTGAGATTGCTACCCGTCATAAAGATGCCGCCGCCCTGCACTGCCGCGATATTACTGGCAATTGTGGAGTTGGCGATCGTGGTATTCCCCTGGCTATATAAGCCTCCCCCTCGGAGACCTGAAGTATTGTTGGCGATCGTTGCGCCTGAAACCGTGACAGCCCCCGTTGTATAAATGCCACCACCATGATTGCTGGCAGAATTCCCTGAAACTGTTGAGTTTGTTACAGTAACTAAGCTGTTACTAAAAATACCTCCACCTTTAGCATTAGCAATATTATTCGCTACCGTTGAATTGTTGAGATTCACACCATCATCATCAAAAATACCCCCGCCCGCGCTGGTACCAGAATTGCCAATAACAGATGAACTGAATAAATTCACGGTCAAAGAACTACGAATTCCCGCACCAATTCCGACGGTAGAATTGCTTGAAACTGTTGAGTTATGTAAAGTAACACCATAGCGTGTGAAAATGCCGCCGCCATTATTATTGGCGGAATTATTCGTAATGGTCGAGTTGATGAGAGTAACAGCGCCACCGCTGCGAATACCGCCTGCTCGATTATTCGAGGAATTGCCCGAAACCGTCGAGTTGATCAGTTCAATCCGTCCATTATTATTAATCCCGCCACCACTAAGACTAGATGAATTATTGGAGACCGTAACCCCTGACAGCGTTAATGTGCCGGCTCCTGTATGGCGAATTCCTCCCCCCTTGCCAATGAAAGTCCCATTTTGAATGGTGAGATTTTGCACCGTGGCGTTGTTTGCACCAATATTAAACACTCGGCTATTGCCACCCCCATCAACAACAATGCTCTGGCCTAAACCGTCTACCGTGACATTGTCGGCCGTCCAGTTGATTTCAGTTCCAGTGAGCGTAATTGTGCCAGAGAAATTGAAGTTCACCGTATCTCCTGCGGCTAGCCCCCCACCAAACCCAGCGCCGATAGTGAGTGCATCTCGCAACGTCCCTGCTCCGGCATCAGCGTTACTGGTTACAGTGCGAATCGCCAGCTTCCCGTCCCAGTTCGCCACGGTTCCAGGCAAGAATGGATTGCTGGCTTCAATCGCTCCACTGCTTGACTCTAAATACCAATTCCCACCATAGTTAGCGCTACCCGTTGCATCAATGGAGGCTGCAACATCTGCGCCAGTAAAATCAGCAATACTTGCAATAAGCTCTTCACCCGTTGCCCCTAGCGCCGTAAAGCAACTGTAGAGCAGGATATCTGCATTCTCCGTTAAAGTGCTACCCCAGGTCTGCAATTGCTGTTGATAGCCTGTAATGTTCTCCGCCGTAATCCATTGATTGCCGAGCCAAAAATTGCCAGCATTCCCCTCTGCAACAATAGCCACCGAATCCAACTCACCCACCGATTCACTGCTAACTGCTAACTGCTCGGTGATGACTGCAACCCCATCCTCATCTGGTTCAATAATCTGTGCGATCGTTCCAGGTGCTGCACCGTAAAGTAGGTCTTCAGGATGATCAGCTCGACGGTCAATAAAGACCGCTTGCTCTGGATTCTCCCCCATCTCGCTAAAGCGAATCACACGTGTTTTGCCCTGCACTAAACTGGGATCACTCGGGGTAATTTGCCCTGCGGCATAGAGATCAACCTGTTGTCCTGTCACTGTTCCTGCAATAACAACATCTCCTGGCTCGATCTGGCCAGGAAAGATGCTTGCACGATGGTGATTCGGATTCTGTAGGGGTAATGCCCCCGTGCTTACCCCAACTGGGTCTAGGGCAATCACAGGGGAATTCCCCTGACTGGAACCCGTTAACAACTCCGGTAAATCTAATGGTGAAACCCCTTGCTCTAATGCTGTTGCAGGCAAATCCAAGCTCAGCAACATGCCTGGTTGCGCAAGGTTCACTAAGCGGGTTCCGGGTACAGCCGCTAGGGTGACATTGCCGTGGGTTGAAATGATTTCCCCTTGGTTATGAACTGCACCCCCAATGAGACTGAGATCCTGGTCTGTGTGGAGATTGCCCTGATTGAGTATGGCGCTAGGCTTTTCGTGCAGGAACGCAAACTGATTCGGCATTCCTACCAGCGTGGTGTAGTCATTGGCTCCAGTCGCGTTAAACCAACCTTCTTCAAAACCAATGCGATCGGCCGTCGTGGCAAAAAAGTCCCCGCTCACATTCAAGCTAGCGTTGGGGCCAAACACCATCCCCGCCGGATTCATCAGATATAAATTGGCGTTGCTGCCTGATACTTGCAATCGCCCGTCAATGATCGAAGGATTGCCCCCAGTCACCCGACCCAAAATATTGACAATACTGGGGTCACTTAGGAAATTGGCAATTTCACCTGGGCTTAAACCAAACTCTTGAAAGGAATGGAAGAGGTTGGCTCCGGCTTGGGTTCCGCCTCCGATGTGGTAGGTCTGCCCGTCGATCGTGATGATTGTGCCCGTGCCGTCGGGGGCAACGGTGAGCGATCGCGCCCCACTAGGGAGCGTGAAGAGGGGGGAACTACTGAGCAAAAAACTGGCCGTCCAGACGAACGGACGCAGGGGTAGTTCTGGATGCAGCGATCGCGGCATGGAAGGATTTTAGCTTGATAAGCTAGGAGCAGATTGTAGTCATTTCCCCGAAACTCACGATCAATTCCGGGAAGTGGGTGAACAATACCGACATACACCATTGTGACAAGAGATTTTTTTTTGTGCTCAAAGACAAATCCGGCGATTAACTGATGACAAGCTCCACCTTCTACCCGATGCTGATTTTCAAGTTTGTCCAGATTAACCGCTTCAAGTCAGCTTGGTATAGTTGGAAACAGATTCATCATCCAAGGTTTCACTATCGCTTATGCGGGTCGGACTGCTACTGCTGCTCATTGGTGCTCTCACCATCCTAGTTGTGCAAAACAGCACCCCTAGCTTGCCCCTGGTGCTCTTTGGCACTTCAACCACCGCATTGCCTGTGGGCTGGTGGCTGCTGATTGCGATGGCTGCGGGTTTGATTACCAGCTTTTTAATTCAGGGGCTCACTTTTCGCCCCGCCTCTGTGAGCCCCCAAGTTGCTCCTCGTTACCGACGGGGCGATCGCAACCCCGACCCCCGTCGCACCGCCAAGTCCGCTCGTCCTCGCGGTGATTGGGAACAGTCTCCCAACGCCGATTGGGATGCCCCGACTGATGATAATGAAGGCTGGGATATTGAAACCCCCCCTGAGCAGCCCACCATGCCCCGCTCTCGACCCGTGCGCAGTAGCCAAACCCGCCCCCCCGAACGCGATCGCACCCCCGATGGCGTCTATGATGCGGACTACCGTGTGATTAAGCCCCCCACCGAAAGCCCAAATTCCCCGGAACCCGACGCAGAAAATTGGGATTTTTAGGAACCCTTAGCACACAATAGTAGGCAGAACTGCCCCGATTGAGCAGTTCTTCTCCGGCAGCATCGCCCGTTTTGAAACCCCATGCAAGGCAAAGTTCTCAAAAAACGTTACGGCATCATTCGGGATGTCACCCAAACTCCTCTGAGTCAGAGTTATCTGGCTGAAGACTTGCTGATGCCGGGCAACCCCAACTGTTGGGTTGAAGTGTTTCGTCTGAGCGAACCGCACCCGAAGCTCCTTAAGGCTGGACAGCACCTGTTTCGCAAAGAAGCCGAACTGCTCAAAACCCTGACAGCCCATCCCCAGCTCGTGACGGTGCAGGATTACTTTGCTCGGGACAACAGGTTCTACCTAGTGCAAGATTGGCTACCGGGTACAACGCTGGCGGAACAACTGGCAGCCGATGCTCAGTTTAGCGAAGCAGATGTGATTGACCTGCTCCAGCAACTTCTGGACATCTTGACCATTGTCCATGACCACACCACAGTGCATGGCAACCTTTCGCCCGAAAGTATTCTGCTCCACCCCTTTGAGCAAAGTTGGCTTCTCAAGGACTTTGGCGCTGTGCGCCAACTGAGTTTGCTTCAGCTTAACAGCCAAGAAAAAGTCACCCTGCGTCGCCGCGTTGGCAACCCCAAATATTGTCCTCGCCGTTGGCAAGGTAAATTGAATCCAGCCTATGACCTCTACAGCCTGGGACGCATTGCGCTCCATGTCCTTACGGGCACCTCACCCCAGAAGTTGCCAGAAGATTGGCAAAACTCGGTTCAGGTGAGCGATCGCCTCCAAACAGTCTTGCATGGTTTGCTCTCCCAGGCTTATACCCACGCCAGCGAAGCCCAGCAATGGCTCCGAGGCACCGCCGCCACCGCTGTGGGAGAGCTGGATGAGCTTGATCTAGAAGGCTCCTTACTCACCCAACTAGATGGAATTGATGCCCCCACGACAGTATCTAGCCCCACAGCACCACCACCGCCCGCCACAGAACGCTTAGCCCAGCGCTATCGAATTCTGGAGTCGTTAGGGACTGGTGGCTTTGGACGCACATTTCTAGCCCAGGATGAGCAGTTTCCGGGCACACCCAAATGTGTGGTCAAGCATTTGCGCCCCTACAGTACCACCCCCGAGATGCTGGCGCTAGCCCGTCGTCTATTCCTCAGCGAAGCCGAGGTACTCAGCCGTTTGGGACAACATCCCCAAATTCCCAATTTGTTGGCGCACTTTGAAGAAAATGCTGAGTTTTATTTGGTTCAGGACTATATTGAGGGCCATGATCTCGCCACGGAACTTCAGCGCAGTCGGCGTTGGAGTGAACCCAAAGTCTTACGTCTGCTGCGCGATATCCTAGAGGTGCTCAGTTTTGTCCATGAACAGCAGGTGATCCATCGGGATATCAAACCTGCGAATATTCGTCGTCGCCCCGATGGCAAGGTGGTACTGATTGACTTTGGGGCTGTTAAACAGGCTGGAGAGCAACTGAGTCACGATGGCGAAACCCAATTGACAGTGGCGATCGGCACTCCCGGTTATGCCCCCAGTGAGCAAACCAAAGGTAAACCTCGCCTCAGCAGTGACGTCTATGCAGTGGGGGTAATTGCGATCGAAGCCTTAACGGGCATCGACCCGGAAAAACTACCGGAAGAACCTAATACTGGAGAGCTAGTCTGGCACGATCGCGCGAAGGTCTCGCCCGCCCTACGCAAAGTTATTGATCGGATGGTGCGCTATGATTTTCGTCAGCGCTATGCCTCAGCTCAAGAAGCGCTAGAAGCCTTGAGCAAGATGGATACGGCCCAAGCGACCGTAGTGCGCTCTCTAGAACAGTTGCAAGAATCAAAGCATTTCCCGAGGCCCTGGCTCTGGGGCAGCATCGGGGCGGTGCTACTAATTCTCCTAACGGTGGGCATTACTCAGCAGTTGACGCGATCGCCCGACACCAACACCGAAGTCAATACCCCGGAAATCGCCAATCCTGACCCTGTGGCCGCCGCCCCCGACGCAGCGATCCCCCAACTGGCAGCCCAGGCGATGCCGCTTGCCTTTCAGGTGCAAGATGCAGACTACAGTACTGCTTCCAATCGGTTGGTGATGACCAGCCGCAACCCGAATCGACTCCAGATCTATAGTCCCCTGACGCAACGGCTCCAGACCGTCGCTTTGGGGAATGAGCCACTACGGGTGGCCTTGGGTCCTCAAGGGCAGATCGCAGTGGTGGCTCACAATAATAGTCTTTCGATTGTCAATGTGGCTCAAAGCCAAGTGGCTCAGGTTATTCCTGTCTCGGTGTCAGTGCATGATGTAGTGCTCGTTAGCAACCGCTGGGTTTACTTTTCTTCGGGACAAGACAATCGCCTTTGGGGCGTTAATTTACAAACTCAAGAGGTTTTGGCCAGCAATGAGGGTGACTTCCAGCGCACCGAACAAACCCGTTACGGTAACAATCGGGGTTTAGTGAGTTTAGGGGCTCGTGGGACTCGCCTGCGCTATGTGGATGTTGCCCAAGGGACACCAGCGCAAACCGCAGAATTTAGTAATAGTGGTCAGCGCTCATGGGGAGAGCGTTTGCTGGCTGCGGGTGATGGGCAAACGCTCATTACAAATCGGGGAGTTCGTCTAACCTTACCCAGTTTGAATGGGGGCGGCGAAATTACGGGCCAGAATTTAGCCTTAACTCATCCTGAAAGTCCGAACCCCGATCGCTTGGCGATCGCCAGCCGAGGGACTCAGCTCTATGCTCTGGATGGCTCCAAATTAGAGCAACTGGTACAGTTTGATCGCACCACGCTTAACCGTCAGCAAACCTGGCAACTCCCCCCCCTAACAGTGCAAGGCCAGAGCCAGGATGTGGAAGGACGATTTATGTTTGTGAACGACCAAGGCAGCGAGTACTATATTCTGGTGCGCACCCAAGACAGTGGTGCATTTGGCTTGTTGCGAGGGACGTTGTAGGGGAGGCGAAGAGAGATGCAGATTCGGATTGGCAATGGCTATGATCTCCACAAACTCGTGAGCGATCGCCCGCTAATTCTTGGTGGTGTGGAATTGGAGCATGAGTTGGGCTTACTGGGTCACAGCGATGCCGATGCCTTGACCCATGCCATTATGGATGCGCTGCTGGGCGCCTTGGCACTCGGGGATATCGGCCATTATTTCCCGCCCTCTGACCCCCAATGGCAAGGGGCTGATAGTCAGATGCTTTTGGGCAAGGTGCATGAATTAATTCAGGCTCGGGGTTGGGCGATCGGCAATATTGATGCGGTGGTGATCGCTGAGCGTCCCAAGCTCAAGCCCCATATTGACCCAATGCGCAATCGCCTTGCGGCCACCCTCGGTATTGATCGGGGACAAATCAGTCTTAAAGCCACCACGAATGAGAAACAAGATGCGGTGGGTCAGGAGAAGGCGATCGCGGCCTATGCGGTGGCGTTGCTAGTGAAGTCACCAGGGTCTTAAGCTGCCTTAGCGGCGACGGCCATCTTCTTCCTTGGCAACCCCTTTAAAAGGCTTTCCATCTGCTTTTTGATCCATAAATTGCCCAGTTTCTGTATTGCGCTTGACCCAACTCTCTGTTTTGGAGTTATATGTTTGCGAGCGATCGTTGACAGAACCTTTGCGAGAACCCTTCCCTGTATTCTTAGCCATAGTGATTGAATGTTGAACAAAATTACAGTTAGTCCTATTGTATCGTGTGATTTTTGAAACGGCACTAAAAATCAATCATTTATACTATTCTTACAATATTTTCATCGTACTAGTCTGACAATTTGCACGATCGCGGCTCTCCCCTCTACCTTATAGGGTGCAAGATCTTGCACGATCTAAGCATATATAAATTTCTACCGGACATCCCTGTCTACTTATAGGAGAACCTGAGTTTTATGTTAGAAGCCTATCGTCAACATGTGGCCGACCGTGCCGCCTTGGGAATCCCTCCCCTACCCCTTAACGCCGAACAAACGGCTGACCTCTGCGAACTGCTTAAAAACCCGCCCGAGAGCGAAAAAGAAGAACTCTTGATGTTACTGCGCGATCGCATCCCGCCTGGTGTGGATGAGTCCGCCTACGTTAAAGCCGGGTTCTTAACTGCTGTAGCTAAGGGAGAAATTGACTGCCCCCTCATTTCCAAACAAGGCGCGATCGACCTCTTGGGCACAATGGTCGGTGGCTACAATGTCCAGTCGCTGGTGGAGTTCCTCCAGTCCTCAGACACCAATATTGCCAGCGAGGCGGCGGTAGCCCTGAGCAAAACTACGTTGGTCTTCGATGCCTTTAACGAAGTGCTGCAACTCTCTGAAACCAACCCCTACGCCAAACAGGTGATTGATGCCTGGGCTGAAGGCGACTGGTTTATCAGCAAACCCAAGGTTCCCGAAGCGATTACCGTCACGGTCTTTAAAGTGCCGGGCGAAACCAACACTGATGACCTCTCCCCTGCGCCCCACGCCACCACTCGCCCCGATATTCCCCTCCACGGCCTGGTGATGTTGGAGTCTCGGATGCCAGAGGGCCTTGAGACGATCGCCCAACTCAAAGAAAAAGGTCATCCTGTGGCCTATGTGGGTGATGTGGTCGGCACAGGTTCCTCTCGGAAATCGGCGGCAAACTCCATGATCTGGCATATCGGTGCAGATATCCCCTTTATCCCCAATAAGCGATCGGGCGGCTATGTCCTGGGCGGCAAGATCGCACCGATCTATTACAACACCTGCGAAGACTCTGGTGCCTTCCCCATTGAATGCGATGTCAGTAGCCTCAACACCGGAGACGTGATTACGATTCACCCCTACGAGGGCAAAGTTACCAATGAAGCGGGTGAGACCGTTTCTACATTTGAGCTTAAGCCGAATACCCTGCTCGATGAAGTGCGGGCGGGTGGCCGGATTCCCCTGCTGATAGGTCGCGCCTTGACCGATCGCACCCGTGAAGCCCTCGGTCTCGAACCCAGCGAACTCTTCACCCGCCCTCAAGCCCCGGTCGATACGGGCAATGGCTTCACACTAGCCCAGAAGATGGTGGGTAAAGCTTGTGGCCTAGCTGGTGTCCGCCCTGGTACGGCGTGCGAACCCGCTATGACAACCGTGGGTTCTCAAGACACCACTGGCCCCATGACCCGCGACGAGCTCAAGGAACTGGCTTGTCTTGGCTTCTCCGCAGACCTGACCCTGCAAACCTTCTGCCACACCGCCGCCTATCCCAAACCAGTGGATATCAAAACCCACCGCGATCTTCCTGACTTCTTCTCCAATCGGGCAGGTGTGGCCCTGCGCCCTGGCGATGGCATCATCCACTCCTGGCTTAACCGCATGTTGCTGCCCGATACCGTGGGCACGGGCGGTGACTCCCACACTCGCTTCCCCCTCGGGATTTCCTTCCCAGCAGGCTCAGGGTTGGTGGCCTTTGCAGCAGCATTGGGTGTGATGCCGTTGGATATGCCGGAATCCGTATTGGTGAAATTCACAGGTAGTTTGCAACCCGGTGTCACCCTACGGGATATCGTTAACGCCATTCCTTGGGTGGCGATCCAACAGGGCAAGCTAACCGTCGGAAAAGAGAACAAAAAGAATCTCTTTAATGGTCGAATTATGGAAATGGAAGGGCTGCCGGAACTGAAGGTGGAGCAGGCGTTTGAACTGACCGATGCGACTGCTGAGCGCTCCTGTGCCGGTTCCACAATTAAGCTGGGCGCTGACACCGTCGCTGAATATCTGCGATCGAACGTGGCGCTGCTCAAGAATATGGTGGCGCGGGGCTACCAAGATGGCAACACGATTATGCGTCGAGTGGCCAAGATGGAGCAGTGGTTGGCGACCCCCGAGCTGATGACTGCGGATGCCGATGCGGACTATGCAGATATCCTAGAAGTAAATCTAGATGAAATCAAAGAGCCGATCGTGGCTGCTCCCAACGACCCCGACAACGTTAAGCTGATATCTGAATGTGCGGGCGACGAGATCCATGAGGTCTTTATTGGTTCCTGTATGACCAACATTGGCCATTACCGAGCGGCGGCTAAAATTCTGGAAGGGGCTGGCACGGTCAAGGGTCGTCTCTGGATTTGCCCTCCTACTCGCATGGATGAGAAGCAATTGCGGGAAGAGGGGGTTTATGGTGTCTTTGCGGCAGCAGGGGCGCGGACTGAGATGCCAGGATGTTCGCTCTGCATGGGCAATCAAGCCCGTGTGGAGGATGGCGTGACGGTTTTCTCTACCTCAACCCGGAACTTCAATAACCGTATGGGCAAGGGCGCTCAGGTTTACCTGGGTTCAGCAGAGCTGGCGGCAGTTTGTGCGCTGTTGGGTAAGATTCCAACAGTGGAAGAATATATGGCGATCGTCTCGGAGAAAGTTGATCCCTTTGCGGGCGAACTCTATCGCTATCTCAACTTCGATCAAATTGCTGGGTTTGAAGATGAGGGTCGCGTGATTCCGTTGGAGGAGATGCCGAAGATTGAGGATATCCTCGGGATGCCTGTGGGTGCGAAGTAATGGCTTGAACCCGTGGGCGTTGCATAATTGCAGGAGGAGATTAATTGGGGTGGGGGATAGGTTTTGGGCAAGATTCGCTGTGGGGTGATTCCCAATGCTATAACTGTCAGAATCCCCTCCTTACTCACCCCCATGCAATTCGCCCAGCGTCTCCAGGCACTCCAGACAAATGTCTTTGCTGATATGGATCGCGCCAAGGCCCAAGCTCTGGCAGCGGGTCGATCGCTAATTGACCTCTCCCTCGGATCATCCGATCTACCCACATCAGAGCTTGTGCTGGAGACGATCGCCTCAGCCTTGCAAGACCCCAACACCCACGGCTATGCCTTGTTCCAGAGCACCCAGCCCTTCCGAGTTGCGGCGGCGGCCGCCTACCAGAATCGTTATGGCATCCCAGTTGATCCAGAAACCGAGGTCCTCCCCCTGATTGGTTCCCAGGAAGGCACGGCTCACTTGCCCTTAGCAGTGCTGAATCCAGGAGACTACGCCCTGTTGCAAGATCCGGGCTATCCTTCCCATTATGGTGGCGTGGCATTGGCGGGAGGACGAGTGCAGACCATGCCGCTGCGGGCGGAGGCGAATTTTTTACCGGTCTGGTCGGAGATTCCGAAGGCGGTCTTAGCCCAAGCCAAACTGATGGTGTTGAGCTATCCCCACAATCCAACGACCGCGATCGCACCGTTAGAATTTTTCCAGGAGGCGGTGGCCTTTTGCCAGCGTCATGAGCTGGTTTTAGCCCATGATTTCCCCTATGCGGATCTGGTGTTTACAGGCACAGCAACGCCCCCGTCGATCTTTGCAGCGGATCGAGACAAACGCTGTAGCATTGAGTTTTTCACCTTTTCTAAATCCTTTAATATGGGGGGCTTTCGGATTGGCTATGCGATCGGCAATGCCCAACTCATTAAAGCCCTGCGTCAGGTAAAGGCGGTGATTGACTTTAACCAATATCGTGGCATTCTTCAGGGGGCGATCGCTGCTCTAGAAGCGGGTGCTGCGATCGTGCAGCCAACCGTGGCTGCGTTTGAAGCCCGACGGGATGTGTTTGTAGATGCGTTGCACCAAATGGGTTGGCTGGTTCCTCGTCCGGTTGCCACGATGTATGTCTGGGCTCCCTTGCCTGCAACCTGGGACGGCGATGATATTGAATTTTGCACTCAACTGGTGGCCCAAACCGGGGTTGCGTTGGCTCCCGGCTCTGGGTTTGGCCCAGCAGGCACCGGCTATGTGCGATTTGCTTTGGTGCATGAGCCGCCAGTGTTACTGGAGGCAGTCCGACGGATTCAGGAGTTTATTGCATCGTGTTAGAGCCTGGCTTTATGCTGTTTGCCCAACATGGCTGGGCGGATACCCATCGCCCGATCCAATCCCTAGCAGCACAACTTGCACCCCATGCCCCGATTATTGCGCCCAACCTGGGTTGGCTGCGAACCTGGTGGCGGATTGCCCCCCTCATTGACCACGTGGAGGCGATCGCCCAAGCCACCCGAGAGCAATATCCTCAGATGCCTTGGCGCTTGGTGGGTCATTCGATGGGGGGGCTGATTTGGCTAGAGGTGCTCCATCGTCATCCTGATTGGTGGCCAATGGTACATTCGCTAGTGTTGGTGGCGTCACCGGTGGGTGGCGCAATTTGGGGGCAGCGGCTTGATCCCTATGGCTGGGGGATTGGCATTGCGCGGGATTTAGCGATGGATCGGCGTGAAATTGCGATGCGGATTGCTCGGAAAATTCCGGTTTTGTCGGTGGCGGGGGATTTGGGAGATGGCAGTGACGGCACGGTACGGGTAACAACGACCCAATTTCCAGGGGCGACGCTATTGAATTTGCCCTATTCCCATCCGGCACTGAAAAAACATCCGGCGTTGATCCCAGTGATTCAAGAGTTTTGGGCGGTGGGGGCGATCGCGGGCTAGCTAGTACCGCAGGGCGGAAGTTCAAAGTGCAGAGTTCAAAGTTCAAAGTGTCTGTATGACAGATATCGGGTGGATTTTGAATAGGTGGCTTACTTCCACCGTCGAGTACTAGGGGCTTTTCCTGTTGTTTGAGTCGGACGATTTATCCCTTCATCAGACTTCTGAGATTAACTGACGACACGCCCTAAACCTATTCAGTTTTGTTTTCTAACTTGGGTTCACTGTCTTTAAATAGACCACCAAGCTGCTTAAAAATTTGTAAGACCTGATAGTAATCATTGCCCTGATTCAGCAATGAGAAGGTATTGGAGAGGGCATAGAACGGGGGTTGGTTGGGAAACAGCTTCAGAAAAATAAACTCAGATCCATTGGTTACTGCACCAAATGTGGGCTGTGTGGTATTTGGACTGGCCAACATATAGGCGAGGCATTGGGGAATTGCTTTTGTAAGGGACAGTTCTGAGTTTTTGGCTTCAATGACCGTCACCCAAAGGGTGCGATGAAGTACCAAGACATCAATATTGCCCTGAATCGTTTCCGCGCCATCTTGGGCAGTCACTTGAACGGCGAGTTCCCCTGTCACCTTAAATGGAGCATTATAGAAGCCTGCTAAATCGAGCAAAGGTGAGAGCACAACCATTTTGACAATGCTCTCTAACACAGGATGCTCTAGTAAATAGAGGTAGTTCCGTTGGATGCGATCGACGGTGGTGCGCTCCATATCGCTGAGGAGCGGCAGTGGGGCTTGCCATTCTGCAAAGGTGGCGGGTTCAAGGCTCCGGGTCAAACCAAACTGCTCTCGCAGATTGTAGACTTTGGTATTTCGGGCAGGAGTTGTATTGACCATCAATATAGGGCAAACAGAGCGACTGCTTTGATGATAAATCAAGACTCGTTTGAACTGTTCTATTCAGTTGGGAAGGATAAAACCAAAGTTTAGTAGCGCTTATCTAGGCTGTATGGTATGCACAAGCTGATCGACGGCTTGGAGTTCGGCTTCAAGCAGTTCTCTATCGAGTAAGGCAGCCATCAGATGGTAGCGATCGGCAACGCTGACAGCACGATTAAAAATTGCCTGGGAAAATATTTTGATAATTGTGTTTGGGAATATATCCATGCCAATCACCGCTCATAACAAATCATTGGTCAGGGCTAAATTGTGGGATTACAAAAAAACGACTCACCTTCTCTTCGAGCAAGGGTAAATTGCGGTAGGGGTTGGGTCTCCCAACCCTGCGCTAGCCCAATACACTTTGCAAACCATTGTCTGTTGGTTGGTTTGTCTCGCAATAGGTTGGGCGCAGAAACCGACGCCCCTACAAGCAATCCAGAATTTTCTCTATTTAAAGAATCATTCTTCTGCTTGGAAGGGGCGATCGGGCACAGCGCTGACTGGGGAGCTAAATAATGCAACGATTTACGACTTAGAAGCCCAGAATCAGCGCATCCGCGCTTTGATTTTTTTGCCTAAGCCAAGCACTAAACCAGAAATCAGTAGGGTTGAAGTCGGCTCTGGAACAGTTTCTTTGTTGGGTTTTTGCCGATAGGCTTCGGTGGCTTTGATATCAACGAAGGCTTGGGTGAAAGATTGGGCATCAAGGCCCCCCGCGCGGAGCAGATTAAGATCCCAGGTTGCCCCCCGGACGGTATCATTGCCGGTTGCCCAGGCGAGGTTGGTATAGTCTGCCACGGTGGATTCAAAGGCTTTGACATTTGGGAGCATTGCAGTTGGATGCACGATGGTTGTATAGCCCCCTGAACCGTCAGCAATAAAGCCATTGCCATGGCCATCCATACCCACTAACGAGTTCCCAGCGTTGTCTTTAGAAGAGGCATTAACCACCACATTGAGCAGGGCATTGTAACCCTGCAATTGATTCAGAATTGAGTTAAAAGAATGGGACGGCTTAAGAACATCGCGGTCTTCATCGGTGACTAAAACAATATTGACGGCTGCATTTTTACGGAAGTTGTAGTTGCTAAATCCAAAATCAATAGCTGCATAACCATCTTCATCTTTCCCAGATGTAATCAGGCTATTTGTTGCAGTCGAGAACTGGTTAGCGCTACCAAATTGTTGGTTCCCCATAAGGAGCGATCGCCCTAATTTGCCCTGAGTACTGCTGCCAAAGCCAACCAGACCATAGCGATTGCTTTGGGTGCCGAGGCCTACGCCTTTGGCTTGTAAACCGGCTTCTAGACTGCCAATCATGTCACCTAGCCAACGATGCTCAGTGTTCATGGAGCCAGATTCATCAACAACAAAGAGGAAATCTGCAAATTCTGCTGCCGTGGCGTTGGCTGTTAATGCGCTACACAGGGCAATACTTAAACCTGCAACGGTTATTCCTGGATGGATTTGTTGAGGAGTCAGTGCAGATTTGAGTTGAGAGAGAAGCTGAGTCATGAGTAATGCTCCAGAATAAGAGATGGATGGTTAGAGAAGGGGCAGATTTAGAACAAAACTCTCAAGAATAAGATCTGTAGAATTCCCTGAGTTGAAGTTGTTTTCTTGAGAGGATAACGTTTGCTTACCCCTTCACTCTGTTCTCTAGTTTGGGTGGTGTTTTTTATGCAATTTTGATGTAGTAATTGGCTGAGTACAGGACAAAAAATCAGAAAATTTCTGAAACCCTTATGATTTCGTGGGTTGGGTAGAGCCATCGCGTAACTTGCTTCTCACAGAGTAAACCAACACATTCCCTGTAATCCTCGCTGGTGTTGGGTTTTCTTCGTCAACCCAACCTACAATCTATAACTTTTGTCCTGTATTGAATAGAGCAACCAATAGATAGTAGGTTGCAAGGTGTATTGAACTAACGCGGGGCAGGGAAATCCAGCCCCTACGGAAGACCTACTTTCGTGTCTTCTGAACACATCGTAAGGTGAGCAAAATCAGTAGTCTCACATCCAAAACATGCGCTGATCACTGTTTGCCCACCCTACATTCCGAATTCCGAATTCCAAATTCACCACGGGCTACCCACAAAGGTAAAGGCACTCCAATAGAAGGGATGGGAGAGATCAAAACTGTGCCCTGCATAGGCGGAGGGGAGGGCAATGCCGGGGAGGTTGTCGTCATCTTCCAGGATGGGTGCAATGCCGTTGAGGCGGCCCTGCTCAATGTGGATTTCACCTCGGAGGAGGGCAAGCTGGGCTTGGCGGAGGGCTTCGGCTTTGATGGTGATGGCGGGGTCGTTGAGATGGGCGTAAAACGAACTCATTAAGCCCAAGGTTCCCAGATCATCTACCTGCCAGAGGCTAGCGAGGGCAGATTTGACTCCGGTTTGGATGGCGAGTCCGGCAAACCCCAGTTCGGCGTGGGGGTCGCCGAGGGCGGTTTGGCAGGCACTGAGGACGAGGAGTTCAATTTGGGGGTCGGTGTGCCAGCCGAGGGAACGGAGGTCGTCGAAGCGGACGGGTTGATCGTAGAAATGGATCTTGTTGTAGCGTTGGTCGTTGGCTTGGCCGCCGGCAAATTCGGCGTGGCTGGCGAGGTGGATAATGGGTTGGGTATGGTTACGGCTTTGGGCGGCGAGGTTGGGGAGGGTGAAGGCGGTGTCTTGGAATTGTTCACTCTCGGGGTGGAGAGCGCTGATCAGGTTGAGTTCGGTGGGGACGACGGGTAGGGCGCGTTGATGGCTGGGGACTTTGGCTGCGCCCATAGCAAGAATGGGGGTGTTGTGGAGGGGTTGGTAGTTGCTGTTGGTGAGGCTGACGCTGGGGATCATGCCGAGGCTATAGTCTTCGATCAGGAAGCGGTTGGTTTGGGGGTTATGGAGAGCGGCGAGGGGCAGGGTGCGGAGGCCGCTGCTCATGGCGAAGATCAGGGTATCGACGTTGAGGCCTTGGAGTTCGGATTCGAGGGGGGCAATCAGCCAGGTGTGGAGTTGTTGGGCGGGGGCGAGGTAGTCGTGGTTTTTGGTGTTGTGGAGGGCGCTGGTGAAGTTGTCGATTTCGTCCGTCAAGACTGTAACGGTGGCTTCGGGGACAATTTTGCGAATCAGTTGATCTTCAGGCGAAACTAAAATCAGCTCAAGATATTTACCCAAGCCTGCATTGTCTAAAGCCCTAATTTGCTTTTCTTTGAGATTTGCAATCTCCTCCGGGCTGAGATCATCAATGTCTCCTGCTATTGCATCGGGATTCAGCTCAATGTTCTCGACATCGTACCTATCAGTCCCTATGATCGCGTAAATAATAACAGGGTTGGTTCCAGTTTCTGCCTGGATTATACGCAGCGTTTCCTGAATATTAGCCAGCGTGATACCTTCTTCTTCTTCATCTATTTCCTCACCGATATAATCTTCATACTCACCTTCAAGTAGTTCATCAAGTTGCTGAATATTAATTGGAGCAATTTCTATTTCACCTGTAAGACCAATGGGTTCATCTGGAATCAACCAGGTAACTTCTCCCGTTTCTTGATTAATATGAG
Source organism: Spirulina sp. SIO3F2 (assembly GCA_010672165.1). GTDB lineage: Bacteria > Cyanobacteriota > Cyanobacteriia > Cyanobacteriales > Spirulinaceae > SIO3F2. Next base: position 7,953 of record JAAHHN010000106.1, on the reverse strand, counting down.
TTACTGCACCCAAGCGATCGCCAATAATCTTAACAAAGAGTTCAGCCGGTGATTGACCATTAAATTCTAGAGCTGTTGGGTTAGAGCCAGGTATAGGGTTTGGGTCAATAAGTGGTTGGTTAGTTGAAAGAATACTTATACCACCCTGACTATAGTCAAACAAAAATGAACTAACCGGAGAAATCGTCTGATTTGCAAAGATATTTCCTGTGGTCAAGAGACCAGCAGATCCATTGATGCTGCTATCCCCCACCGTAAAAGTAACAATACCTTGACCTCCATGACGAATAGTAATTGAGCCCCCAGCAACGTCACTTGCTGTTGATGCGCTAACGCCTGGAGAACCTGATAAACTTTGCTCTGCGCCTATGAAGCGAACCAAACTTGATGAATTAACACCAAGGTTGCCTCCAGAGCCATTAGGCGCTTCGGCAAATGCTGTACCGACAGTAATAGTTCCAGGTGCTTGTATAGATATGTTGCCAGCATCACCGCCCAAACTACTAGAGTCGATTAAACCCTGACTACCACCTGAAGTGGTGTTGATTGAGCCATTCGCACTCGTTATGGAAATATTTCCACCATCACCAGCTGTTGCAAATGCAGTAACGTTACGGATATTAATGTCACTTTCTGCAAAGATATTAATATCACCGCCAGACAGTCCATTGCTAGAGATGCTATTGTCAGAGTTAAAAGCCGTAATCTTATTTTTTGCATATAGTGATATATCCCCACCTCTACTTTGAATAGATGTAAAAACATTAATGTTGTTAGCAGTTATATTAATAGAGGAGTTTGGCTGAGTAACAATAGAGTCTATAAGATCAAAATCTCCAGTGCTGCTTATTGCTATTGAACCAGTCTGAGAATAAATTCCATTGGCTACTCCACTAGCAGCTAAATTTCCTGAAATAGTAGAATTTATAAGACTTATGCTTCCACCAGTGCTGTAAATTCCACCACCATTAACAGTGGCTGTATTGCCTGATATTATAGAATTTTCAATAATCAGCTTTCCTCCAGGGGAAGTATGTCGAATTGCCCCCCCTTGGTTACGGTTTGCACTATTGCTATTGGTAATTACTGAGTTTTTTATGGTTGCATTGTTTGCAGTAATATAAGCAAACCGTGAGTTTCCATTGCCACTGAATCTAATTCTTGAGTCTGCATCCAAAGTGATGTTTTCTTGTTGCCAATCAAGTTCTCCATCAATTCTTCGATCTTCTCCAGCGAGAGTAAGAGTACCTACTAAATTAGGATGAAATGTAATAAAATCACCATTCATTGCATTATACTGAATTGCATCTCGTAGTGATCCCGATCCAGTATTATTCAGGTTAGTAACTGTTATTGTTGTCAACTTCCCCTCCCAGTTGTCTACTATTTCTGGAGTGAACGGATTCTCTGTCTCAATGCTTCCTATATTGTGCTCTAATTCCCAATTCCCTCCATAATTCACACTCCCCGTCACATCCACCGAAGCCGCCACATCCGCTCCAACCATACTTGCAATCCCATCCACCAACGCCTCACCCGTCGCCCCCAACGCCGTAAAACAACTGTAAAGCAAGATATCTGCATCGCTCGCTAACGCCCCTCCCCACTGCGCCAACCCCGCCTGATAATCCCCAATATTCTCCGCCGTGAGCCACTCACTCCCCAACCAGAAATTCCCCACATTCCCCTCCGCCACGATCGCCACCGACTCCAACTCACCCACTGCCTCACTGATCACTGTTAACTGCTCACTGATCACCGCAACCCCATCCTCATCCCGCTCAATAATCTGGCTCACCATCCCCGCCTCAGCCCCAAACAACAAATCCTCCGGACTATCCACCCGCGCATCAATAAACACCGCCTGCTCCGGATTCTCCCCCGACTCCGAAAATCGTGTTACCCGTGTATCACCCTGAATTAAATCCACATCGCTCGGCGTCACCTGCCCAGCCGCATAGAGATCAATCTGTTCTGCTGCGATCTCGCCCTCAATTACCACATTCCCCAACGGCGCATCAATCACCTTCGCATTCAAATTTCCAGGTGTACCTGCCAACAACTCTGGTAATAAAAATGGATTAATCCCATTCGCCAACACCTCATCCGTCACCTCCAAACTCAACAGACTTCCCGGCGAGTTTAACCGCACCTGCCGCTCTCCCGGAATTGCCGCTACAGTCGCCATCCCACCCGGAGTCACAACCTGCCCTAAATTCACCACTGTTCCCCCGCTCAGGTGAATCGATTTCCCTTTTTGCACCGTCAAAGTTCCCGCATTAATCAGGCCCCCCGGCTGGCTTTGCAAAAACCCCAACGTCGTGGGACTTCCAGCCAAAACACTGTAATCATTCAACCCCACCGAATCAAAACAGCCCCCCTCAAAACAAATCTGATCCGCCGTCGTTGCAAAAAAGTCACCCCCCACATTCAGGCTTGCATTCGCGCCAAACACAATCCCCGCCGGATTCATCAAATATAAGTTTGGATTTGCCTGGATTAGCCCATCAATAATCGACGGATCGCCCCCCACAACCCGCCCAAAAATATTCGCCACAGTCGGATCGCTCAAAAAATTGGCAATCTCGCCCTGGTTTAAACCAAACTGCTGGAATGAATGGAACAGATTCGTCCCCGCAGGTGTCCCCCCGGTGATGCTATAGGTGTTGCCATTGTGCTGAATAATCGTCCCCGTACCATCGGGGGCAGCCGTAATGCTCTGGGCATAGACTGCTGTATTAACCAAACACAAGGCCGGGAACGTTAAGACAAGAGTTGAGAGCTTCCACATGATGAGATTGATAGGTTGGTGTACTGACAACAAATAAAGAACTGACGTGTTGAGATCCTGCACGTTATCTCTAGCTGAGATCCCCCCTTCCCCCCTTACTAAGGGGGGTGACGCCGCAGGCGGCTGGGATCGGATATTGGTAAGGAGTTGAGGTCTTTAACCCCCTTACCAAGGGGGTCGGCGTAGCCGGGGGGATTCTCGTAAGCCTTAGCTAATCGGTGCAAGGGTATTTAGACCCTCAATCCCCCCTTCCCCCCGGGTGACGCCGCAGGCGGCTAGGAGCAGATTAAACCGCTCTAGAACTTCGTCTACTTAATCGCACACATTTTTATGCAAACCAAGCAAAAAACTTCTACTCCCTACGGAAGTGGTTATTGAGCATTAATATACCCATCCAACTCCTCCACCTTTTCAATATCCCCCCGCGCCCGATAAATCGCTTGAGCTGCTTGCCAAGACGCGATCGCCGCTTCAGGTTGACGCTTTTTCGCCTGAACATGCCCCAACTGCGCTAACGCCACCGCCCGCGTCAAACTCGGTGCTTCACCTGCGAGCTCCCGAGCTTGCTGATAGTAATATTCAGACGGATCAGCCAACTGCAACCAATAAAAATAGAGATTACCCAAACGCATCGCCAACTCAGCACTAGGATGCTCCTGCCAGCGTGCCTCCAATAGCTCAATCGCCGCCGCCATTAAACCCCGCTCAATATAGAAATTAGCGATCGCCAACTGTTGTTCTTCCGGATCAGTGATGCGTTGTCTTAACTCCGCCACCTCCGCCTGCACCGCAGCCCGTTCTTCAGGCGTCAGCAACGTAAAACTGATACTCTCAACCTTGTCATCCTCAGAACTCGCCCCCGTATCCGCCTCGACCACCACGGTATAGCTCCGACCCGGCTGCAACGGCACACCACTGTATAGGAGCTGAGTCTCGGTTGTTTCCTGCCGCATCAGCACTTGCCCTCCCTTAACTGTGACGGTGTAACGCGTTGCCCCCGCCACAGGCAGCCACCGTAGGGTGGGCTGGGGGTTAAGAATTGCACTCAGACGGGGACTCAGCACATAGGGCACCGGATCAGAATCCCACAGAAAGTCACCGCGATGGGGACATCGATCTTGCGGCAATTCCGGATCGCAGATGGGAGTCGTATTTTCTATCTGATAGAGATCGACTAACGATGGCGATGGTTTAGGTGATTTTAAATCTGCTAGGGTAGGCGTGGCATTCAGCAGAATTAAGCAGAATGATGAGTAGAAAATTGACTTGTACATGGGACGTTTTGTAGAAGGTAGATTGACAAAGAAGATTGACGTGTAGTGTGTAGCTAGACCTGAAATCCCCCCTTCCCCCCTACCCTGCGGGAAGCCGCCAAGCGTCTAGGGTAAGGGGGATGACGCCGCAAGCGGCTGGGATCTGACGGCTTGAAAAGAGTTTGAGGGTTTAACCCCCTTAATAAGGGGGTCGGCGCAGCCGGGGGGATCTCGCCAGCTTTGTCCATCGATGCAAATACATAAATCCTGGCAAAAATAGCTCACCGTTGCTCTAAAAGACGCAAACAAGCATCTTGCTCCAAAATATGGGACTCACCCTCAGAAACCCGCTGCCAATGTTGGTGAGCTTGGTCAGATTGACCTTGCTGCTCCAAGACTTGAGCCAGTAGACAATGGGTATGGGGATTGTTCGTATCATCGAGAGCGATCGCTGCTTTTAAATCCGCTGCCGCTTTCTGCCAACGCCGCTGCTTAAAGTAAATCCAGGCGCGATTTTTCAGACAACTGGCTTTTGTACCAGCATAGGGACTGGTTTCCAAACAGATTTTGATACCTTTAAACAAGGCTGAATAGTCCAGCTCGGAAAGGGGCTGATCGTTGTGTTCTGCTTGCAGCAGGGTTAACCGACCATACTCCGCGATCGCCTCAGGCATCCCTAAGTCTGCTGCCCTTTTATGGAACGTTAGAGCCTGCTCAATATACTCATCCTCGCCCCAGATTTCTTCAGACAGAAACCCCTGCAAATAGAGCGCATAAACATGATTCGGTTGCAGAACGGTAACGGCTTGCAAGTATTGCATTGCTGCAACAAAATTACCCCGCTCAGTGGCACTTTTTCCTTGCTGATACAACCAGCTCGCCAGTGGTAGTCGTAAACTCAAAGCGGCGATCGCTCCCACCAACACCATCCCCAACCCCTTCCAAGGCAGACGCCTAGGCTGATCCCGCTCCACCACAACATCCACCGCCAACCCAAACGGCAACGCCTCCGGATTTTGCCACACCACAGGCAACCAACTGGCACAGGGATAATCTGCTTCTAAGCCCTGCAAACGCTCCCGCGCCGTCTTCACCGCCCGATCAATGGCCACCCCTGCCGCAAACTCGCTCAGAAAATAACGCAAAAACTCCTGCGCCACCCGATCCGGCACCACATCTCGCATCACAATCATATGGGGAATTTGGGCATCATCCTGGAGGTTCCGTGCCAATAGTCCCAAACCCGCACAGGAATTAAACATCGCCAGTTGCAAACCCGCCTCCACCGCCTTGCGCAACCCATACCAAATATCGTTCAGGGTCAAAACATCCCCCGCCTCATTGAGATAGAGCATCCCTTGGCCATCCTCCGTGGTTTGACCATGCCCCGCAAACAGAATCATGTCCCAAGGCTGCTCCCAAAGCTGATTATTCAGTTGGCTGAGGCTGGGCTGGTCAAGAATTTGCACCTCAACTAAGGTAGGCGGCAGCGCTATCAGTAGCGCTTTGTCCGACGCCGTATCAATCTCTGCACTCGCGCCAAAGATTCCCAAAATCCTTAACCGGGCAGCGCCATCGGGTTGCGTGAATCGGGGTTGGGGGCGTTTGGCATCAGGGGCACTTTGGCTCAGGGTAGCCTGGGGATAGTCTTGAAGCAACTGCCAGTCTGGCCAGGGGAGTTGCTGGAGGGCGCGATCGCGGCTTTGCACCAGAATTTGAATCTGCTCCGCTGGATTTAACTCACGATATAACGCCTTCAGAATCGGTTGAAAATCAGCACTGTCTAGCCATTGATTAAAATCAGCACTGATTTTTTGCGCTGATGCCCGACAGGAATCGGGGGTAATCCGCCCTAACTCCACCGTCTGGATTTTGATGGCGCGTCCCTGCCGCTGACATAAGGGACGATACTGCGCGTCCCAATGGGTTTTGGCCATTTTGGAAACCGCTGCACTCACTGGAATAGCACAATGCAAACTCACCAGTCGTTGGTTGCGATCGCCCTGGTTGAAAATTTGCAGTTCAACCGTCAGTTCCGACTGCTGGAGGGAACCATAAAACTTGAGGACAACCTGTTTATCGGGGTGCTGTACTGTAAACGCTGCCATGGGTCTAAATCATGAACGGTTCAACCATGGAATGCCCATTGTGCGACACTTTAACATCGAAGCGATCGCCCCGCTCCCCAGTAAATTTAAATCGCAGCCGCTCACTGCCCCGCGCCTGAGCCTGCACCATCGTTTCTCCCGAAAATGGCTCTAAAAGTTTGAGTTCCAGGGCGTCCGGTAGGCAATGTTCTTCATTAATCGGCCACAGTTCAACCGCAATATTTAGGTCTTGTTTTGGGGTTTGTTCCACCCACACCACCAGCGCCACAGGGGCTCCCCCTTCTTCTAAAGCAAAGATCTTGCCCCGTTCCACACAAGGAGGGTAAGACCGGACAGGGGCTAAGGTTGGTTGCACACCCAAAAGGCGATCCAACTGCTCCCAACTGGCATCAATCGTACCCGTCAGCCAGTCCCCCAAACGATTGATCAACGGCTCACGCACCGCTTGGGCAATCTGCTCCAAAAACAAATCAAAATCTTGAAAATCTGACAAGGGAATTTGCGTCACCTGAGCGGGAATGCCACTCACAAACCCCACAAAAGTTGCATAACGAAAGTCCGGATCAAACTGAATCGCCAGGATACCGTCTTGCTCCCTCGGGGGAATATAGCAAGCCTTGGCGTCGGCCAGCACCGGCCGACAGGCGACTGTCCCCCAACCGGGAATCAATAGCTCCGCAATATCCTCAAAGAGTTGAGCTTGGGGCTGCCAAGTGGCGCTGTTTTCAAGATCGGTGGGCAGGTTCAAACCCTGGAAATAGTCATTGACCAGCGAGACTGCTAGCGTATTGAGATAGGTTTGTTGGCGCTTGGCTGGGCTTTGGTAATGGGCAGCGAAGGCACGGGCGATCGCATGATTTTGGGACGAAACGCCCAACTGGAGCGGCGGCAGAGAAGAAGTCATGGTGGTGTTCAAGGGGTTCAATAAATTTATGAGGTGAGATATTGCTCAAACTGCGGTTTCAGTTTCTGCAATTGACGGCGATAGAAGCTGTGAATTGTGGGGAGGGAAATCTCAAACGCGGTAGCGATTTCATGCCACTTGTAACCGTCTAAGTTCTTTAAAATCAGCGCTTGCAAGGTGATATCTGGACGGCCGCGAATATGGGTCTGGGCTAGCGTTCCTTCAGGGTCGGTCTCAATATAGTCCCGAGCCTGTTCTTCTAAAGTGGGTTCTGACGGTTGGGGAATGCTGCCCAAATACGGGTAGTTTTCCACCTCATCAATATCCAGCCAGGGTTGCTGAGAGAGTCGCTGGCGTTCGGGGCGATAATGGGCCACGCAGTCTTGACGCGCTTCATAAAAGAAGCGGGTTTTGAGCATAAAGTTGACCCATTGCAATACCTTATGCTCCGGACGATAGAGGTCAATTTTTTGGCAGATATAAATAAACAGACGTTGGAGCGCTTCGGCATAAATCTCCTCATAGAGGTGAGGAAATTCATGGCGAAACGGACGACCCAACTTGCCCGAAGCCTGGAGCAGGCGCAGGAGTTGATTGAGCGATCGCTGTCTTTGCCCTGAACCCACGGGGCTATCCTGGGCATTCAACGCCAATTGTTTTAAAGCATCATCGAGTTCAGAATCATCCATAGGCCTTCAGAATAGTTTGCACCGATTCGACAGAGTTCTTATGCTCAGGTCGGGTTGGCAGTGCTGTTTTTTATGCAAACTTAATGAATCTCCCCGCCGCAAGCGGACGGGGTATCAATGTTCAAAACAGAGATAACTGCTCGTCATCTATGCAGCTTCAGATATTCTTTTCCTTGAGCCTTGACATATTTCGATATCATCTTTTCAT